>CAYRJA010000068.1:0-16705 GCA_964424455.1 uncultured Bifidobacteriaceae bacterium
GTATCGCTTCCAATGAACGCACTAAGGGTGATGATGGTGAGTACGACTGGGAACACTCTCGAAAAATCCGAAATCAGCTTTTAAGTTCTACATACACTGATGTAGCAGAATTGTTTGACGGAACACATCCCCGCTGGCGCAAGTGTTTTTCACTTGCACTGATAAAAAGTGTAGCTGAAAATAAATGTGAAAAACAGAATCAAGCAGTGTGTTACAGCAAACAAGGAGGGTCTCTGAAAAAGAAGACCCTCCGAGTACGGATACAATCCGGATTATTTGATTGCACCCGGTTGCAAACCGAGCGCAACGGCGAAGGAATACGCCTCAATGGACGGTGATGGAACCCAACACCATTTACGGAATCAGCAAGCTGGCGGGAGAAAGATGGTGCGATTATTATTTTCAGAAAAGAAATTTAGATGTGCGCAGCGTTCGTTACCCCGGTTTAATCAGCTACAAAACTCCCGGCGGAGGCGGAACTACCGACTATGCTATTGATATTTATTTTGAAGCGAAGAAACATAAAGTGTATTCCTGTTTTCTTGCGGAGAGTACTACGCTTCCTATGATGTACATGCCCGATGCAATTCGCGCCACCATTGAACTGATGGAAGCTCCTGCTGAAAAGATACAAGTACGCTCTTCTTACAATATTGCTTCACTTAGTTTCTCACCAAAAGAGTTAGCTGAGTCCATTAAAAAAATTATTCCTGATTTTGCTATCAAATATGCCCCTGACTTCCGTCAGAAGATTGCAGAGAATTGTCCCTCCGCTGGCGCAAGTGTTTTTCACTTGCGCTGACAAAATGAAATTAAAATAGAATCAAACAGTGTTATAATAAATACCACAGAGTTTCTGAAAAGGGACTTGGCAGATATGAGGAACTGTAAAAAAGATGGACAGTCGCACCTTAAAAAAACAAGCAACCTCACTTGCTCAAACACATCAACCCGTTCTATAACATTCCCATAATACCAATCCTGTTTCGCCTGTCTTGTTTGTTCGGGACTCAACAAAGTGTTCATCTCTTTCCCTTCGTGCAAAACGAAAACTTAGCTATTACGGACAGTAGTTCTACTTCTTCATCGTTACAATATATTCACAATTCATTGTCGTATTTTTTGCACCTGTCACATTTGACGGACTATTTTCTTTAGGCATTCTTTTACTTGGAATATTTCTGATTATAGTTTCGGTGTGTTTTAGTCCGTGCAATTCAAAAAACTTTGCTGTCGCAATGTCTGTAGGAAGTTCTTCGTCTTTTACTCGTCTGTTGCCTACAACATATACTACTGTCCCGCCTTTTACAACTGTCTTGGCAACATTTGAAATAGAAATTTTGTAGTCGTGATAAAAACTAATTACATCTAATGCTCGTTTTTCATCTTTATTTCCAATTTTTTCAATTTGTATATCAAGTTCTTTAACTCCAAACTTTTCAAATTCTTTTGCCCGTCTGCCCCCCATCAAATTATGGTCAACCTGACTTGCATCTTCAAGCCCTAACCATTGATTTGAAAGTCTTGAGAATTGTCCATAAGCAACTGTTGTTCTGCTGTCACCATAAGGTGGAGAAGTTACAATCAAATCAATGCTTTCATCTTTGATAATTTTTTTCGGAATATCATTGATAGTATCAAAGTTGCACACTTGGTTTTTCTTTTGTGTTTTAACTTGTTCAATAAAATCTTTCAGTCCGTTCCTGTTTCTAAAAATCTTTCTTTCAAAAATTGCAAAGACATCGGGAGAAAATTTCTCTAACTGATTTCCTTTCATTCGCACAAGTTTAAACTCGCTGTTTTTCGTCAGTGATGCTTCACGAATTGTTTCGCTGAACGCAACCTTGAAAAAGTTTGTAACTTTTTCATCTTCTATTTTCTCAATGTAATGTTTAATTCTCGCTAAATCCTTTTTCACTTGTCCCGAAAACCAAAAATCAATGTTTGGAAAATCTGGAATAGGAACTGTTCCGTTTTTTATTCCAAACTTGTATTGAAAAATATAATCGTTGAAGTCTTTTAAGTAAAAGTCCAAAACTTGTAATGGAATTACAGTTGATTTCGCTTTTGTGATTAGTCGTGCAAGTGGATTTATGTCAGTTGAAATTGTGTTGATGCCACGCAGATTTGCTTCAACTACCGATGTGCCTGTGCCGCAATATGGATCAAAAAGCACATCATTTTTTTTACCATAATTGTCAATAAGTCGTCCAGCGATTTGAGGTATCATCATTGCAGGATAATTGTGAAAACAATGAGTGAAAATTTTTGTGTTCGCTGTTCTGAAGTCCCATGAATTGTCAATGTATTTTTTCATAAGAGTTTTGTTTTATCATTGAAACATTCAACTAAATTTTTTTCCTCAATACGAAATGCAGTTCCTCTGTTTCGGACTGCTTTACCTTTTACAATGTGCATACGCAAATCCACAACAACGAAATCTTTTTGTATGAGTTTAAGTAGTCCAGTTTTGCTCGGATTTTTCAACAAGTATGCCTCATTATAGTGAAATTCTTCTCTGTCATTTTTATCTCTGCGAGTGTTCGCAAGAACTAAAATCAGTTTCGGTAGTTTTGCTGCGAAATATTGCAACAACTTTGTTGCATCCCATTCAGCAATTAGAGTTTTGTCAGTGTGATACATTTGAAGTGATTGCTTCGTAACCTTCAAAAACAATCCTTGTGCGTTCGGTTTAACACGAACAAAGCATTTCAACGCTGTTCGTTTTTTACTGTCTTTGTAACCGTATTTTTTGAGAGTGTCTGCCTGTGATATTTTCCAAACGCCGCTATTGAAAGTAAACATTGTTACCAAAGTTGAAACATTCTTGCGTTTAGATTTCAGTTCAATTTTACCAAGGTCGGGAAGTTTGATATTGTTCTCTTTAATGCCAAGCAAAGTTTCAAGAGTGTAACCAATTCCAGTATTACTTTTTCGTTTTGATTTAATGAAACCTTGTTTCTCTACTGCTTTTAGTTTTGTCTTGAACTCTGATAATTTCATAATAAATATTTCCGTCCGTAAAGATATGTTTTGCGTTTGTTCTATCGTTCGTTTTTGTTACAAAAATTTGATAACGCACTGTCACCAAATAATTACCGCCCGCTGGCACAAGTGTTTTTCACTTACGCTGATAAGAAATGTAATTGAAAATAAAAATGAAAACAGAATTAAATAGTGTTACTGCTAAATACCTCAGAGTTTCCGAAAAAGGGGAATTCCTCTTCTGCAGGGTTAATCCTGAGCGTGGATCTCAGCGCCTTCTTTCTATTTCCTAAGTTTGTATTATTCAGTTAGATTTGCTTCACAATTTTTTATCATTCTTGAAAAAGATATTCTTTCCCCTTTTTCTTCTTTTGTTTCTGTGTTCAGTCGCCTTTTCTCAGCCGGTGATAATCAGCAGTGGAGAAAACACATCTGTCCGGTTAGTGTCTTCAACCGATAGAAACTCAGTGATTGAATTTGTTATGGGAAAAATTTTCTTAGTCAAAGTACAAACCTCTGCAGGGATTAAATATAAAGTTGAACTGAACGATGCCACTCCTATCCTGAAAAAGGGCGCTCCTGATTTACCTAAACTTACTTCTTCATTAATTATTCCCGACGAAGGACTGATGCAGGTAAATGTGATTAGTTCTTCTTTTACTGATTATGAAAATATTTCTATTGCACCTTCAAAAGGTTCACTTACCCGCAACACAGATACTGCAAAGATACCTTTTACTTACGGAGACGAATATTCAACAAACGGATTTTTCCCTCAGCAAACTGTAACACTTCGTGATCCCTACATTCTCCGCGACTGGCGCGGACAAACGGTAGTGGTGAATCCGGTGCAATACAATCCTGTTACAAAAGTGCTTCGCGTGTATGATAATATTACAGTGGAAATAAAACAGATTTCTCAAGGCGCTGTGGTAACAAATCCTTTTTTAAGAACAGAATCTGCGTTGCCCAACAATTACTTCTCGGATATTTACAAGAAGCAATTTATTAATTTTAGTAACCGCGAAGAACAATCAAGATACATTCCTGTAACAGAAGAAAACAGAATGTTGATTATCTGCTATGGACCTTTTATGAGTACAATGTCATCGTTCGTTGAATGGAAGCGGCAGGAAGGAATTTATGTTGACATGGTTGATGTGAAAACACTGGGTACTCGCGGTTCAATTAAAGAGTATGTGGCAGAATATTATCATTCAAACAATCTTACTTATCTGCTTTTAGTAGGCGATGCGGCACAGGTTCCACCAAGTATTACCGGTGCAGGAACTTCCGATAATAATTATGGATACATTGTTGGCAATGACCATTATCCTGACATTTTTGTAGGAAGATTTTCTGCCGAAAATACCGACCAGTTGCAAACACAGATTGACCGCACACTTGCTTATGAAAAATATCCTGTTACAGGCAACTGGCTCAAACATGGCGTATGTATCGCTTCCAATGAACGCACTAAGGGTGATGATGGTGAGTACGACTGGGAACATTCCCGAAAAATTCGTAATCAGCTTTTAAGTTCTACCTATACTGATGTAGCAGAATTGTTTGACGGAACACATCCCGATGGAGTGGATGCTCCCAGCAATCCGAAAACAGGTGACTTATTAAAAGTATTAAATGATGGTGTTTCAGTTATGAATTACACAGGTCACGGTAATGTAAATGTTATACTGACTTCCGGTTTTACCAACACAAGCATCCGACAACTGAACAATGCAAATAAACTTCCATTTGTGTGGATAGTCGGTTGCCAAACCGGAAATTTTTCTGGTAATGAATGTTTTTCAGAAGTGCTGATGCACTCTAAAGATGTAAATGGACAACCTATTGGTTCCATAGCTAATTTCTGCTCTACCATTGATCAGTATTGGGATGAGCCGATGGAGGCACAGGATATGTTCAACACTATACTTACCGATAAAAATATTTCATCTCGTGTTCTTCGCACCTTCGGTGGAATTTCTTTTAACGGATGTATAAGTATGAATGATAAGTACGGAGAAACCGGATTTGATATGACCGATACATGGGTTTGTTTCGGCGATCCTTCCCTTCTTGTGCGAACAGATATTCCTGAAAAAATAACTGCTGCACTCACTCCGTTTATTAATTCGGATATTACCTCTTTTCATGTTTCCTGTAACACTGAAAATGCACTGGTATGTCTGTATTCAGAAGGGGGAATTATTGGTACAGGAAAAACTTCAGCAGGAGGTGTTACAGTTAATCTGAATACTCCTCTAAGCGCTACTACCAATGAAATATTGGTTACCATTACTTCATTCAACAAAATTCCTTATCAGGCAAGAATCCCATTGATAACTAACCGGAACAATACAAATGCGTTCAATGTATATCCCAATGTTATTAATACCGGATATGCAACCATTTCTTATCAGGTAGTCAGTAATGATTTAATCTCGTTGAGACTTTACAATACTATAGGGCAAGTGGTAAAAACTTTCTCAAACAGAGAAGAACAACCCGCAGGAATTTATAATTATGAAATTGACAGAACAAATTTATCGTCGGGTATTTATATCGTAGAACTTACGGTAGGTGAATCCAGGTACTATAAGAATGTAATAGTGAATTAAACACCAACGTGTCATCCAGAGCGTAGCGAAGTATCTGCCTGAACAGAGTACTCCTGTAACAATAGATTCCTCTGTGCCGGAATAACAGAACAAACAAATAGTCAGAGAAGAGAGTATCGGGTATTCACTCTTAGTTTGCTTTAATTAAATTTACCCTCTGAAATGAAGAAGTCAGAAATTTATCATCCAAAGAATAAAATCCGGATTGTTACAGCAGCATCTCTCTTCGACGGACATGATGCGGCTATCAACATCATGCGGCGCATCATGCAGGCAAGCGGTGCGGAAGTCATTCACCTCGGTCACGACCGCAGTGTAAAAGAAATAGTGGACTGTGCCATACAGGAAGATGTTCAGGCAATAGCTATTACCAGCTATCAGGGCGGGCACAATGAATTCTTTAAGTATATGTTTGATATGCTTAAAGAAAAGGGCTGCGGTCATATAAAAATTTTTGGTGGAGGCGGAGGAACTATCCTTCCAAAAGAGATAAAAGAACTTCAGGATTACGGCATAGCCCGTATCTATCATCCCGATGATGGTCGTGCCATGGGTTTGCAGGGAATGATAAACGATCTGTTACAGCAAGCGGATTTTCCTACCGGTCAATCACTGAACGGAATATTAAAACAACTTGACATCAAGCATCCGGCTGCCGTAGCTAAAATAATTTCAGCAGCAGAAAACTTTCCTGATGAAGCAAAGCCGGTACTGACCGATGTACATAAGAAAGCACAAAGTGTTACAGCTCCTATACTGGGCATTACCGGAACAGGCGGCGCAGGCAAATCTTCTCTTATTGATGAATTGGTAAGACGGTTTCTCATTGACTTTAAAGACAAAACTGTTGCCATCATTTCTGTTGATCCTTCAAAGAAAAAGACCGGAGGCGCTTTGCTCGGTGACAGGATTCGCATGAACAGCATCAACAATCCGCGCGTGTATATGCGCTCACTCGCCACCCGTCAGTCAAATATTTCCCTGTCTAAATATGTGAGAGAAGCATTAGACATTACAAAAGCAGCCGGCTACGATTTTATCATCCTTGAAACTTCGGGTATCGGTCAGAGTGATACTGAAATCACCGACTACAGCGATGTGAGTTTATATGTAATGACACCTGAATACGGCGCTGCCTCTCAGTTGGAAAAGATTGATATGCTCGATTTTGCTGACATCATTGCTCTCAATAAATTCGACAAGCGCGGCGCACTTGATGCCCTTCGTGATGTAAAGAAACAGTACAAACGCAATCATCAGCTTTTTGATTTAGATGATGATAAAGTTCCGGTGTTCGGTACTATTGCCTCTCAGTTTAACGATCCGGGAATGAACCGCCTGTACAAGGCAATAATGAGTAAGGTTTCAGAAAAAACTTCCTCAAAATTTACCTCTCACTTCAAGGCAGGAGAAGAAATGAGTGAAAAGGTTTATATCATTCCTCCCGACCGTGTTCGCTATCTGAGTGAAATTGCAGAGAACAACCACAATTACGACAAGCGTAGCATTGAACAAAGCAAAATAGCTCAGGAACTTTATTCCATTCGTAAAACCATTGATACACTTTCTACCTCAAAGGTTACCGATAAAGAAAAACTGAAAACTCAGTTAGAGGAATTGTACAATGAGAAGGAAGTAAATCTGGATGGAAAAATAAAAGAGTTGATTCTTAACTGGGAAAAAATCTGTAACAACTACAAGAATGATGTTTATGTCTATCAGGTTCGCGGTAAAGATGTGAAGGTGAAAACTCATACTGAATCGCTCTCTCATTTACAGATACCGAAAGTGGCTATTCCCCGATTTGAATCATGGGGCGAAATAGTAAGATGGGTGATGCAGGAAAATTTCCCGGGTGAATTTCCTTTCACTGCAGGCGTATTTCCTTTCAAGCGCGAAGGTGAAGACCCGACCAGAATGTTTGCAGGTGAAGGCGGTCCGGAGCGTACCAACCGCCGCTTCCACTATGTTTCGCTGAACATGCCTGCTAAAAGATTATCCACTGCATTTGATTCTGTTACACTTTACGGGCACGATCCTGAAACCCGTCCTGATATTTATGGAAAAATTGGAAACAGCGGAGTAAGTATCTGTTGCTTGGATGATGCAAAAAAACTGTACAGCGGTTTTGACCTCTGCAATCCGAAAACTTCAGTGAGCATGACCATCAATGGTCCGGCTGCAATCATCACTTCTTATTTTATGAATGCTGCTGTGGATCAGCAATGTGAACTCTATATTAAAGAGCAGGGATTAGCGGAGGAAGTGAATAAGAAGATTGAAAAGATTTATAAAGACAAAAATCTTCCCCGACCTGCTTATCAGGGGAAATTACCGGAAGGAAATAATGGATTAGGTTTAATGCTGCTTGGTGTAACAGGTGAAGATGTGCTGCCGGCAGATGTGTATCAAAAAATTAAAGCTCATACACTCTCAGCAGTTCGCGGCACGGTTCAGGCAGATATTCTGAAAGAAGATCAGGCACAAAATACCTGCATCTTTTCCACCGAGTTTTCTCTACGGCTGATGGGCGATGTTCAATCGTATTTTATCAAAAATAAAATCAGAAACTTTTATTCAGTTTCTATCAGCGGGTATCATATTGCGGAAGCCGGCGCCAATCCTGTTTCACAACTTGCGTTTACGCTGTCAAACGGATTCACTTATGTTGAGTATTACCTGAGTCGCGGAATGAAGATTGACGACTTTGCTCCCAATCTTTCATTCTTTTTCTCCAACGGAATAGATCCTGAATACTCAGTGATTGGTCGTGTGGCAAGACGTATATGGGCAAAAGCGATGAAGTACAAGTACGGCGCAAATGAGCGTTCTCAAATGCTGAAGTATCACATTCAGACTTCAGGTCGCAGTCTGCATGCTCAGGAAATTGACTTCAATGATATTCGCACCACTCTTCAGGCGCTCTATGCAATTTATGACAACTGCAACTCGCTTCACACTAATGCCTACGATGAAGCTATCACCACTCCTACTGAAGAAAGTGTTCGACGGGCAATGGCAATTCAGCTTATCATTAACCGTGAATTGGGTTTAGCAAAAAATGAGAATCCGCTTCAGGGAAGTTTCATCATTGAAGAACTTACAGACCTTGTGGAAGAAGCGGTACTTTCAGAGTTCAACAGTATTTCTGAGAGAGGCGGAGTGCTGGGTGCAATGGAAACCATGTATCAGCGCGGGAAAATTCAGGAAGAAAGTTTGTACTACGAGCGATTAAAGAATACAGGTGAATTCCCCATTATCGGTGTAAATACTTTTCTTAGTTCTAAAGGTTCGCCAACTATTCTTCCGAAAGAAGTGATTCGTGCTACCACTGAAGAAAAAGAATACCAGATAAAAATGCTGAAGAACCTGCACACATTCCATGCAGACAAATCAGACAAATTGCTGAAAGATTTGCAACACACCGCTGTTCAGAATAAGAATATGTTTGAACAACTGATGGAGACAGGTAAACACTGTTCTCTCGGTCAAATTACTTCAGCGCTGTTTGAAGTGGGAGGACAGTACAGGAGAAGTATGTAAACAAAAAAGTATTTTATCTAAGCAAAGTTTACTGTATGTAACTCTCGTTTTTCTATTCTACAATGATTGTACACAATGCCTTTAGGTTTCCGGTATTGGAGTTAATGAAAAATGTCACTCTATTGGTATAAATGAAGTCCTATAATATTGCTTTTGGATGCCGTTGATTTAATTTTAACTTTACTATCTAAATTTTCGATGCTATGAAAAATCTTACTCAAAAGTATCTGACATCTGCATTAGCTCTTTGCTTTTCAGTACTCACTTGCGCTGTTACTGGTTCCTTTGCCCAGGTAACTGCTGACTTCACGCCAAAGTCGGTGTTAATATGTAAGGATAGTTGCATCCAATTTACAGATAAAAGCTCCTATACCGGAGATCCGATTACAGTATGGAATTGGACTTTTGATGGGGGTATTCCTTCATCGTTTATTGGACAGAACCCACCTCCGGTCTGTTATAATAGCCCCGGAACATTCCGTGTATCTCTTTATGTGAGTAACGGCAGTTCTCAAGATGTTTTAAACTTATTATCAGTTGTAACTGTCAGCCAGTTATCTGCTGCATTTTCAATAAGCCCCACTACTGTCTGCACAGGAAGTGACGTTACAGTTACTTACCTCGGAAACGCCTCTCCCAATGCCACCTATCAGTGGGATTTCGATGGAGGAACTGCAGTTTCGGACACCGGACGAGGACCTCATACCGTATCATCATTAAACTCCGGAAGTAATACCATCAGTTTGACTGTTAATGATAGTGGTTGTTCAGCGACAAGTTCTGCAACTGTAACCGTTTCCCCTTTGGTTACTGCCTCTGTAACCATCAGCCCCAATAGTTTAACAATTTGTCCCGGGTCTTCTGCTGCTTTTACGGCAATACCAGTCAATGGTGGATCTGCTCCTTCCTATCAGTGGAAAATTAACGGAAACAATGTTGGAACAAACAGTATGATCTTTAGCAGCAGCACATTAAACAATAATGATGTTGTCTCTTGTGTAATGACATCAAGTTCACTTTGCGTTTCCGGCTCTCCGGCTACTTCTAATTTTTGCGTTGTTACAGTAAATAACTGCACCCTTACTCCGAACTTTACTTCCTCTGTTTCTTCAACTTGTAATTGCGTAATATATGCAGACACCTCTACCGGAGGCGCCACCCCTTATCAATCATGGCGGTGGTCTTTTACAGGAGGAACCCCTTCCTCTTATACAGGTGAAAACCCACCGGAGGTTTGTTACAATGCGCCCGGCAATTATCCTGTGAAATTAATTGTAACGGATAATAATGGTGTAACTGATTCTATCGTTCAAACGGTTACTGTTCACGATTGCCTGCCACATGCCGCTTTTTTTGTTTCTCAAAATGTAATCTGTGAGAAGGACTGTATTCACTACACGGATTTGAGCACTAATAATCCTGCATCGTGGTCATGGACATTTGACGGTGGGACTCCGCAACATTCCAACTTACAAAATCCAACAAATATTTGTTACGATACTTCGGGCATTTATAATGTACGGTTAACAGTTGCCAATGCTAACGGCGCTGATACTACTATAATGGTGGGCTACATAAAAGTAAATACATGCAGTAATGGCTGCGCCGCAGGATTCACTCTTGCACCTGATAATAACAACCCGCACACCTGGTATGCACTGAATACCACAACAGGAGTAGCCCCTATTACTTATTTGTGGAACTGGGGCGATGGAAGCACTTCCCCCGGAGCAACACCCTCTCATACCTATTCCGCTCCCGGTTTTTATAAAATCTGCGTAACCATTACGGATGGCGCCGGTTGCACCAGCACTTTTTGTAACTCCTCGGTCTATCTGTTCCGCACAGAAGATGCTTCTCCTGTTACAGTAAATGTGGTTAACTCATTCCCCAATGGAGTTTCTGCCGTTTCTGCCGACCAGATGGTCATGAAGATTTACCCGGTTCCCTGTACTACCTGCGAAATAATAGGCGTAGAAAATCCGAAAGATTTAATTGTTACAGATGTGCTGGGCAGAAATGTGCCTGTTGCATTTTCCAAATCTTCCGCCGGATATCTCATTCAGCTTTCTATAGATACCTATGGAATTTATATTGTCAGAAATAGAAGAACAGGTGAAGTAGTAAAATTTATAAAAGAATAACAGATAGGTTGGGCTACGTATTATCTATGC
Source organism: uncultured Bifidobacteriaceae bacterium (assembly GCA_964424455.1). Lineage (GTDB taxonomy): Bacteria > Bacteroidota > Bacteroidia > Chitinophagales > UBA10324 > CAYRJA01. The sequence goes on from CAYRJA010000068.1 coordinate 11,324, forward strand.
AGCGTTCTGTGTGCAACCATCGCTTTACTAATAGTGGTTACCGAAAAGTATAACTCTTCGTGATGAACTATATTAGAATGCCAATGACTGAAGCGACTGTAATTCTTTACGTTGTTCAAGCATTTCTTCAACTACTTTTCCGTTCTTCTTTACTAACCGGAATCCGTTAGCTCCCTTTTTCGAACTGATGATACGAAACTTATCATCTATGATTTCAATGGCAGAACAATCATCCAGTGCCAAACCCATCCCTCCAGATTTCTGAATCATTGCTTTGTAATGTTTGTCGCGCTTCTCCTTTAAATAGTGCGGACACAATGTGAAAGGAATAAATCCGAGACATTTTACTCTGATGTAACTCCATTTCTTAGGACTGTAATATGCCATAGAATCGCTGTGCCCATAGTTGAACCAGCAAATAGCGCCGGCGCTTGTACCGGCAAGCACTGTTCCTTTCTGCCACGCTTTGTGTAACAGCTTATCTACTCCAAGTGTGCGCCAGCGGCGCATCATCTTCAGCGTGTTTCCGCCACCCACATAAATCAGGTCAGCGTGTTCAATCTTATACTTTATTTCTTTGTTGGAAATCTTATTATTCAGCAGGAATAATACATCCGTTCTGCATCCTAATTTATCTGCATATATTTTCTGAAAGCGTTCCCAGTATTCAGGATCATCACTTGAAGCAGTGGGGATAAATAATGTACGCGGATTCTTCTTGCCTGTGTGCTGAACAATCTTTCTGTCAATTGAATCAGTGGCGCCTTCAATCATGCTTCCGCCACCGATAGCAACTATCTTCTTAGTCAATGGTTATAATAAATAGCAATAGTAAAAACTATTGATTAAGGTTTAGCTATGATTCAGATTCAAGCAATAGTAAGCAACAGTTACTGCTACCCAAAAGGCAACAAACCAAATAGTAACCCATATCAGTTTCTTCATTGATAGAAATTTTGTAAGGCAAAGGTAAAAAGAATGTAGAAAAAGAGAAGCAGAAAATCAGTTACTCATTCCTCCGTCCACGCCGAGTCACTGCTGCCGTGCCTTGTGCGTGCGCGCAGGACTCGGTGGTGGGTTCGGTGTTCTGCATTATAGTGTAGTTTCATTCTTTTCCGTTTCCGTACCCGCCGAGTTACTGCTGCCGTGCCTTGTGCGTGTGCGCAGAACTCGGCGGTGTTGTTGAGATGCTGTTTGTTCATTGCTGAAATCCATGCTTTTCTGTTTCAAAAATTCCTGCTTCACGATGATGTGTTACAATAACTCTACCCTGAGACCCCGTGAAATAAAATTTTGCAGATGAGTACGGATATTCTTCGGGTACTTTTGCCAGGTTCCATTTCCCCCTCATCGGATTATGATGAATTTAATCCAGTTTCTGCTCTGTGAATTTATCGGTATAAATCGCTTTAGCATCAAACGATTCTTTAAAAACATTGTGCAGTTTTCCTCTTTGCCGTTCATTTGTTTCAACACCTTTGCTTAGTTGTTCCAGTATATCTTTTCTTCCTTGCTGCTTCAATTGTTGTACGATGTGATAAGCATGAATCGTTTCCCTTCACCAATAATTTTATCAACGGTTTTGCTTTCTCCATGCAGGTATAGCATCAGGTGAATATGGTTAGGCATGATTACATACCCGATTATCTGATTGCCATTATTGATTAGCCGGATTAACCAGTCGCAATAAAAGTGTAACAGTTCGTTATGTCAAACAGCGGAATCCATTTATGGCAGGTGAAGGTAATGAAGTAAGTTTGGTTAGTGCCGGTATGCTGCGACTTTACTGTCATGGCGTGTTAAAGATAATGAAATCATTATATTTTCCTTCTTGAATAACCGCCGAGTCCTGCGCACACGCACAAGGCACGATAGCAGTGACTCGGCGGGGACGGAAATTCCGGTATGTTGAACATTTACTGACATGCTGTTAAAGATAAATATTTCGGGCTATTGTAAATACACAGCTATTAATACCGCCAAGTCCTCTCACTGCTTCAAGACACTGCGGAGTGACTTGGCGGATACGGAAACTCAAAATTATGACTATGCAATCCTTTTTTATTCCTTATTCCTTAATTTAATGACATTGCACTACGGAAGCGGAATTTCATAAATTCGATTTACTTCTTGAAAAATGATACCCGATTCCCAAGTTAAGTGAAGTAAATGACTTACCATTGCTGTAAAAATGATATTGAATTATAGTCTCTATTGACCAATGCTTGGTGATAAATAATTCATTTTGAGTAAATAAACTTCCTCCCAAACTTACTCGTTCATATTGTTCAAAAAAAGGTTCATACCAAGGCACTGGTAATATATAAGTAATTATTTGATCTTGTCTGTGTAAAATTTTACCTCCGGCTCCAAAACCAATTCTGTTAGTTGGCTTTTTAAAAATAAAAATTGGCTTTCCAACATCTAATTCTATAAATTTATAACGTCTTTGAGCAATCTCCCCTACACTTGCAGGAGAAAATGGTTTCTTAAAATCACCGCGACCAGAAAGACTGCTTAACATTATCGTGCAAAAAAAATTTTCAAATTCATGCTGATAACTAACTGAAAATAAAATGAGGGAATAATTCTTCCAATCTGAAAATTTAGCAACACCCGGATTAATACTAATCATCATGTTAGGAGTTTGACTAAAGGTTATTAGAGGAAGAATGAAAAAAGATATTAATGCGAACGAGCGTTTCATTACTAAGATTATTTTGAAATATTAACACGAATATTTTCAATCGTATTTTCATTTTTAATTCTTAATATATAATATCCAGACGGGATAAAATCTCCTATTTTAAATGTAATGTAACTTGAACTGCTTACTATTTCTTTTAGTTTTTGCCCCTGAAAGTTAAATATGCTTACTTCATTTTTGCCTGATACTTGGTCAGGGATGTAAATATTAAGAACGTTTTGCGTTGGATTCGGAAAAACAGATATTTCTCTTATACTCAGATATTTAGTTAAACTTTGTTCCTGTTCTCTAAGAGTACATCCTTTACAGCGTGGAAGTTCGCATTGGGAGTTAATCTTTACAACTAAGTCGGCAGATAATGATCCTATTGAAACATGAATGGTTTTTGACAGAGCATTCGAAATATTAGTAACATTAAAAGTATTATTTTGAGTTCCACTAACAGATACTGACCATCCTGAAACTGATGACCAATTATATGTTCCGCTTACATTAGATATTGCTTTATAATGGGTGGGATAATTAACTAAGTCTAGACAGATATAATCCATACCTGTAATTGATACGCAATTTATAGGAGCATCTCCCACACCTACTTTATGCCATGCTAACTGCGTTTGATATGCTTCATTGGAACAACGGCCAAATAAATCTCTCGCCGCCTGAATACTGCCAGCCCTCGCATCTGTATAAATTGATCCTCCCTGCATATAAAGCGAAAGATTACGATAGACAATCCTTGCTGCTTTATCTGATCCAATTGCTTGTGACAATAAATAAAACCAATGATTTTGAACTCCGCTATTAATATGAACTCCACCATTATCCCCGGAACCAGTGTACCAAAATTGACCTCTGTACCTATTTGGCTGACTATATTGTAAAGGATTAGAGAGTGATCTTTTTAAGGGAATAAAATCGCCTAATAACCATGTCCAACTTGAAGGAAAAACATATCTTTCTATCATTGTTCCAAAAATATCTGAGAAAGATTCATTTAGAGCGCCACCTTCATTTTTATAATCAAGATCTGCTTCAAATCTAGTAATGGCATGAGTATATTCATGACCAATTACATCCAATTCCGTAAGACCATATCCAAACTGAAAATAATCCGGATTTTCATCTGAACTATACCATGCATTAAATCCTCCAATGTTATCATTTACATATACTCTCTTTTCTCGTGAACTATTTGAGGGATCGGTTCCAATTTTCCCTAATACCCACCGATAATAATCAAAAGACTTCTGAATACCCCAATGAGCCGAAGTAGCATTTCGTTCTGCAGTTGCAGACCAATTATTATCTTCGTCATCAATATTACTTATTAAGCCCCATGAACGAAATGACGAATAATTTTTCGTATGAATATTCCCAAAACGACAATCATCTTTTAAAATATAGTCATTATATGGCCAACCTCTATGATAGGTGCTGAATGTAGAACTACCTTGATAAAGTGTAACCAAATTTCCCGGACTACAATTGACATAAAGTGAATGTATTCTTATTATGTCTCCCGTATTTGCATCAACAAAGACTTCTATATGGTCGTCGGGCACTATTGTACGAATTGTAAATCGATAAGCTAATACATAATTACTGTCAATATACTTATCAGAAATATTTTGAGTGATAACCAAATGTCCTTTCGGATAATATGTCGCAGTGCTGTCTTCCTCATCTTCTTTTAATTCATTTTCCCACGTTGTATCCTGCCATGCAAACATAGCATCAAATTGAGCAAGTGCATAGCTCAATGCCTCAGCATCTGAAATAATTCCTGAGGTATCAATATCTAATCCTTCAACCAACTTACCATGTGCGACTGATACGTACCCGCTTTCCGAATGAACAGAATATTCAGCATTTTCTACAGATATCATTTTATGATATTGGCTGTATCGTTGATGAACCATAAAAAGAGAATCTTCAAAATTAGTTCGCAAAAGAATCATAGAGTCATGCTGTCCTAATCCAAATGATTCCTTATATTGAACAAAAAATGTATCCGGGGTTATAAGTATGGTATCCTTATCAAAATAGAGCCATCCGTCAAGAGGATCAAACGAGGTGATATCTCTGAGTACTATATTATCATCTTTAAGTTCTTTCGGTAAGTGGCGGGTAAAAACAGTAACGGTATCCGTTCCAACGCAGGAATTATCATCTGTAACAGTAAGAATATATGAAGTAGTTAAAGCAGGAGTGGCAAATGGTCTAGATATATTAGTAGCACTTAGTCCAGTTGCAGGTACCCACTGGTAAACATAGGGAGTTTCACCTCCTAATGCAGCAGGGTTGCCACCTATGATTACACTATATGTTTCAAACATTACGGTATCAATTCCAGCATACACTTCTGGTACTACCCGTACAACTATTGTATCTCTTGCCTCGCATCCATTCCAATCTGTTACAGTTAAAATATAAGTAGTCGTAGCAGTGGGCGATCCGGTGGAGTTGGCTTCGATGCTATCACTTAATTCCGTCCCGGGTGTCCATAAATAATTATAGGGTTCTAATCCCCCAACTGCCACAGGAGCACCGCCGATGATTGCGCTCAGACCTTGGCATAAAGTGGTATCTCGCCCCGCGTCCGCTACCTGTCCGCTTATTATCCCAAAAAGTTCATTAGAACTATGAATCAACCACAATAAAGGGTTGTTTTA
>CAYRJA010000069.1:0-16503 GCA_964424455.1 uncultured Bifidobacteriaceae bacterium
TCATTAGCTTCATAACTAAAGCTGCTTGAAACTGCAATTATTCATACACCCAAAATAGATGCTAAATTTAGTTTTTTTAAAGATGAACTATATTTGCCTAAATTTTAGTGTATGAAAAAAGCATTGGTTTGTGGCGCCGGAGGATTTATCGGAAGCCATCTGGTAAAACGACTAAAGAAAGAAGGGTTCTGGGTACGGGGTGCTGACTTAAAATATCCTGAATATGACAAGACGGTTGCCGATGATTTTATTATCGGCGATCTGCGCACACAGGCAGTTTGCGACAAAGTGTTGGACCAACCCTTTGATGAAGTGTATCAGTTAGCTGCAGATATGGGTGGCGCAGGTTACATCTTTACCGGAGAGAATGATGCAAATGTGATGCATAATTCTGCATTGATTAATCTGAACATAGTTGAGCGTTGTGCAAAACATAATATTGGAAGAGTCTTCTACTCTTCTTCTGCCTGCATGTATCCCGCTTACAACCAGGAAGACCCCGATAACCCAAAATGCAATGAAGACTCAGCATATCCTGCGGCGCCTGACAGCGAATACGGATGGGAAAAACTTTTCAGCGAGCGGCTCTATCTGGCATTCAGCCGTAATTACGGATTAGTTGCACGAGTTGCACGCTTCCATAATATTTTTGGTCCGCTCGGAACATGGAGTGGCGGAAAAGAAAAAGCTCCCGCAGCTTTGTGTCGTAAGGTGGCAGAAACTCCTGACGGCGGAACGATTGAGGTTTGGGGCGACGGGAAGCAAACCCGCTCTTTTCTTTACATTGATGAATGTGTGGAAGGAATTATCCGCCTTACCCGTTCTGATTTTTCAGGTCCCGTAAATATCGGCTCAGAAGAAATGGTAAGCATCAATCAACTTGCAGAAATGATTATTAAACTATCGGGCAAAAAAATAACCATTAAAAACATTCCGGGACCGGTAGGTGTCCGCGGCAGAAACTCTGACAACAAACTGATTGGTGAAAAACTCGGATGGAAACCATCCCAACCCTTAGTAGATGGGCTTGCCATAACTTATAAGTGGATTACAGAAAAAGTTGAAGAAAAAAAGAAAGTCGGTGCATTAGCTTAAATAAATCACTGCTTTACTATTTTTTTAACAGAGCTGCCTTTATCGGATTGTACATTCAGAAAGTAAATACCTGAAGGATAGCTTGTCATTGGGATAGTTTCTTCCTTTCTGAATGCGGGCATCCATCTTTCCGCCATCACTCTTCCGAAGGCATCTGTTACTACTAAATGGTTCTGTTCGTCTTCGGATACTGTTACAGTTACATTATCAGATACAGGATTGGGTGAAACGGATATTTGGTTTTCTATATGGGAAAGAGTAACTCCTGTAACTACTGAAGGAAGTAGTGTGACAGAAATATTTACGTTCACGCTGTCGCCCCAGTCATCTTTCAATACCATCATTAAATTGTAATCGCCGGGTGTTAAATCTTTTGTATTCCACTTCGCCAGCACGCCCTGATCTACCGGAGTATAAGTATTTCCGGATAATAAAGACAAGTCTGTATTTCCTGCTCTCTGATACTGAAGGTAATAATGATTAAAACGCATCAGCTTGCTTTCCGGTCCGCGAAGAATATATGCTGAGCCGGTTAGTGTTACAGAATCATTCACATACGCAGGAGACGGAGCTGCCATATTAGCTACCCATACCGCTGACCCGTCATAAGCTGCCGGATGCTGTAACACCGGTGTTTGTACTAAAAACAAAATAGAATTGCCAATACCTGTTGCCGTTCCGTTCGCTATGGAACTGTATCCTGCCAGTACTATTCCGCTTCCCTCGCTTCTTACATGGGAAGTAAATGCAGACACTACTGCAAACTGAACCGCACTCCCGTTGCTCCAGAAATAACCTCCGCTGCCATCTACAAAAGTAGAAGTGCAAATCGTTTTGGCATTTCCGCCAGCACCTATTTCTCCGGCTATACAACTGGATATATTCACTACCGACGAATCCATGGGATATAAACTCCATGTAATAACAAAAGAGTTGTTCAGTTGCAAGACTCTGTCTTTAAACAGATTTCCCGAAGAAATGTAAGATGCATTGTTTGCCAGTCCTGTTACAGTAGTGGAATCTTTACCCGTAAACCATACACCGATTGCCCGCAGATAAGAATTGTTGATAGTTACTTTAGATTTGTCTTCCGGCATCAATGCCCACCAAATCAACTTACAGTTCTCTGCTTCCACAGAATAATTAATTCCGCTAACTCCCGGTGATATGGGTGACATGGTATAATGTGAAAGTTGATTGCCATCAGAGAATTCCCATTCTAATTGTGCGTTGCTGGGTATATGGTGCCAGAGCAATGCAGTATCTGTATTTCTTACTGTTACAGTACATCTGTCCATAATAATTATTTCTCCGATAGTATTACAGGTATCTATAAAAAACTGTGGTTTGCCAAATACGCCTGTGGTTGTCCAGTCGAAAAAATGTACCTGCTTAAAGTTTACACTGGCTGAATCAGCAATTACTAAATTATGGCTCATCCCGCTAAAGCGCATAGAGCAGTTATTCATACTCATCCTTGCGTGATGAGCAACTATTATGGAGCGCTGATAAAAATATTGTTGAGGTATGTCAAAGTCAGAATGGTTCGCTAAAAACTGACCCTCATTAGCGACAAGAATATTACCGAGTATTCTTGCTTGTGCATTTTTGAAAATCAGCACACCATCATTCAATATATAAATGGGTCCATCGTGTTGCCATGAGCCTGTTACAGTAACAGTGTCATTGGGAGTAATTCCTACAAAGAGTGTGTCGCTGCCGCGGGTGATATGCCGAGGCGCTTGTGGAAGTGCAATCTTTTCATGTACATAAGATTTTAGGAACTGATACACTCCCGATTGCACCTTTTCCTCCGGTTGCTGCTGTGGAGCAACCAACGGATTTGTTGAGCCTTTCCATGCTTCCTGCAAGCATCTGTCAATTTCTTTTTGTGGAAACGAAATAACCTGTGCCTTCAATAAAAAAGGACACAAGAGCAGTACAAAGAAAACTCCCTTTCGAAACATCTTTTGTTAGATGAAAAATTATTCAGGACTACACAAAAATAACAACAGAACCCAATGAAAGCAATTTTACTTCATAGAGAAAGTGATTGAAAATTGTCATTTCAATTCGTTTGTCTTGTTGTTCTTAATGAAATATACAGGCAGGAACAAATTGCAGCAATATATTTTGCTTTTTGGAAATGATAAGTAATCTATAATTGCTCTGTCACTGTATGTGTTACAGCGGAAGCGAATTCAACTTATCAATGGACAGCGGCTTCACTAAAAAAGCCACTACCTGCGTAAATGATTTTGCTTTTTCATTATCCTGTTCATCCAGCGAGGAAGAAAGCATAACTACTTTGGCTTTCTTCTGAATATATTCCGGTAATGTGTGAAACTCTGCAAGCAATCCAAATCCATCCATGATGGGCATACGAATATCGAGAAAGATAACATCGGGCGCTGAAGCGGCATCAGGCACTTCTGTACGAAGGTATTGCAACCCGTCAACTGCAGAAGATTTAACTACAATGCTTTTTGCAAAATTAGAAATCTCGAGCAGCCGCTCGTGCATGATATTATTAATATCATTATCATCAATCAATAGTATATTCTCAAATCTTGGGCTACTCATATATTATTTTCACTCGGGATACATATTGGGTATTTCAACTGTCAATGTGGTTCCCAAATTCAAGGTTGAAGATACTGTAATTTTTCCATTTAATTTATTTAAAGTTTCTTTCAGAATATACAGCCCCAGTCCTGACCCGTTGCTTTGTGTGGTTGCACGAAAGAACATATCAAAGATCTTTGCCTGATATTCCGGCTTAATGCCTATGCCGTTATCACTGATAGTAATTACTGCTTTTTCCTCTGTTACTGTCGCATCTACAGTAACAAAAGGGTTTGTTTTTTTGGGGTTCCGGTACTTGATGGCATTAGAGATCAGATTATTCAGAATAACTGTTAGACGTGCTTTGTCAGAGTAGAACGGGAGTTTTATATCGAAGTGTACCCGCTTCTCTATAGTATTCGCACCGTCCATAAATTGAAGTCCGGCAAGCACTTGTTCGGTGAGTACATGTAAATCTATCTGTTCTACTTCTACATCGGTGCGTGTGTTTTTCGAGTATTCAATAATTTCTTTAATGGTATCATCCAAGCTCTGTACGCTGCTTTTCATCATAGTCAGATACGACTTTGACTTCTCATCTGTAATGCCCATCTCGGTAATGTCAATCAAGCCCATTACATTCATAAGAGGTGCACGAAGATCGTGTGATGTACTATAAACAAACCGGTCAAGTTCTGCATTGGTCTTTGTCAGCTCTTCATTTTTTGTTTTTATTCTTTCAAGAGACAGTTTGTTTTCTGTAACTGCTCTGTCTTTTTCCATCAGCACGCCGATAATATTCACTGCGCGGCTGATGATTTCAAAATCTTTGGACGATGGCTCTACTGCATTCTCATAATATACATCCATAACACCCAATACTTCACCGGAAGATTCAGCTAAAACAGGGAAAGAAGCGCTGCCCGCAATTTTATGTCTTCTGGCAAACACTAAATAATCTTTCCAGTAGTTACTGGTTTCAATATTGCTGACAATGATTGGTTTCTTCTTTATAGCAGCCGCTCCGGACTGGCTGCATTCTTCATTTAATTTCATGCAGCCGATAGATTTAATAAACTCTTTCGGAAGTCCGAAGGTATTATTGTAGCATATCTCTGTCTTATCTGTATTAATAAACAGAATTGCTGTTTTCATATCGCCGCTGATGATTTCAATGTTCTTCAGTAGCAAGTTCAATGCATTGTTTACATCAGCATCACGCGAAGCTAATTCCAGCACTTGCTTCTCGGCAAGAAGCATGTGTTCCAATCTTTTTCTTTCTGAAATATCCGTGATGCGGATTTGCAGGTGTGGCTTGTTATTAAACTGCACCACACGAAATTCAAGGTTACCCCAAAAAGTTTTTCCTTTCTGAGTAACATACTGCAACTCTTTTGACCATCCCCAGTTATCCTGAATTTGTTTATGAATTTTTGAAAACTCCGTTTCCGTAAATTGTTCCTTCTGCAGTGAATACGGATTAATTCCAATCAGTTTTTCTTTTGATTCCGCTTCAAACATTTCAACTGCTTTGTTATTGCAGCTTAACACACGGGAATTGTCCATCGTCATCAGGAAGTTGGCATCAGCTGATTCATTAAAAATATTTTTGAAAAGGTCTTCGCTTCGTCTTAATTTTTCCTGATTACGGAGATTAGATCCTGTTGCAATCACTGAAACTAACCCTCCGGTAGTAAATGCTACCATAAGCACATCACTATTCATTATTGTTTCTACCGAGTTAATCGCCAGTATAACCAAAATATAATTAACCAATATAAACACATTCAGTTGCCCTACTCTCTTAAACACTATGCCGGTTACCATATAAGTAATAAGCAACATAATTGAATTATTCATTTCAAAATGACTGCTTCTACATTGATTTATGCTTTGAATCATTATTGCATAAGCTGTAATAATAATAATGGTACGCAGTTTCTCTCTGACAACTTTTACAAAAAAAGAAAGAAGGGATAATATTAATGTGAATGCACCAATCGAAATTTCAATGAAATACTGAGAGTAGGAAGAAAGGTTTTGGGAGTAAAATGATAATCCGGACATCAAATAAAGTATGCCCGCTGCAAACAGTAATACCCTCATTACTTTGGTATCACTCAAGTAAATATTAATATTCCGTTGAAAAAAAGAGATTTTGCTACCTCTATTATGCTCTACAATCGTACTCATTTCTGGTGTTTATCGGAAATTGTATTGCTTTACATATAAATTCAAAAAAGGTTACCCTTTATTATAGATTAATATATGAAGGTCTGGTAATATCTGACAATTTAGTGCTATTTAATAATAAGTATATTTACTGTGATTTTACTTATTTAGTAAAATTTCTTATATCAAAGAGTATATAATCCTTTTTAAATTTATTTCGTAAGGATTGTCATTGCAACATTCAAGTTGCAGCTCAACCATTCGTTGATCTTGTTAATCTGAAAACTCAGTATTTTACTCCTAAGCCCTACATCAGCGACCAGTCAGGAACTGTTTCTTTAATACAGTACGAAGGAAATTTTCTATTGCCGGTGGAACAGAAAAATAAGGATGTGGTTTTATTTGGCGGTAATTTCACTCAACTGAGTTTTAATACTTCCGGTAAAACAGCACTGAAATCAAACCTCTACAGTACTTCGCTTGCGGTTGGCTATGAAAAGCATTGGAAAAATAACAAATGGAAAACTATGGTGATGGCGCTACCTAAGATGAATGGAGAACAGATTGCTCTTTCAGCAGACTGGTTTCAGATGGGAGGTATAGCGCTCTTTACTTACAAGAAAAAGGAAAATCTGAAATACCACTTCGGGCTTTACTATAACAGAGAATTTTTTGGGGATTATTTCATGCCGTTGCTTGGTATTGACTGGAAGATAAACAACCATGTAAATTTATTTGGTGATATGCCTGCTAACATGAATCTTGAATATAAAATAAGTAAATCATTTTATACAGGTGTCAGCTATCTTACGCTGCTGGGTACTTACCGGATGAATAATGGAATGTATGTGCTGAACGGTGACCGGCTTTTAGGCGACAATCAATTCAAGGTATTTATTAACTGTTACATTGCTAATCACATTGTCTGGTATTTAGAAGGTGGGCAAACTTATGCTCATACCTATCAACTCTATAATCAGAACAATGAGGCAGAAACCACAAATCCGGTTTATCAAAAAAATATGGATGGGTTATTCTTCAATACCGGAATTGCTTTCCGTTTCAGAACAGACACAAAATAATCTTGCCGCGATTTATTAAGTATTTCATGCTATGCAATAAATAGCCATTCAGGTTTTTCATGATGTTGTGGTTTATTAATTTATCTCAATATTCATAAAGTATTTCCCTGTCAATACTTCTGTTTCCTGAACATTAAAATATTCACACTGCCCTCAGATGTTGAAAGACAGATAAACAATCCTTATCCTTTCTTTTTTCTCCTGTTATTTTTACGAAACCAAAATACAAGTCAAATAATGCTTGAAGAATTTCTCACACCGTTAAAGGTGTCTGATTTTATTGATGTAGAATCACTACACACGAACCAATGGGGAAGACATATCCAGTTTAACATAAACGGTATTGACGATTTAGAAGGAATAGACATAGCAATATTCGGAGTGATGGAAGACCGCGCTTCTACCCGCAACCGCGGCTGTGACAAAGCGCCGGATTTTATCCGCCATCATCTTTACCAGCTTTACAAGCAAGATTATCCAATCAAGATTGCCGACATCGGAAATATTTCCAGAGGAGAAACTGTACGCGATACCTATGTGGCAGTAAGCAAGTTGGTGGCAGAGTTGCTGAGCATGAAAATTATTCCGGTAATTATCGGAGGCAGCCATGATTTAACTTATGGTCAATATGGCGGTTATCAGGAATTGGAGGAAATTATTAATCTGACAATAGCGGATTCGTTTATTGACATTCGTGAGAATGAACCGGAAATTACTTCTGACAATTTTCTGCTTCGTGTTTTAACACACACGCCTAACTATTTATTTAACTACAGCCACATTGCCTATCAAACACATTTTACTCCGTCACTTACTGTTGAGACTTTAGATAAACTACACTTCGACTGTTACAGATTAGGAAAAATAACAGACAACCTTGAAGAAATGGAGCCGGTGCTGAGAAATACTCACACCTTCAGTTTTGATATTTCTGCCGTCAGGTTCAGCGATGCTCCCGGCAATCGCAATGCTACGCCTAACGGACTAACCGGCGCACAGGCATGTCAACTGGCACGGTATGCCGGACTCAGCGAACAACTTACTTCATTCGGTATTTATGAAATCAATCCTGAGTTGGATGCGCGTGAACAAACTACCCAGCTTGCTGCTCAAATGATTTGGTATTTCACTGACGGATTTTATAATCGTAAAATTGAAAGACCGAAAGAAAATGATGAACACTTTCTGAAATACACGGTTCACTTTAAAGATAACCAATACGACATGACTTTCTGGAAAAGCCAGAAAACAGATATGTGGTGGATGGAAGTGCCGGTGGGCGGTGCTCCGAGAATAAACCGCCGAAACAGAATTATGCCTTGCACTTATGCCGACTATCAGCAGGCGTGCAAAGAAGAATTGCCTGAACGCTGGCTGAAAGCGTATCACAAATTAAGTTGACAGGCAATAACAAATGATATAAAAAGCGTTTGGTTGTTAGTTAAAATCTTAAATCCACTATTCAGAAATTTCTGAATAATCGTTTAGTCCAAACAAGGCGCCGCATTACATACAGAAGAAATATCAATGTAAACTATCTTTTAATGAATTGAAACAAATCTCAATTTTTGCCGAAAAAGGAAGTCAATATTGAAAAGCACCTATGATTAATCTATTTTCTTCTAATTCTGGTAAAAGCACTCCTGAGAAAAACACTACAATGGCTACCGCTTCCTCCAACCTCACCCGGGTTTTTGTTATCGAGGATAATGAGCTATACGCAAACCTCATTACCAATGAACTGCAGATGAATGATAACTATGAGATAACTGTATTCCCTACTGCGGAAGAATTTTTCAAGAACATCCATCTGAACCCCGATATTGTTACTATTGACTACAACCTTCCCGACAGAAACGGAATTGATGTGATGCGGGAGATAAAGAATTACAATAAAGAAATCAGTTGCATTATTCTTTCCGGTCAGGATAAAGTAGATGTGGTGGTGGATTGCTACGACAACGGCGCCTCAGGCTATATCATCAAAAACAATAATGCATTAGTAAACCTGGCAAAAGCAGTTCAGAACGCGAGTATGAATTCGCAGTTGCGTAAAGAAGTAATCAAGCTGCAGGACCAGATTATTGATCGTAATAAATACAACCGCATCATAGGTGAAAGTCCTGCAATTCTGAAAGTATTGCGGCTGATTCAGAAAGTAGAGAAAACAAATATGCTGGCATTGATTACCGGTGAAAGCGGAACCGGTAAAGAATTGGTTTCCGCTGCTATTCATTACAACTCGCCGCGTGCCCGCAAACCTTATGTGCTGGTAAACATGGCTGCCATTCCCGAAGATTTAATGGAAAGTGAATTATTCGGTCATGAGAAAGGTGCGTTCACAGGAGCAGACGGCAAACGGATCGGAAAATTTGAAGAAGCCAACGGAGGCACCATCTTCCTGGATGAAATCGGTGAAATGGATTTCAACCTTCAGACAAAACTGCTGCGGGTGTTACAGGAAAGCAAAGTAACCCGGCTGGGCAGCAATAAAGAAATACAATTAGATGTGCGCGTAATTGCCGCTACCAATAAAAATCTCGCTAACCGCGTGAAAGAAGGAAAAATGCGCGAAGACTTATACTACCGTTTACAGGGCTTCTTAATTCATCTTCCTCCGCTTCGTGAAAGAGGCGACGATGTAATTCTGCTTGCTAAATATTTCCTGAACGAGTTCTGTAAAAAGAACAATACTGGACAGAAATCATTTTCTACCAACGGCATTAAGGCAATGATTCAGCATCCATGGCCCGGAAATGTGCGCGAGTTGAAAGCATTAGTGGAACGTGCTGCTATTATCAGCGACAGTCCGGAAATTACTTCCGATGATATGATTTTTTCTCAGGAGATTTAGCTAAAAAATGATTTAAGAACAAAAGCGCTCCGGTTTCCGAAGCGCTTTTTTTGCTGTTACAGCAGAAGAACTCAATGAAGTATTAACCCTATCACCTGATTTCTGAATCAACTGATTCATCCGGTAATCCTTTATTATTTTGTGCCGGTTTTATTGCCGGATTTCTATTTATATAAAATTATTCTCCAAAATAATTTATCATTGCCCTTAATATCTAAATCAAATTGAATTAATAAAATGAACTACAACACTTCCTTTCTTTTTAAAGCCGTGTTGGTTGCTTTTCTCTCATTTGTTTGGGCAAATGCTTCCGCACAATCTGCTCTCAATTGCCACTTGTCCGACCCGGGCGCACAATATCGCGACCATCAGGTGGATATCACCAAAATGAAATTGGAAGTCTCATTTGAACCGGCAGCGGGCAAAGTAAACGGGAAAGTCACTCACTACTTTACTCCGATGAGAAAAAAAGTGGACACCCTGTTTTTTGATGCGCCGGATATCACTATCAAATCATGCATATACAGAGGGAAAACTGCTAAGTTTAAAACAGATGATAAGGGTGTTACAGTTTTATTTTCTCCTGCATTAACATGGGACAAAAATGATTCGCTTACTTTTATTTATGAAGTTACACCAAGAAAAGGAATTTATTTCATCGGATGGAATGACCCAAACAATCTTAGCCGCAAACAAATCTGGACACAGGGGCAGGGAACTGACAACCGATACTGGATTCCGATGTACGATGCCCCAAATGACAAATACATTACCGAAACCATCACCACATTTGATAAAGACTACAATGTACTGAGCAACGGCGTACTTCTGAACGGAGTAAAAAATAACGAAGCAAATCAACCTGACCACAAACCCGTAGTGAACAAAGACGGTGTAACACGCACCTGGCATTATCAGATGCAACACCCTCACGCCGGCTATCTGCTGATGCTTGCTATTGACAAGTATGCCGTAAAAACATCATACTCAAAATCAGGAGTAAAAATCTGCAACTGGTATTACCCCGAAATGGAAAACCGGTACAATCCGACTTTCGGTCAGACAGCACAGATAATGGACTTTCTGGAAGACGAAATAGGCGTGAAATATCCGTGGGGACCTTATGCCAATGTGATGGTTCAGGATTTTATGTATGGCGCTATGGAAAACACTACCGCAACTGTTTTTGGTGATTTTTATTTCATTGACAACCGCGGATATATTGACCGCAACTACAATGGAGTAAACTGCCATGAAATGACTCATCAATGGTTCGGCGATTTAATTACCTGTGTAGATTGGAACGACTCATGGATTCAGGAGAGCTTCGCAACCTTTTACCCGAAATTATATTTCAAAAAATATCTTGGCGAAGAATACTACGAGTGGCAACGGAGAGGAGAACAAAACACTGCCTTAGATGCCTCAAAAAATAACCGCAATCCTATTCGTCATACCGGATCTGGAACTGCACGGGTTTACCAGAAAGGTTCAACCGTACTTGACATGCTCCGGCACTATGTAGGTGAAGATGCCTTCAAAAGAGTAATTCAATATTATCTGAAACAGAATGCTTACAATAACGTCGTTGCTTCTGATTTTGAGAAAGCCTTTAAGGATGTACTCGGTATAGACTTAGATTGGTTCTTTGATCAGTGGCTGTACAGAGGAGGAGAACCTGAATACAATATCAGTTATAAGCAAGCGTCCATTAACAATAAACCGCATCTGATGTTTAGTGTTAAGCAAACCCAGAAGACAGATGAAGTAAGCGGTTTGTTCAAAATGCCTGTCGCTGTTGAAATTTTCTATTCAGACGGAACTAAAGACAGTTCTACTATTTGGGTAAAGAATCAAGCAGAAACATTTCTGCTGCCGATGACTACAGGAAAAACTTTCTCATTCGTATTATTTGATCCGGGAAGCTGGATAACCAAATCTGTTACAGTTAACAGAACTTTTGATGAACTGAAAAATCAGGCATTAAAAGCCCCGTTGATGATTGACCGTTACGATGCATTGGTGGCTTTGCGTGATACTGTTATTGACAAGAAGCGGGATATACTCGTTAGTGTATATCGCCAGAATAGTTTTCATGCAATCCGTTCAGAAATCGTTTCACAATTAGCAAATGAT
Source organism: uncultured Bifidobacteriaceae bacterium (assembly GCA_964424455.1). Lineage (GTDB taxonomy): Bacteria > Bacteroidota > Bacteroidia > Chitinophagales > UBA10324 > CAYRJA01. Next base: position 11,905 of record CAYRJA010000069.1, read on the forward strand.
AACAATACAGCTTCTATTCAATTATTAAAAGATGCCTTTACAGATAAAGATGTACAAGTGAGGACATCTGCCGTAAACAATATTCCTGTTAATGAAACTTTCAAATCGCTGTTTGAAAATATTCTAACTGATTCCTCTTACAATGTTATTCAAACTGCTTTGCAGAAATTAGCAGAAGCCAATCCCGGAGGTATTTCTTCCTATCTTGAAAAAACAAAAGATGTTATCGGATTGAATAATTCTGTTCGTATCAAATGGCTGGAACTTGCTTTTCAATACCGTTATGGTGACACGCAGAAACACCTTAATGAATTAAAAGCATACATTTCCAATTCGTATGAATTCCGTACCCGTACCGGTGCAGCGCTTGCTTTAAAAAATCTTAACTACTGTGACCCCGTTATTGTGAAGAATCTTTTCAATGCAGCATTGAGTAGCAATAGTCGTCTGTCAAGCCCGTGTATTAATGTTCTGGATTACTTCTTTGCACAACCTCCTTACAAGCCATACATCCGGCAGCAATACGCCTTGATGCAGTGGAGCGACTGGCAGAAGAAAATTCTGGATAAGTATAAATAGAAAGTTGCCTGATTACTAAAGCACAGATGATGTGCTTTACCTGTAACACAATAAGGAATAGTTGAAGCAGTAATTCAGATTTGCCCGAGCCGGAACAGAGAACTACTTCACTCTTCCCTGAAGCATGGGAACGAACTGAAAAGTATCGAATAATTCTTCACTATAATCGCTCTCTCCTTTTTTAGTTATTCGTTTCATCTGCTGAACATTTTCTCCAACTGGAATAACTAACACTCCTCCGGTTTTCAATTGTTCTAACAATGCTTTAGGAACTTCCGGAGCAGCAGCAGTTACCAGAATTTTATCAAACGGCGCAAACAGCGGAAGCCCCGCATAACCATCGCCATAAAAAGTTCTTATGGAAGCATAGCCGATTGTAACAAGCAGTTTCTTTGTTTTTTCGTAAAGTTTTTTCTGGCGCTCTATTGAAAATACTTTAGCTCCCATCTCTGCAAGAATAGAAGCCTGGTAACCCGAACCTGTTCCGACTTCTAAAATCTTATCTCCTTTTTTTAGCTGTAACAGTGAAGTCTGATAAGCCACTGTGTAGGGTTGTGAAATAGTCTGCCCTTCACCAATCGGGAATGCATTGTCTTCATACGCCCGTTCTAAAAATGCTGTGTCAAAATAAAAATGACGTGGCACCTTATTCATCGCATCTAAAACAGCTTTGTCTGTAATTCCTCTTTTCGCTACTGAATCTACTAACTGTTTTCGTAATCCCTTATGCCTGTATGTATCTGTCAGTTCGTTCTTATTCATCTTCATATTCAACTCCCGGTAGTTTAAATGAAACCGAAAGTTTATTAAAAAATTAAGCGGAAGCCGCAAGGGTTCCGCTTAATGAATCAGTTAATCATTAAATTAATATTCATCTTCATTGAAGAAGAAGTCATCATGAGTAGGGTAGTCAGGCCAAACATCGTCTATGCCTTCATACATCTCATTTTCATCTTCTAATTCCTGAAGGTTTTCAATCACTTCAATCGGAGCGCCGGATCGGATAGAATAATCAATCAGCTCATCTTTCGTGGCAGGCCAGGGAGCATCTTCAAGATAGGATGCTAATTCAAGTGTCCAATACATTCTATAAGGGTTCTAATTTTCCGCAAAAGTATATTTTTGAACTACTCTACAAAATTTATTTTCTATAGCGGAATTAACGCTGTTGATAATATCATATCCGGTTAAATGCGCGCTTTCCACTGTATTTCCTCTACTCCGTGGTCTTTAGAGGCTTTTCGGGCAAGCACAAACAGAAAATCACTTAGCCGGTTCAGGTATTTGATGACGAGTGCATCTACAAAACTATTTTCAGACAAAGCGGTTGTTGATCTTTCTGCACGGCGGCATATACACCGGGCAATATGGCAAACTGAGTTCGCCACATGACCTCCGGGAAGTATAAATGATTTCAATTCCGGAAGTCCTTCGTTCATCTTATCAATCTCCTTTTCGAGCAACTCCACATCTGATTCTTTCAGGTCGGGTATTTTCATTTTTGAGTTGTCAGGATCGCTGGCAAGCGAAGAACCGATTGTGAATAATCTGTCCTGAATTTCTTTTAGCAAATCTTTAACAGTTGTTTCTGTCATGTAATCACGAACTAATCCAATGTATGAATTCAGTTCATCAACAGTGCCGTAAGCCTCAATACGCGCATTGTGTTTTGCAACACGGGTTCCACCTATAAGTTGTGTAGTACCGGTATCGCCTTTCTTCGTGTAAATTTTCATAGTGCTGTTTTTATCAGTAAAAAGTTAATAAGAGGTGTTACAGTTTTTTTAACTGTCTTTCTGAATCAATCAGTTTATCATTATTCTTTTATCATTTATCAAATCACTTGCAACTTCCCCGTCTTTAATCTTAATAATCCTGTTGGCATAAAGTGCAATATCCTCTTCATGTGTTACAACTATCAGCGTGTTTCCGTTTTTATGAATCTTATCAAAAATATCCATGATTTCATAGGAAGTTTTGCTATCGAGATTTCCGGTTGGCTCGTCGGCAAGAATAATGGAAGGATGATTGACTAATGCGCGGGCAATAGCCACTCTTTGTTTTTGTCCGCCCGAAAGTTCATTCGGCTTGTGCATCATTCTTTCGCTTAATCCTACGGCATCCAGCATTTCTTTTGCCACCTTTTCACGCTCACTCTTGCTTTTTCCTGCATATACTAATGGCAGCGCTACATTTTCAAGCGCTGTAAATCTTGGCATCAGGTTAAATGTCTGAAATACAAATCCGATTTCTTTATTACGGGTGACCGCAAGTTCATTGTCGCTCATACGGCTTACATCTGTTCCGTTCAGGAAATATTCTCCGGAGTTAGGCGTGTCGAGACAGCCGAGAATATTCATCAATGTTGATTTACCGGAGCCCGATGGTCCCATCATGGCTACATATTCATTCTTATTTATAGCAGAAGAAATATTTTTCAATGCAGTAACCACTACCTGTCCCACTTTAAATTTGCGGGATATATTTTTCAGCCGGATAACTTCGTTCTCCACTCCTACTTCTTAATCACTTTAGGAACTTTAATATAATCTGAATCCTTCAGCGGTACATTGCTCAACGCTTCCGCTTTTGTTACAGTATGTTTTACCTCGTCTTTTCTTAAAACATTCTTTTCATCCGTGATGTATGTGAGCGGCTCTACATCTGTTAAATCCAGCTCATTCAGCTTCTCTACAAAGCGGATAATGTTTGTTAAATCTTTTTTGATTTCTTCTTTCGATTGTTCATCAAATTCAAGCCGTGATAGCTCTGCCAGCTTATCTATCAATTCGTTATTTACTTCCATATATTTTCAAAGTTTTATCTATGGTGGTATAAACTTTATCTTTTAATAACTCTACATCATCCAATGTCATTCCTTTTGTTGAAATGGGACGATGAACTACTGCGCGGGTAATTCCGGGTCGCCCCCACATTTTGCCGTCAACATACAACATTTTCCAATTATCCAGCAAAGTTATAGGAACAATAGGTATCTGCTTCTCTATAGCAAGATGAAATGGACCATTCTTAAAACGAATCAGTTGCGGCGGATTGCTTGCAATTGTTCCTTCAGGAAACATAATAAGATGGTGCTTTTTGTCTAAACTTTTCGCTGCATTATTCAATGCATCCACAGATTCTTTATGGTTGGTACGGTTTACAGGAATATCAACTGTACGAAAGAAAATATTGAACAACGGAATATTTTTCAATTCCATTTTAGCAAAAAAGCTAAAATTTCCTCCCGTGCAAAATACTACAAGCGGTATATCAAGATAGGAAAAATGATTCGGACAAAGAATGTAAGGCTGGTTCTTATTCAGCTTATATTTACTATGAACCGACCAGACAATTCCTGTAAATATAAAAACCAGTCCTGCCCATATCCTGCGCAGTTGATTGGCTTTTGCGTAATTCTTCTCATTGCGTAACCACAGAAAGAACAGAGGATAAAAAAGGATGAAAAAAAATGAGAACACAAAAAAATACCAGTACGCCCAAAGTACCTTAAAGGGATAGGTTATTTTTTTCACGCTGCGAAATTAGTTTTACCTGTTAAAGAATAAAATATCGGTTTACAATTAGTGTTGATCTGTATAACAGCTATAAAAGGAGTTCTCATTTGCAAAAATGACAAACCATGAGTTTACAGCAAATAAAAAATTACGGGCGGTTGGCTTTGCCAACCGCCCGCAATTAATCTTCTTGCTTTATGAATGTTGCACTCAGCGAATTACTGAATCATCATCTTCTGAGTCAGCATTCCGGAAGCAGAGGTAATCTTCAGAAAATAAATACCTGCTGATTGATTCGTCAGGTCAACGGTAAAACTGTTTTCTCCTGCTGTAATACTTTTTGGTGTTGAATAAATTTCTCTACCTAAAATATCTGTTACAGTGATGCCAATGGTTTCTTCATTGTCAAAACCGGCTGTTACAGTAAACATTCCCGTGCCGGGATTTGGATAAACTGAGAACCCGCTGATTCCTTCACCGGCAATAGTTTCCATTCTTGCTG
>CAYRJA010000070.1:0-16332 GCA_964424455.1 uncultured Bifidobacteriaceae bacterium
TGATGAATGCGATAACAAACCTACAAAGTTTTTGAAACAAAAAAATATTTTTTTCTACATTAACCTAAACATCAGTGGTTACCGATATAACCTCTTAATCTATGCTTCAGGATTCCGGCTTAGTATCAGTTTTGTGATTCTTCTGTCGCAGGAGGGTTTCTATTTTATTTTGAACCCTCCGTCAATCAAACATCTAATACCGGCGGGTCTCCTGCGGAAGACCCGTCGAGAGCGAAATCTGCAATACAAAATTGTTGGCTATATTAATTGTGCATAAAGAAACTTCACACTTATGTTCAATCATTTCTAAAATTTTGATTTTATTTGTCAAAGATTCACTTACATCATTCTATAAACACGAACCCATGCCACCTAAGAAAGAAAAAAATAAAATCAAACATATTGCTGTTGCAGGAAATATCGGCTCAGGTAAAACCACGCTCACCACTTTGCTTGCGAAACATTACAAGTGGGAACCTCAATATGAAGATGTAGAGAACAATCCTTATCTCTATGATTTTTATGAAGACATGCCCCGCTGGTCGTTCAACCTGCAAATCTATTTTTTGAATAACCGTTTCTCTCAAATCATAGAAATACAGAAAGGAGATAAAACTGTAATTCAGGACAGAACGATTTATGAAGATGCACAAATATTTGCTCCCAATCTTCATGCAATGGGATTGATGACGAAGCGCGACTTCGATAATTACAGTAATATGTTCAAGACAATTAATCAACTCATAAAACCACCCGATTTACTTATATATCTGCGTGCATCCATTCCAACATTAGTGGAGCAGATTCAGCGCCGTGGTCGTGAGTATGAAGAAAATTTACGGCTTGATTATATCCGCCGGCTGAATGAATATTATGAAGCATGGATAAATACTTACAAGCATGGACGGTTGCTTATTATAGATATTGATAAAACAAACTTTGCCGACCGTAAAGAGCATCTCGGTTCTGTGATTTCAAAAATCAATGCAGAAATGCACGGATTGTTCTAAATAAACTTAACTGTAACACCTGAAAGATGCATTTTAATTATATTCTTTCTGTGTTATTAATTTGAATATGAATGAAAGGTTTCATCAGGATTGTTGTTCTTCTTTCTGCTTTTCATTTTTCGTTTTCTATTGCTGTTGCCGGCGATGGGCTTCCTGCCGGGGCGCGGAGTCTTGCAATGGGCGGCACATCTGTAACACTTTCAGACAATTATTCCCTTTTCAATAATCAGGCGGGAATGGCTTTTCTGAAGAATCCGTCTGTATCCATTGCATCGCAACGCGGCTTCTTTATGTCTGAATTTAATACTGCATCAGGAGGTGTTGTACTGCCTGCAAAATCCGGAGTGTTTGGCGTGGGTGTTTCCTACTTTGGCTTTAATGTTTACAATGAAAAGAATGCAGGGCTATCTTATGCAAGATTGTTTACTGATAATATTGCCTTCGGTGTGCAGTTAGATTATCATTCCACTTCTATTATAGAATACGGAACGCAATCTGCTGTAACATTTGAAGCCGGATTAATGGCAAAGATTTTCAGGCAACTGAATTTCGGCGCACATATTTATAATCCTGTCCGTGCCCATCTGGGATTTTATGGAGATGAACGATTGCCAACCATCTTCAATGCCGGCTTAGGTTACACTGTAAGCGAGAAGGTATTACTTACAGTAGAAACTGAAAAGAATATGGATTACGCTGCCCGGTTCAAAGCAGGATTGGAATATAAACCGGATGAGAAAGTTTTTATTCGCGGTGGATTCATGACTAATCCATTTCAGTCTTCTTTCGGAGCAGGGTTCAGGTTTAATAATCTGAATATTGACTTAGCTTCATCTTATCATCAGGTACTCGGTTTCTCTCCTAACCTTTCGCTGAGTTATGAGTTTAATAAAAAATAAACTGCTGCTCTTATTTCATTCCGGAATCAATAGAGAAATTACTTTTATTGAAAAGTGTTTTTCTCTGTTCAGAAAGGGGATGATAATTTTATTCCTTATTGTAACAAGCTTTCACACCTCATATTCTCAAGTTCCGAAAGATGATATAAAAGAAAATCTGCTGGAAGAATCCACCGAAAGCAACGATGCTGTAACACAGGACTATGAAAGTATAGAAGATCTGTCTAACTCTCTTGTAAAGAATCCTATAAACCTGAATAAAGCATCCGGAGAAGACTTGCAGCAGTTGGTAGAGCTTCATTTACTGAATGATTTACAGGTAAATGCTTTTCTTAACTACCGTCAGAAATTAGGCGAGTTAATAAGTATTTATGAACTGCAGGCAGTGCCTTATTTTGATGTGCCTACTATTGAAAATATTCTTCCCTACATTACAATTGATAAAGACATTACTAACTACAATGCTTCGCTGAAAGAGTTGTTAACGCGAGGAGATTATATGCTGCTGTTACGCGGGCAACAGATTCTTGAGACACAAAAAGGTTATACGCCGGTTGACTCTTCTTCCCGTAGTTACACACGATATTCCGGAAGCCCTCAGACACTGTATGCACGGTTTCGCTATAACTTCGGAACACGGTTAAGCTATGGTGTTACAGCACAGAAAGATGCCGGTGAAGAGTTTTTTAAAGGAACTCAGCCGGGCGGGTTCGATTTTTATTCTGCACATTTCTTCATCAGAGGGAATAAGTTTTTGAAATCTCTTGCTGTTGGTGATTATGAATTGCGTTTCGGACAAGGACTAATCATGTGTACCGGTTTCTCCACAGGAAAAAGTCCTATGGTGTTACAGATACTGAAAGGCGGAAGGACATTAAGACCTTATGCATCAGTTAACGAATACAACTTTTTCCGGGGCGCTGCAGTGGAATTAGGTAAAGGAAAATTTGCTGCTACCGGATTTTTCTCCTATAAAAAGATAGATGCCGGCATTGTAACAGTTGACACAGTCAGCGAAATGGGAGATGTGATTTCTTCTTACGGAGGTGATGGTTATCATCGAACGCCTACTGAAATAGCAAAGAAGAATGTTGTACCGCAAACAGTTTATGGCGGTAATATCAAATACTCCGGTACCCGTTTACAAATCGGAACTTCGGCTTTTCAATCACTGATTGATGCTACCGTTAATAAACAGATTTATCCTTACAATCAATTTAGTACTCCAAATAATCAACTCACCAATGCAAGTGTGGATTATAATTATCAAATCGGCAATGTCAATTTATTCGGTGAAGCAGCAATGAGCGGCAACGGAGGGAAAGGTATTCTGCAGGGTATGCTGATAAGTTTAGATCCGAAAGTAGATATGTCGCTGCTTTACAGGAATTACGAGCGCAATTTTCAAACCCTGTATTCAAGCGGCTTCGGCGAATCAAGCGTACCTAACAATGAGAAAGGTCTATACACAGGAATCTCCATTCGACCTGTCGCCCGCTGGCAGTTGGATGGGTATATTGATTTTTCCAATAAACCCTGGCTGGATTTTATGACAGACGCTCCCTCGCACAATACAGACTATTTCACCCAACTCACATGGACTCCTTCTAAAACTATTGAGATATATGCCCGATACAAAGACGAGAGCAAGCAAACTAATTTCACTAATAACACTACACCGATTGATTATCTGACTGTCGCAAGAAGACAGAATGCCCGCTTTAATGTGAAGTTTAAAGCATCTTCAAGCGTTTCATTTCAAAGCCGCGTAGAATGGGTAAAATTTCATCAGCAAACTGTAACACCTTCTTACGGATACCTAGTTTTTCAGGATATAATATATAAATCCTTGAGCGCTCCTCTTGCTGTTACACTTCGTTACTGCTTGTTTGATGTGGACAGTTATGATGCGCGGATATATACTTATGAAAGTGATGTTCTTTATGGCTATTCCATTCCGTCATTTCAGAACAGAGGATCCCGGTTTTATATACTTACCCGTTACTCACTCAACCGTCATGTTGATTTCTGGATTCGCTATGCACAGACTTACTACACGAACATAAAAACCATTGGAAGCGGATTAGACAATATTGAGCAGCCCAAAAAATCTGAAGTGAAAGTAGAAATGCGTTTAAGATTTTGAATGTACCTTTCGGCAGTTTTTTATGCTCTGATATATAATGAAGGTTACTGTTCTGCTTTTCCACCGTGTACATCCTAAGCGCGATCCCTTGTGGGATCCTATGGATCCTGTACTTTTTGAATCTATTCTCCTCTATGTAAAAAAGAATTATGAACCGGTTGGACTGGATGAATTCTTTCAGCACACGGACAGGAAATATAAAAGGCAACCGTTGATTATCACTTATGATGATGGTTACAGAGATTTTATTGATTACAGTTTTCCGCTTTTAAAAAAGTATTCTCTGCCTGCATCCATGTTTGTTGTAACAGACTGCATAGATCGTAACACTCCTACATGGACATACTTAATGGATTATTTTTTTTACAACACAAAGAAATTAGAAGTAAATAACTGTGATTTCGGGCTTCCTATTCAGGAATTTAATGTTACAAAATGGAATACTGATGAAGAGCGAATTGCTTATTGCAAGAAGTTCAAACAATACCTGAAAAGGGTTCCGAATAAAAAGAGAACTGAAATTGTACAGACATTCGTCACCGACTTTAATGATGTGCAGAAACCGCAAAACCTGATGATGACATGGGAAGAAATTAAGCAACTGCAATCTGAAGGTGTTCAGATTGGTTCACACTCTGTTTCTCATCCGCCGCTTGCTACTATTGAGGATGAGAATGAATTGAAGTCTGAATTGCTTGATTCTGCAGTACGGATAAAAGAGGTGACCGGCAGATTTCCGAGTACAATTTCTTATCCGGTCGGCAGTTACAATTCTCGGGTAAAAATGGTGTCAGAACAGGTTGGATACAAATTAGGTTTGGCGGTCAACCAACGGATCTTTAATACTAACAGAGATGATAATTTTGAAATTCCCCGTATTGAACTGTATAATGAAGATATGATAAAGGCAAAGCTGCGCATTACAGGAATATATGGAAAATTAAAACGCATGGCAGGAAGATGAAGATAGTTTTGCTCTGTGGTAATCAATCTAATCAGGTAGCACTTGCCAATAAAATAGCCAAGCAATTTAACCTTGCTGGAGTAGTTCTTGAGAAAAGAAAACCAAAAAAAATATCTGGGATTTCATTTTCAGAATTATTTAATAAAGTTTTAGACAGAACTCTTTTCTCCAACATAAGAAATGCGTGGTTTCATCTTTTAGAATATTACGACCGGCACTTCCCGTCTTTGCCCAATGTAAAACACATTACTGTAACACAAATCAACTCCGGAGACACCATTGATTTTATAAAAGAAGTTCAGCCGGATTTACTGATGGTATCAGGAACACGCATGATAAAGGAAAAAATCCTATCCCTTCCTTTTCAAAAAGGAATTGTGAACCTTCATACCGGACTTTCTCCATATATCAAGGGCGGACCCAACTGTACTAACTGGTGTTTGGCAACCAATCAAATTCATCTGATAGGAAACACAGTAATGTGGATTGATTCGGGAATTGATTCGGGAAACATTATCACCACCGAGTTAACTGAATTTTCGGGCAACGAAAATCTGTTACAGATTCATATTAAGGTAATGGATCACGCTCACGACCTTTATTTAAGAAGTTTAAAGGTGATAGAAGATAATTTTGAAAACTGTCCGAGTATTAAACAAGCAAGCATTACAGAGGGAAAAACATATTATACCAAAATGTGGGGAGTAAAACAGAAGTTTAAAATCCTTTCTCTTTTCTTAACAAATGGGTTCAGAAAAAAAATATTATCAGAAGACTACAAGCAAGAAAGAGAAAAGATAAAGACCGTTCCTTTGCCTTAGTAATAGACCTTTCATTTACAAGTCCTGCGTTTTGAGCAATTTGAGTGAAAACTGCGCTGCTAATAAATTACCCTCCGACAAAGACGAAGTCTCAAATAAAGCGCAGCATTGCACACACATCAATATTTCTCACTATAATCTGTCATAGAAATCTGCCCATCATGCACATTATCGTTCATCACATTCCCCATAAAACTTTATCTTTGTGTCCCTTTAAAATTAACGATGTCAGAAATTTATCCCGGACTGGAAACTATCAACAGAACTCACGACGAAAACCGTCAGGGTGAGGCATTTTCGTTAGCAGAAGAAAGGGAACTTAATTCTGACTGCCGCCGGTTTTATATCGAAAGTTATGGCTGTGCTATGAATTTCAGTGACAGTGAAATTGTTGCTTCTATTTTAATGAAAGAAGGCTTTATGCCTACCAAAAATTATATGGAAGCCGATTTGGTTTTTATAAACACTTGCTCTGTTCGTGAAAATGCAGAAACAAGAGTTCGCGCCCGTCTTGGTGATTTTAAAAAAATAAAAAAACTGAAGCCGGATGCATTAGTCGGCGTACTCGGCTGCATGGCTGAACGGTTGAAAAATAAATTTCTTGAAGAAGAGAAATTGGTTGATCTCGTTATCGGACCGGATGCCTATCGTTCACTGCCAACCCTTATTTCTTCTGCCGATGAAGGTCAGAAAGCAATTAATGTGTTACTGAGCCGTGAAGAAACCTATGCTGACATTAGCCCTGTTCGTTTGAACAGCAATGGTGTTACAGCATTTATTTCCATCATGCGCGGGTGTGACAATATGTGTTCATTTTGTGTGGTACCTTTTACCCGCGGAAGAGAGCGCAGCCGCGATCCTTACAGCATTGTCCGGGAAGCAGAAGAATTATTTGCACAGGGTTTCCGTGAAGTTACTTTGCTTGGGCAGAATGTGGACAGCTATAAATGGACGAGCACATCATCCTCCGAAGAAAATGGCGAGCAAGTGAACTTTGCTCAACTGTTAGAGCGGGTTGCCTTAGTAAATCCCAAGTTGCGTGTCCGCTTTAGCACTTCCCATCCTAAAGATATTACTGATGAAGTGTTACACACCATAAATAAATATGATAACATCTGTAAATACATTCATCTTCCGCTACAGTCTGGCAGCAACAGGGTTTTGGAATTGATGAACAGAACATACAGCCGTGAATGGTATAAAGAAAGGATAGATTCAATACGCAGAATCATTCCCGGTTGTGGAATTTCTACGGACATGATTGCCGGCTTTTGTACAGAAACTGAAGAAGATCACCAGGACACATTAGACATGATGGAGTATGTGAAATACGACTTGGCATATATGTTCGCTTACTCAGTCAGACCCGGTACTTTAGCAGAGAGAAATTATGAAGATGATGTACCGCAAGAGGTAAAAAGCAGAAGGTTGTCTGAGATAGTTGCATTACAACATAAACATCAGGCAGAGACTAACCCGCTTGAAATTGGAAGAAAATATGAGGTACTGATAGAAGGTGTTTCAAAAAAATCAAAAGATGAACTTTTTGGGCGCACTTCTCAAAACAAAGTAGTGATTTTTCCAAAAGAGAATCTGAAGCCCGGTGAATATGTTACAGTTGAGATTACTGACTGTACTCCTGCAACACTAATTGGAAGGACTGTTGGTACATGAAGTTGAAAACATTATTTAATAAAGTAGAAATCTGATATTATCCATTGGAACTGCAAAGTGTAAAACAACGATTCGGAATCATCGGCAACTCACCGCTGCTGAACCATGCAATTAACACTGCAATTCAGGTAGCGCCTACGGATTTAACGGTACTTATCAATGGTGAAAGCGGTGTGGGTAAAGAAGTCTTTTCTCAGATTATTCATCAGTTAAGCCCACGAAAACACAACCCGTTTATCGCTGTAAACTGCGGCGCTATTCCGGAAGGCACCATTGATTCAGAATTATTCGGTCATGAAAAGGGCGCTTTCACCGGTGCTCATGAAGCGCGTAAAGGATATTTTGAAACCGTAAATGGCGGAACAATTTTTCTGGATGAGATAGGTGAACTTCCACAGGGGACACAGGCACGTTTGCTGCGTGTGTTGGAAACAAAAGAGTTTATCCGTGTGGGTTCATCCAAAGTTCAGAAGACAGATGTAAGAGTAGTAGCAGCCACGAATGTGAATCTGTTAGACAGAATTGCCGCAAGAAGATTTCGTGAAGACTTATATTACCGTTTGAATACGGTTCCTATCAGAGTTCCCGCATTGCGCGATCGTAAGGAAGATATTCCTGTTCTGTTCAGAAAGTTTTGCATTGATTTTTCCGAACGCTATAAAACACAGCCGATTCAATTAGACGAAGAAGCTAAAGAATTACTCGTGAATTATTCATGGCATGGCAATGTGCGTGAATTGAAAAACATGGCAGAACAGGTTTCGGTGCTGGCAAAAAACAAAACTGTAACAGCAGATGAGCTGCACCAATTCATTCCTGAACCTCAGTTAAATCCGCTGCCAATACTCGCCGGCGAAAAACATAACGGAAATGATTTTTCAAATGAAAGAGAACTTCTGTACAAGATTCTTTTTGATATGAAGAATGACTTGAATGATTTAAAAAAGATTGTATATGGTTCTGTTCCCGGTTCGGTAGATTTTTCTTCGGTGCATCCGGGTTATGATCAAGCAGCAGAGCCATTGACATCCGCTAATTCAATAAAGCCAATTGTACTTGACACAAAAAATAATCCTGTTCAGGAGATTCATGTAGAAGAGTCTTTATCCATTGCAGAAAAAGAAAAGGAATTAATTATTAAAGCATTAAAGAAGCACAGAGGCAGAAGAAAGAATGCGGCAAAGGAGTTGGGCATATCAGACCGTACACTTTACAGAAAAATAAAAGAATACAACATTCCGGAATAATTGAAATGAAATTCATACCTGTCTTTTTATTCTCTTTTATCTTTCTCTCTTCCTGTGGAATCTATTCATTCACCGGAGCAAATACAACTGCCAAAACAGCTACCGTTCATTACATCGCCAACCATGCAGATATTATTGCTCCTTCATTGAGCAATACTGTAACAGAAAAATTAAAAGATAAAATCATCACCAATAGTTCGGCGGCTATAGTGGACAATAATGGAGAATTGGATTTTGCAGGAACCATTACCGGTTACCAAATCACTCCTATTGCTGCACAGGCAAATGAAACTGCTGCCAAAAACCGGTTAACTATTACAGTAAATATGGAATTTAAAAACACTAAGGATGAAAAACAAAACTGGTCGCAGAATTTCTCCCGCTATGCCGATTACGACAGCAATCAAAATTTAAGTTCCGTAGAGCAACAATTAATTGATGATATAACTTCGCAGATTGTAGATGATATTTTTAACAAAGCATTGGTAAACTGGTAACATGGACAGCTCCACACTACATCATTTGATTCGCTATCCACAAGATTTGCAAACCATTTCCACAGAGGAACTGGAGGCAGTTATCCGTCAGTATCCATGGTTTGCCACAGCACATTTATTATTAGCTAAGAAATATCAATTAGAAGATAATCCTGAACTGGAACAAAAATTAGCTTATGCTGCCGCATTTGTCAACGACCGTCAAATGCTTTATCATTTACTCTATGAAAAGCCAGTCACTGAACACAGTTCGGAAGAATTGGAAGCAGTTGAAACATCGCCAATAACTATTCATGCTGAAGTTGCAGAAGAACTAAATCTAATGTCGCAGTCAGAAAGTGTCAGCCAGATAAATCCGGAACCGGAAACTGTTTTTACAAATGAAAATGAATCGGATGAGCTTGAAGCTATTAAAGAGATAGAGAATAAAGCTATTTCACTTCACCATCCTCAAATCAATGATAAAAAGGAAGAAGCCCAAGATGAGAAATACTCTGTTACAGGTGTTGATTCAATTCCCCTTATTAATACTGAATCTCCAGAGATGAAAGACGGGGAAGAAAGGACGGTTGAAACAGCTCCGGTAACAGTCAGTAATGAGTCCCCTCAATCTGCGCACACCGAAACTTTAATTCCGGAAAATCCCATTAATCCCACATCAGATGAGAAGCACACCTTTTCCGGTTGGCTGTTACAATTTAAAATTTCTCAAAGTAAAATTCAGTCACCCGGCAAAGAACCATCCAATACTACTGAGCATTCCATACAACGGGATAAGGAAGAAATCGCTATTGATTCCATGCTTATCGAATCCTCTGCTGACTATCTCAGTACAGAGCCGGAGGAAGATTTAAAGGCAATTGACAAGTTTGTAAAGTCTGTCCGACGAAATGATACCATTGAACCTACGGCTGAAGAATTGCCTGTGACTTCTGAGGATAAAGATTTTTCGATACAGAAATACGCTATTAATAGTTTGCTGGAAGAAGGAAAATTGGTTTCAGAAACGCTGGCGCAGATTTACCAGGATCAGGGGAAGTATGATAAAGCCATAAAAGTGTATGAAAATCTGCGTTTGACTTTTCCCGATAAAAGCATTTACTTTGCAACCCTTATTGAAAGTTTGAAAAACAAATTGTAAACATGTACGAAGCGATAGTCATTATCATCATTATTGCCGCTATACTGCTCATCGGAGTAGTACTGATTCAAAACCCAAAGGGCGGCGGCTTAGGTCAGTCATTTGGAGGAATATCCAACCAGTTTATGGGCGTAAAACGCACAACTGATTTCCTTGAGAAATCGTCCTGGATGTTGATTGGAATTGTTGGCGCATTGAGCTTAATGACCGTTTTCTTTACTCCCAAAAATATAAATACTATAGAGAAGCCAAAATCAGCATTGGAAGGGATGGAAGTAACTGCACCCGCTCCTGTTCTTCCTCCTGCTAACAACAGCAACCCGGCAGCCCCTCCTCAGAACAGTATGCCGGCAGATTCCGGAAAATAGGATTATATCTTTATTGCCATCCGGAGATAATACCGGATGAGATTGTATCATTTCACTTGTAGATTTTTCTTGCCTGCCGACTGAGTTAACTCCTGAAAGTCGTAAGGCACATTTTCTAATCCGCTATTACCAGAAAATAATTCTTCTTTCCTTTCTGTAACAGAATATATTTTCCATTAATCAACTTATCTGCTTTTACTATATAATCAGTACCGGATATATTGGTTTTATTCAATGAGAACCCATTGCCTTGCAACATTCTTTTGGCTTCTCCTTTCGAAGGGAAAAATTTTGTTTTATCCACCACTAAATCGAGCAGCGAAATGCCGCTTTCTATTTCCGCCTTGCTGACTTTCGCTGACGGAACTCCTTCAAACACATCTTTGAAATCATCGTCGGAAAGAGAATATAATGTTTCTGCTGTGGACTGTCCGAATAAAATATCCGATGCTTTCTGTGCAAATAATAAATCGTCTTTTGAATGAACAAACACTGTAATTTCTTCCGCCAGTTTTTTCTGTAACAGCCGCAGGTGTGGTGATCTGAAATGCTCTATTTCAATTGATTCAATTTCCTGCTTTTCCATCAGTGAGAATATGCGGATATATTTTTTTGCGTCTTCATCAGCAGTATTCAACCAAAACTGATAGAATTTGTAAGGAGAAGTTCTCTTTGCATCAATCCAGATGTTGCCGCTTTCCGTTTTGCCAAACTTAGTGCCGTCTGCTTTTGTAATTAAGGGACAAGTTAGGGCAAATGCTTCTGTACCTGAACTGCCTAATTTTTTAATTAACTCCACACCGGTAGTCATGTTGCCCCATTGGTCAGAACCGCCAAGCTGAACTTTGCAATTCTTATTCTTATACAACTGGTAGTAATCATACGCCTGCATCAACTGGTATGAAAACTCGGTGTAGGAAATACCTGACTCCAATCTGTTTTTTACAGAATCTTTTGCGAGCAGATAGCTGATAGTAATGTGTTTCCCAATATCACGCAAAAAGGTAATGAATGGCATTCGAAACCATTCCAGGTTATTTACGATTTCAGCTTTATTCGTTCCTTCTGAAAAATTCAGAAATTTCTCCAACTGCTTTCTTTGGCAGGAAAGATTGTAGTTCACTTCTTCCTCTGCCATCAACTTTCTTTCTTCTTTTTTACCGGAGGGGTCGCCTATCATTCCTGTAGCGCCGCCGACTAATGCAACAGGTTTGTGTCCGCACAACTGAAAATGTTTGAGCAGCATTACTGAAACTAAGTTGCCTATACCAAGTGAATCAGCCGTTGGATCGAACCCAGCATAACCGACGGTCATCTCTTTTTGCAACTGTTCTTCTGTACCGGGCATTATATCCTGTAACATGCCGCGCCATTTCAATTCTTCTACAAAATTTTTAGTCATGAATGCAAATATCTTTAAGTATTTCCATAGTTGTAATTACTACTGTCATTTTTCAGTTTCAATAAAAAGAAAGGCGAAGAAATTTTTCTTCGCCCTCCGGTTTCATTATGAAGAAAATTAAGCGCCAACTAATTTCTGCGATTGATACGCTCCTGATTTTAATTTTCCTGATACAGCGCTAAAGCAGCTAAGTGTTTCATCAATATCTTTTGTGGTATGAACAGTCGTTGGAATCAGCCGAAGCATTATCACCCCTTTTGGTACAACAGGGTAAACAACCCCTGAAAGGAAAATGTTGTAATTCTCCCGGATATCCATAATGAGATTGACAGCTTCGTTTACATTTCCACTCAGATAAACAGGTGTAACAGCCGTATTGGCTTTACCCAAATTAAATCCTCTTTCTTTCAACCCGCTTTGCAATGCATTTACATTCTTCCAAAGCTTATCTTTCAGTTCAGGATGTGAGCGGAGTAGTTCCAGACGTTTCAAACTGCCTACCACTAACGGCATGGGCAGTGCCTTCGCAAAAATCTGTGAGCGGCTATTGTAGCGGAGGTATTCAATCACCTGTTCATCGCTTGATATAAAAGCTCCTATTCCTGCCATTGACTTGGCGAAGGTTGAGAAGTAAATATCTATATCTTTCTGTACACCCTGTTCTTCTCCTGTACCTGCTCCTGTTTTTCCCATTGTGCCAAAACCGTGTGCATCATCCACAAACAACCGGAAGGGATATTTCTTTTTAAAGGATACAATCTCTTTTAACTTTCCCTGATCACCGCCCATTCCGAAAACACCTTCTGTGATAACAAGAATAGCTCCGCCACTTTCTTTAGCCATTTCATGAGCACGCTTCAGTTGCTTTTCAAATCTTTCCATGTCATTATGAGCAAAGACTAACCGCTTTCCCATGTGCAGCCGGACTCCGTCAATAATACAGGCATGCGATTCTGCATCATAAACAATAATATCGTGGCGATCAACTAATGCATCAATAGCCGATACCATTCCCTGATATCCGTAGTTAAGTAGAATTGTATCAGGTTTGCCGACAAAGTTTGATAATTCATTCTCCAATTTCTCATGTAAATCTGAATTACCGCTCATCATGCGTGCCCCCATTGGGTAAGCCAGTCCATATTTTGCTGTTGCTTCTGCATCTGCCTTGCGAACTTCCGGATGATTAGCCAGTCCTAAGTAGTTATTTAAACTCCAGACGATTTTTTCTTTCCCCCGAAATATCATCCGGCTGCCGATTTCTCCTTCCAGCTTAGGGAATGTATAGTAACCATGTGCCATTTTGGAATGTTGACCAAGCGGGCCGCGGTTCTTCATTAACTTTTCAAATAGATCCATATTGTGATTTTTTAAAAAAATTGAATGGGCAAAAGTAGTTAATGATTTGGGTTTTCTAAACCGGTTGATAAGTGGAAATCATTTTATATAGCAGCGGTTTTTATCTCTCGTTTACTTGAATATATTTGCGGCTCGAAAAAACGCTGTATCAGGTACAGCGTATTAAGAATGATTAAATTTTGATTCTCAATTAAAAATGGCAAACACAGGTAAAATAAAATCAATCATCGGCCCGGTAATAGATGTGGCTTTTGAAAATGGGCAACTCCCTAAAATTCTCAATGCATTAACTGTCACCCGCGACAATGGACAAAAGATTATTCTTGAAGTGCAGCAGCATCTTGGAGAAGACAGCGTTCGTACCGTTTCTATGGACTCTACAGAAGGTCTGCTCCGTGGAATGGAGGTAACAGACACCGGCTCTAATATTAAAATGCCCACCGGCGACAAAATCAAAGGTCGCTTGTTTAATGTGGTGGGTGAAGCTATTGATGGTATCAGTGAAATCAGCAATGAAGGCGGGTATCCTATTCACCGTAAACCGCCCGTATTTGAAGAACTTTCTACTGAGAAAGAAGTACTCTTTACCGGTATTAAAGTTATTGACCTGCTTGAACCTTATGCAAAAGGAGGGAAAATCGGATTATTCGGTGGTGCAGGTGTGGGAAAAACGGTGTTGATTATGGAATTGATTAACAACATCGCTAAAGCTTATGCAGGTACTTCTGTGTTTGCAGGCGTGGGCGAAAGAACCCGTGAAGGAAATGATTTGCTTCGTGAAATGATTGAATCCAATGTTATAAAGTATGGAGAAGAGTTTAAACACGCAATGGAAAAAGGCGACTGGGATTTATCAAAAGTGGATAGAAATGAGTTAGGAAAATCGCAGGCAACTCTCGTGTTCGGTCAGATGAATGAGCCGCCCGGAGCGCGCGCGCGTGTTGCACTCAGCGGATTAACCGTAGCAGAATACTACCGCGACGGTGACCCGAATGAATCAAAAGGTCGTGATATTCTTTTCTTTATTGACAATATTTTCCGTTTCACTCAGGCAGGTTCTGAAGTATCTGCATTGCTGGGTCGTATGCCTTCAGCGGTAGGTTATCAGCCGACGCTTGCTACTGAAATGGGTATGATGCAGGAACGAATCACTTCCACAAAGAGAGGTTCTATTACTTCTGTTCAGGCGGTGTATGTGCCTGCGGATGACTTGACAGATCCTGCTCCGGCTACTACCTTCTCTCACTTGGATGCTACTACTGTATTGAGTCGTAAAATTGCTGAGTTGGGTATTTATCCTGCGGTTGATCCGTTGGATTCTACTTCACGAATTCTCTCTCCTGATGTGGTGGGCGATGCTCATTACAATACTGCACAGAAAGTAAAAATGATTTTGCAGCGCTACAAAGAATTGCAGGACATCATTGCCATTCTGGGTATGGATGAGTTGAGTGAAGAAGACAGACTCGTAGTAAGCCGTGCACGCCGTGTGCAGCGATTCCTTTCGCAGCCATTCCACGTGGCAGAACAGTTCACCGGACTGAAAGGTGTGTTAGTTCCGATTGAAGAAACCATTCGCGGATTCAACATGATTATGGATGGCGAAGTGGATGAATATCCTGAAGCAGCATTCAACCTTGTGGGAACTATTGATGATGCTATTGCAAAAGGAAAGAAACTGATAGCTGAAGCAGCAGGAAAATGATTATTATAGTGTAACAGTGTGTTACACTTTTGTAACACACTGTTACACTGAAAAATTTTTACAGTAAAAAATGCAGTTAGAAATTCTTACTCCTGAAAAAAAAGTTTACAGCGGCGAAGCAGATGCCATTCAGTTTCCCGGTGTTTCCGGCTCTTTTCAGATATTGAATAACCACGCTCCTCTTATATCTTCACTGAAAGAGGGTAACCTGAAAATAGATTTAAAAAAGGAATCAAAAATATTTAACATCTCCGGTGGCTTTGTAGAAGTACTGAAAAATAAAGTAACTGTACTGGTGGAAGGAGTGAAAGAACAGTAGTTTTTATTATTACTTCTGTAACACCTCTTTCCGTATTATTTCCTTTTAACCGTTTCGGCTCCTCGCAATTCTAAATCCGAGGTCGTC
Source organism: uncultured Bifidobacteriaceae bacterium (assembly GCA_964424455.1). Taxonomy (GTDB): domain Bacteria; phylum Bacteroidota; class Bacteroidia; order Chitinophagales; family UBA10324; genus CAYRJA01. The sequence goes on from CAYRJA010000070.1 coordinate 15,640, forward strand.
AATTTTAAATTTGTGCGGGTGACTTCTTCTGCGCGTGGTTGCCATAACGCTTCTTTCTTCGTCGCACCAGCCGCCGCCTCTGAAAACACGATACGAACCGTAAACTTCCGTGTCATACAAATCGGAGCACCATTCCCATACATTTCCCAGCATATCATAAAGCCCCCATGCATTGGGTAATTTTTCGCCAACAGGATGAGTGGTTTGATTGGAGTTGTCTTTATACCATGCAATTAAATCTAATTTACCGTATCCGATTCCGGTGGTTCCTGCCTTACAGGCATATTCCCATTCCGCTTCTGTTGGTAAGCGAAATCCATCTGCCGATGGGTTAAATGTAATTTCTCCTGCGTTATTGTTGTCAAATGAATAACACAGCTTTAATCCTGACTGAGTGGATAAAGTGTTACAGAAAATAACGGCTTCTGCCCATGTAACTGTTTCAACCGGCAGCCGGTTGCCCTTGATTGTACTTGGATTTTTCTTCGTGATTTCAAAATACAATTCTTGTGTTACAGGAAACTTTGCAAGAAAGAATGGAGCAATTCTAACAATCCATTTTTGTTGAGTTCTGTCGTCACGCAATTCAATTTTTCCTCCGGGTATTTCCACCATTTGCCCGTTTATCACTGAATTTAAAATCAGGGCTTTCGGGTCTAAAATAATTGATAGTCAAACTTTAAGTGGGTATAA
>CAYRJA010000071.1:0-16118 GCA_964424455.1 uncultured Bifidobacteriaceae bacterium
CCTGGGGCTGGAGAAGGTCCCAAGGGTTGAGCTGTTCGCTCATTAAAGTGGCACGTGAACTGGGTTCAGAACGTCGCAAGACAGTTCGGTCTCTATCTGTGATGGGCGTTTGAAATTTGAGAGGACATGACCCTAGTACGAGAGGACCGGGTTGTACACACCTCTGGTGTACCGGTTGTGGCGCCAGCTGCATCGCCGGGTATCTATGTGTGGCAGTGATAAGCGCTGAAAGCATCTAAGCGCGAAGCATACCTCAAGATGAGATTTCATGGAACCGTAGAAGACTACTACGTTGATAGGTGGCAGGTGTAAAGGTGGCAACATCAAAGCCGAGCCATACTAATTGTTCCTACGCTTTCTATTTTTTTATATCAGCTAAGTCAGGTTTTCGATTATAACATCCTGACTGTATTTTCTTTCTTCTTTATGTTTTACTGTATTCAAGATCTTATGGTGACATCAGCGAGGAGGTTCCACCTCTTCCCATACCGAACAGAGAAGTTAAGCTCCTCAGCGCCGATGGTACTGCACCAAAATGCGGGAGAGTAGGTCGTTGCCATATTTATTAAAAGGGTTGTCAGAAATGACAGCCCTTTTTTGTTTAATAGCATTGAGTACCGTTGATTTATTATTCTGAGAATGAAAAATGGCTATACACAGCAATACACATATTCTGTATTTATGAGTTGTATCTCATAGTTGAATATTGGCAACATTCAAGTTAATACTCAGGTCTGTTCCAGATTATGCTGCCGATAAATGCTTCGCGGGCATTAAAGGGAATAGTATCGTATTGAGGTAATGCAAGTCCTTCCTGTTGTAACGTATTAGTTTCTTCAAGGATTATAGAAGATCCACCTTCTTCAAAAACTGTAACAGCAGGATTTGCTTTTATTGTTAGATTCTTCGTTTCCTTTTTAGCAGGTTGTGTCTTTACAGGTTTTGATAATATTTCTTCACCCAAAATATTTTTATATAAATCTCCTAATGACTTCTGAATATTGCCTGAAGCAGGTGTAGGGTTATAATGTCTTTTTGGAGTATTGGCAGGAGGTTGCTTCTTATTTAATTCCTCCTCTCGCTTTTTTTTCTGTGAAGAATAAGCGCTCCACGCATAATAAGCAAGAAGCAACACTAAATATATCCATTTTCCTTCCATGTAAATATCTTAAAAAGAGTCTTTCAAAGTTAATGAGTCAAATCTAATCATAATCCTGAACAACGGATAAAAATTTAGGAAGTCAGGAATAAATCGTTCATTTAATTAATCATAATGCTCTTCACATTCACAAACTCACGGATTCCTTCTTTTGACAGTTCACGACCGTACCCTGATTTTTTAGTACCTCCGAAAGGCATCCGCTGGTCAGATTTCATCAGCGTGTTTACATAAACAGAGCCGGATTCTACTTTGCGAGCTATAGTAAGCCCAAGTTCTTTATTTTTTGTCCATACAGATCCGCCTAATCCAAATCTGGATTGATTCGCAAGTGTTACAGCTTCATTTTCATTTTTGGCTGTAATTATACAGAATACGGGTCCAAATATTTCCTCATCAAATGCGGGCATTCCCGGCTTTACATCGGTTAAAAGGGTAGGTTGGAACAGTGCATTCTTATGTGTACCTCCGCAAACGATTTTTGCCCCTTTTGCAATTGAATCGTCCACTTGTTTTTGAAGTTGAGTTGCTAAGTCAGTTCTTGCCAAAGTGCCTATGTCATTATAGTTATCCATTGGGTTACCGGCTTTCAGGGATAAAAATTTTTCTTTAACCTGTTGAGTAAATTCACCGGCAATCTTCTCTGTTACAATAAATCGTTTCGCTGCAATACAACTTTGCCCTGTATTTATCATTCTGGATTTTATGGCAGTGTCAACGGTAGTTTTTAAATCAGCGTCATCCAATACAATAAAGGGATCGCTGCCACCCAGTTCAAGAACTGATTTTTTAATCAGCTTCCCTGCTACAGAAGCCACATGACTTCCAGCCGACTCACTTCCCGTAAGTGTTACAGCTTTTACTTTTTCATTCTCAATTGCCTGCTGAACTTCTCCACCTTCAATCATTAGAGTTTGGAAACAGCCTTTGGGAAATCCGGATTTCAGAAAAAGTTCTTCTAATTCCATCGCACACTGCGGCACATTAGAAGCATGTTTCAGCAGACAAACATTACCTGCCATCAAAGTGGGGACTGCATAACGAATCACCTGCCAAAATGGAAAATTCCAGGGCATTACACCCAGTATAATTCCAATCGGCTGATAAATAATAAGTGATTTCTCAGCATTTGTCTGAACTACTTCATCAGACAAGAATTTTTCTGCATTCTCTGCATAAAAGTCACATGCACGAGCACATTTGTCAATTTCAACAACGGACTCTTTCAATAATTTTCCCATTTCTGATGTAATCAGTTCGGCATATTTATTTTTATTCTGTAACAGAGTTGTCTTTAATTGCTTCATCAGATTTGCACGATGAGCAAAAGAAGTGTCTTTCCATGATTGGAAAGTTTTATCTGCTAAATCAATTTTCTCTGAAATTTCTTTTGATGTATATGGTGCGAATTGCTTAAGTGTTTGATTCGTATAGGGATTAATTGAAACTATCATTGTCTGAACTTATTGATGATGTAAAAAATAAGAGTAAGTAAAATACTTACTACAATACTTGTTGTAACAGGAAAATAAAAAGAGAAGTTCTTTCTTTGAATCATAATATCACCGGGCAGTTTTCCAAAAAGAGAAATCTTGTTAAAGAATAAGAACGCAATCCCCACAACTATAAAAATAATTCCAACAAGTATTAGGAATTTGCCAAGTGACGGAGAATTCATTATTGAAAGTTATTCCCAAACAGGGCTTTTATGAATGCTGAGATACTTTTTAAGATTAATCCAGAAAGCGAGGATAAGATATATAATAACCGGCGATGCGACAGTTATAAAAGTTAGATAAATAAAATACAAACGAATAACTGAGGAGGAAATACCTAATCTTTCTCCGAGGTAAGAGCATACACCAAATATTTTTTCCTCTATAATAAACTTAAACCGATTCATAGTTCAAAAGTAGGAAAGCAGAATAATATGTCAAACTGTTTTATGCGCCTCTTAGTAATTTGTTGCCAATAGCACATTCTAAACATCTTCTTTTATTACAGTAATTGTTTTTTAATTGTAACAGTGATTGAGATGTCAATGCGTTTGTTGATTTGATTCCTGCTTCTTTCCATCGAGATAGGATTGCATTTTTCTCGGAAGGTATTTCTTCAAGCAACTCTAAAGCGTATGAAACATATTTCTCCTCATCTTTCCATTTCCCATAAATAAAAATGAAAGGAATTATTGTGTTGATGGTAAGCAAGTGAATAAAATTTTTTCCAAGCGCCTTCTGCTTTGCAGGAGATTGCTTTTTGAATGTGAAATGGATTAGCCAGAATTCTGATGGAGAAACAGAAAATAATTTTTCTATTTCTTTCAGCGATTTTGTTTCTATGATTTTTGAAAATAAATGAGACGACTGAAAAATCAGTGATGCAAGCTGAGCTATCCTCACAGTAGGAAAATTGACCGGACGAAGTCGGAGAAATTTCCAGAGGGATTTATCCATCGGAGAGAGCGAGTATTTCTTTTTCAGAAATGCAAACTCCTTTTTCAGTTGTAATGGGTAAGGTTCGCTGAAATTATCTTCTAAAAGTCCTGCTGTACCAAACAACAAGGATTCAAGCTGAAGCAGGTTGTTCTTGTGTTTAGCTAAAATGTTTACAGGGAGAGATTTTGCCAGCCATTCAAATGGTTCTGCATTCACCTTTGTTCCAAAGTTTCGTGAGAGGAACTGATAAAAAGTTTCCTCCCAATTGTTCTGATTCTGTAACAGAGCGCTTTTAATAGCATCTGTTTTAGTTTGTATTCGTTCAATAGCCAATCGCTCCAGCCATGATGTTATAGTGAATGAGTCAACACTTTTTAATTGTCTTTCACATGGAATCCATGTTGCACTGTTCATTAACGAACTGTAGTTGAGGTATATCTTAGGGTTAAATTTCCCTTTCATCTCAAGGCATGGGATTAGTTTACCTGAAGAGTTTTTAATCTCATCATCTGCTTCAAACACACAGTGAAGAATTACATTATCATAAGCAGAATCATTGGAGTGAGAGTGTTTATGCCAGTCAGAGCTTTTCAGGTGAATTTCTACATTGCCTGCCCACAGCGTTTCCCCGATTCTGATTTTTGCATTGCAGAAATCAGGACCTGCATCGGTGTTATACTCTCCCGCCGATACTATCTCAATCTTTTCTCCTGAAGTAGTTGTAAGGTCAGTACTATTTAACAACTTCATCTTCCAGATATAATGGAGAAACTGCTCAGTCATAAGTTTATTCTAAAATAGAAATATGAATGTACAGAGAATCTGTAACTCTAATACAGTATTTGCTTATAAATATTTTTCAAGAAGCATCTTCATCTCGTCAGCTACCTTTTTTGCCTCTATTCCTGCTGCTCTTGCAAAGTCTTTTTCCTTTCCTGCGAAGATTATATTGCGTGAACTGTTCACTAATAACCCACATTGTTTGTTCATTCCGTATTTTGCAATCTGTGAAAGGTCTCCACCCTGTGCACCCACCCCGGGTACAAGGAAAAAATTATCAGGTGCAAGTTTGCGAATGTGAGCAAACATTTCATTGTGAGTTGCGCCCACTACATACATCATGTTGTCGGCAGTACCCCATTGTTTTGATTTTCTTATGACCCGCTCAAAAAGTTTTTCGCCGGTTTCATTCATCATCTGAAAATCAAGACTTCCTTTATTTGAAGTAAGTGCAAGGAGGATAACCCACTTGTTATTGAATGATAAGAAAGGTGTTACAGAATCTTCGCCCATATAGGGTGCAACTGTAACAGCATCAAACTCTAATCCTGACGAATCTTTATCAAAATAAGTGCGTGCATATAGTTCGGATGTATTGCCTATGTCACCACGCTTGGCATCGGCTATGGTGAATATATCTTTGGGTATGTACTCAATTGTTTTTTGCAGACTTTCAAATCCCTTTTTACCGAGCGATTCGTAGAATGCAATATTAGGTTTGTATGCTACACAGTGATTAACTGTTGCATCAATAATTTGCTTATTAAATTCAAAAACAGGATCGGGAAGCGAAAGGAGATGGGATGGAATTTTCTTTATATCAGAATCTAATCCAACGCACAGGAAAGAATTTTTTTTCCGAATCTGTGTAAATAATTCCTGACGATTCATTTTTTATCTGTCTGCAATATCAATAAAGAAAACTTGTTTCAGGTAACAGCCTGAGTTCATCTATGAAATAAAAATCTGAAGCATGGAATTATACAGCTTCTACCTTCACTATTTCAGGCGCTGCCTTTAGAATAGCTTCCTCCACTCCGGCTTTCATGGTCATTTCACTCATCGGACAATCACCGCAGTTACCAAGTAGTTTTAGTTTTACTACATTATCGTTAGTTATTTCCAACAACTGAATATCTCCGCCATCAGCATTAAGGTAAGGGCGAATACTTTCAATGGATGCTTCAATTCTTTCCTTTAAATTATTTGCAACAGCAATTTTCATTCAGTCAAAGATAAGTATTTATAAAGCTTTACATTCGGGTAATCTCAACAGGTCTTGTCGGAGCAAAATTTGCGTTTCGAATAGCCACTTTGCGTGCAAGATTCTGAGCCATATCACGGAATATTGCGCCAACAATAGAATTTTCTTCGAGTACAGCAGGTCTTCCATTGTCACCAGCTTCGCGAATGCTTTGTACAATAGGTACTTCACCCAATAGAGGAACATTAAATTCATCAGCGAGTCTTTTTCCGCCGCCTTTTCCGAAAATGTAATACTTGTTGTCAGGCAATTCCTCAGGAGTGAAGTATGCCATGTTCTCGATAACGCCGAGGATTGGAACATTTATGGGATTGATGTTAAACATACCTGCGCCCTTCTTTGCATCTGCCAGCGCAACATCCTGAGGAGTGGTTACAATAACAGCTCCTGTGAGTGGAACCTGTTGTACTAATGTCAGATGAATGTCTCCGGTTCCGGGAGGTAAGTCAACAATCAGATAGTCTAAGTCGCCCCAGTCGCAATCTGAGATAAACTGACGAAGAGCTGACGAAACCATAGGTCCGCGCCATACTACTGCCTGCTTATCATCAACCAACAAACCGATACTTAACGCTTTGATACCATATTGTTCAACAGGCACCATAACATGTTTTCCGTTTTGCACTTTTACAGCAGGTTTCATTCCCTTAATGTTCAGCATAATGGGAACAGAAGGTCCATGAATATCTGCATCCAGTAATCCTACTCTTGAACCGGTTTGTGCTAAGCCGAGAGCAAGATTTGCAGCTACTGTTGATTTACCCACTCCGCCTTTTCCGGAAGCAACCGCTATAATATTTTTTACTCCGGGTAAAACATTTTCTTTAGCCCGGATGCTTGTAACATTTGCATCCATTTTTATTTCAATAACTGTATCGGCAGGAACCACTTTGCGAATCGCTGCATCGGAATTTTTTCGTAAGACCTCCTTTAATGGGCACGATGGGGTAGTAAGCATCACTGTGAAAGAAACTTTATTCTCTTCTACAGTCAATTCTCTAATCATATTGAGCGTAACTAAGTCCTTTTTCAGGTCAGGATCTTCAACAGTTCGCAGCGCATCTAATACTCTTTCTTTAGTTACTGACATTATAAAATCAAAGTTTGAATTGCAAAAGTAATCGAAAAATATCCTATCAATGAGCGTTGTTACTATTAACCTTCCACTAATTGCTTTGCCTGACGTTTACGTTCATTCTCGTCAAGAATAATTTTTCTCATACGAATATTTTTAGGTGTAACCTCTACATATTCGTCTTCCTGAATATATTCCAATGCTTCTTCAAGTGAGAATTCAATCTTAGGAGCAATTTTCACGGCAGCATCACTTCCACTTGCACGCATGTTGGTAAGCTGTTTTGCTCTCACCACATTCACCACTAAATCACCGGGACGGATATGCTCGCCTATTACCTGTCCGGCATAAACATCTACTCCGGGGTCAATGAAAAATGAACCTCTGTCCTGCAACTTATCAATAGAGTAAGCGGTCGCCATGCCTTTTTCCATACAAATCAGTACACCCATACTTCGTCCTTGAATGTTCCCTTTCCATGGTTCATACTCTTTAAAGCGGTGAGCGATGATTGCTTCACCTGCAGTAGCAGTAAGCATATTATTTCTTAGTCCGACTAAACCGCGTGATGGAATGTTGAATTCCAAATGCTGATAATCACCTTTGGGTTGCATTACAGTCATTTCTCCTTTGCGTGCTGTAACCAATTCAATCACTTTACCGGCGGATTCTTGTGGCACATTTACAGTAAGTACTTCAACAGGTTCGCATTTCACTCCGTCAATTTCCTTAATAATCACATGTGGCTGCCCTACCTGCAATTCATATCCCTCCCGGCGCATGGTTTCAATTAAAATGGAAAGATGAAGAATACCTCTTCCATATACGAGCATAGCATCCGGTGAATCCGTGTCTTCAACCCGCATTGCCAGATTCTTTTCAGTTTCCTTCATTAACCGCTCACGGATATGGCGGCTTGTAACATATTTCCCTTCTTTGCCGAAGAATGGAGAATTGTTAATGGTGAACAACATATTCATTGTCGGTTCGTCAATACTGATAGGTGCAAGACCTTCAGGGTTTTCAAAATCAGCAACCGTATCCCCGATTTCAAAATCTTCAATTCCCATAATCGCACATATATCACCAGCGCCAACGGATGAAGCACGGGTTTTTCCAAGTCCTTCAAAAGTGTAGAGTTCTTTTATTCTTGACTTTAGAATTTTTCCGTCACGCTTTACTAAACTTACCGGCATTCCTTCTTTCACTGTTCCGCGTGTTACTCTCCCAATTGCAATTCTTCCTGTATAGGAAGAGTAATCAAGTGAAGTAACCTGCATTTGTAAAGTTCCTTCCACAAAAGGTGCAGGCGGAATTACTTCAACAATCGTGTCGAGTAACGGAGTTAAGTCTGCTGTTTGTACTTTCCAATCGTGGCTCATCCATCCGTGTTTTGATGCACCGTAGAGTGTAGGAAAATTTAACTGGTCTTCATTAGCATCAAGTTTGCAGAACAAATCGAAGATTGCTTCATGAACTTCTTCGGGATGACAGTTGGGTTTGTCTATTTTATTGATGACAACGATGGGTTTCTTCCCCAACTGGATGGCTTTCTGTAACACAAACCGCGTTTGTGGCATCGGTCCTTCAAATGCATCCACTAACAGCAGCACACCGTCAGCCATATTCAGCACCCGCTCCACTTCGCCGCCAAAGTCAGCGTGACCGGGCGTATCAATAATATTTATTTTAACATCCTTATATCGTACCGATACATTTTTAGCGAGAATAGTAATTCCTCTTTCGCGTTCAAGGTCGTTGTTGTCGAGAATTAATTCATTGGTTTCCTGATTCTCCCGAAAGAGTTTTGACTGATGGAGGATTTTGTCAACGAGAGTAGTCTTCCCATGATCAACATGGGCTATTATGGCAATGTTACGTATAGAAGGCATAAGTCTGTAAAATATCCCGCAGAATATTTTGATTGTTTTGATATTCTGCTAAAACGAAAAAATGGGGGGCAAAGATAATAGTTAACTGCCTTATAATATTAAAATTTGAAAAAATTACTTTATGTATGTTGTGCGCGAATAAAGTTTTTCTTCTGCGCTCGGTTGATTAAGCCCCACAGAAGCGAATGGAATACAGTAATGGGTTTATGGTGACATATATCACATTCTATACTAAAAAACATCAATAGTTTTGTAAGAAACAGAATAACAAATGCGCTACATTTTTATTGTATTAATTACGATTGGTTTTCTTTCCTGTAAGAAAGACAAAAAGAATCCGGAGCCGGGAGGAGGAACTACAACAACCGGAACACTTTCCTTCGCTTTGCATTATAAAGTTTCAGGTTCTGATTTAGAAACCAATAAAATTATTTACACAAATGAAGCAGGCAATAAGTATTCTGTCTGGACTTTGAAAGCCATTCTATCTTCTTTTAATTTTTACAAACAAGGAGGTAGTTGGCAGAACAGTAATTATCATTACATTGACATGAGTGATAATAACTTTAGTAAAATTACTATCAACAAAATTCCAATAGGTACTTACACAGGTTTTGATTTCTTAATTGGAATAGACTCAATACATAACCAACACGACTCACTGCCTGTTACAACTGAATTCCAAAATATGATTTGGCCAACGATGATGGGTGGAGGTTTTCACTTTCTGAAACTGGAAGGACAGTTTATTTCTCCGACTGATACATTGGGCTATACTGTTCATATCGGGCAGAATGGAAATACTTCGCTGAATTCAATAAATAAAACATTCAGTATTGCACCTAATGGTGTTACAAACATTGATTTGTTTGTTGACATTAATGAATGGTTCAAGACTCCAAACACTTTTAACTTTAACACCGACGGCTATTCTACAATGGATGATACCACAGCGATGAGAAAACTTTCAGAGAATGGCAGAGATGTTTTTTACACCAACTAAGATGAAAAGGAGTACAATATTCTTCTTGATAATAGCAGGTATTGTTCTTATGCAGGAGTTTTCCTGTAAAAAAGACAAGAGTACCGAACCTAATGGATCGGATACGGCTGTTTATAATCCAACGCCTTACACTATTACACAACGGCCTTACTTTCCGAAGGTTATTTTAAACCCGGCGAATCCAATGACAGTTGAAGGGATTCGCCTCGGCAGAATGTTATATTATGATAATGCTGTGCATGGCAGCGGTACTTACTCCTGTTCGTCGTGTCACTTACAGGAAAAATCCTTTTCCAGCAGCACCTTTGTAAATTCGATGCATGTGATGCCGCATGTAAATTTAGCATGGAGTAATTACTTTTTATGGGATGGAAATATCAAAGGCGCTCTTGAAGATATCATGCGGTATGAAGTAAATGATTTCTTCAACTGCAATCCTGATAACCTGAAAAATATCCGTAACTATCCGTACTATTTTTATAAAGCATTTGGCTCTTACCAAATTAACAATGAAAAAATTGCTTATGCACTGGCGCAGTTTATTCGCACACAAATCAGCAGCAATTCCAAGTTCGACAGGTGGATGGCAGGAACGGAAGCGCTGACAGCTGAAGAACAAAGAGGCGCTGATTTGTTTTACTCTGAGAAAGGAGATTGCTTTCACTGTCACAGTTCATTATTACTTACAGACAATATTTTTCACAACATAGGGCTTGACAGCGTTCATAACGGCATAAATCGTGGGCGGTATAATTATACAGGCGATGCCAATGATATCGGTAAATTTAAAACTTCTTCTTTACGCAACATTGAACTGCATCCACCTTATATGCATGATGGACGTTTTCAAACACTTGAAGAAGTAATTGATTTCTATAATAAACCCACTCGACCTTCCGCTACCATTGATCCGGTTATGACTAAACCCAATCACCTCGCAGGACTTCAACTAAGCGTACAGGACAAAAAAGATTTAGTCGCCTTTCTGAAATGTCTGACTGATTCTACTTTTATTAATGATAAGAGTTTGTCGAATCCGTTTTAAAACATTGAGGGTTTAGTGACTCGTAGTTAAATATTCTTTCTGTTTTCTCAAATTGATTTGGCGACTTGCTAAATATCCTTTTCTGTTTATAATATTTTTTCGGGTTGTTGCAATGCTGTGTTCAACTAATAAGTGCAATTTTTTCTTTTTTAATAAGGGTAGTTCAATAGGGGTGTATGAATAATTGCAGGGATTACTTATGCCGTAGGCATAAGGGCTTGGTAAAAAAATCTAATACAGACACTCTGGAGCGTCCCTTCGGGACGCAACAACCTTCTCGTTCAAGTTATTACCAAGCGTTTGCTCCTGCGGAGCAATATAATTGTTGCTGCAAATATTCATACAGCATTCAATAAATTTTTTTTCGAAGAAATAATTACTTTTGAGAATGTCTATATAGGATTTGTAAGATTTAGTTTGATAAGATTCGTTTCAAGAAATCATAATTCGAACAGTTAAAATGAAATAAAAATGAAAAAGTTTTTTTTTGTCACACTTTTTTCTCTTTTCGTATTTCAGTTTTCTCCAGCTACAGCTCAGTGGGTAACGATACCAGATGCAACTTTTGCAGCGTGGCTTACAAGTAATTATTCTTCTTGTATGAGGAACGGAAATGAGATGGATACAACTTGTCCGGCAATTCTATCAGAAAAACAAATTATCATTGGTAGTCAGTTAGCCATCAAAAACCTCGAGGGAATTCAATATTTTAAAAGCCTAAATGATTTGAGTTGCAGAGGAGGGATTTCAAGTATCCCCAACCTGCCTGGTTCTTTAAGGTTTCTTAGTTGTTCTGAGAACCAATTAACTGTTTTACCCACCCTTCCTGATTCGTTGTGGTGGTTAGAGTGCTTCAATAATTCTTTAACGAGTTTACCCGTTCTTCCTAATTCGTTGGCGGGATTATATTGCGGGGGTAATTCTATAACGAGTTTACCTGTTCTTCCTAATTCGTTAAAAGAGTTAAACTGCTCCAATAATTCTATAACGAGTTTACCTATCCTGCCTGATTCATTGGAGTGGTTAGGATGCTCCGAAAATTCTATAACAAGTTTACCTGTTCTTCCTGATTCGTTGGAGTGGCTATATTGTTACAAAAATTCTTTAACGAGTTTACCCGTTCTTCCAACTATATTGAAGGTGTTAAATTGCTCCGAAAATTCTTTAACGAGTTTGCCTGCTCTCTCTGATTTGTTGGAGAGGTTAGATTGTTACGAAAATTCTTTAACAAGTTTACCTGTTCTTCCTAATTCGTTGAAAGAGTTAAGCTGCTCCAATAATTCTTTAACGAGTTTACCCGCTCTTCCTGATTTATTAAAGAGGTTAGAATGTTTCGGTAATTCTTTAACAAGTTTACCCGCTCTTCCTGATTCATTGGAGTGGTTAAACTGCAATATGAATAGCTTAACGAGTTTACCTGCCCTTCCTGATTCGTTGAAGGTGTTGTATTGTTTTGGTAATTCTATAACAAGTTTACCTGTCCTTCCTGATTCGTTGAAGGAGTTAGATATCTCCCATAATTCTTTAACGAGCTTACCCACACTTCCAAACAAACTTTTTTATCTCAATATTTCCAATAATATAAATCTGAAATGCTTCCCCTTCTTAGAGAAATTCTATGGGATGTCTTTTAATATCTCAGCAACCGGAATTAAATGTCTTCCTAATAAAATTCAGCACCCAATAGTTACCAGCTTGCCTGCTATAGATACTATGCCAATCTGTAATATCTTTAATACAAATGAATGTGACATTTTTTGGAATATACAAGGAACAGTTTTTAAAGATGATAATACTGATTGCAGCTTGCAACCACAAGAACAAGTTAATATTCCTGTGAAAGTGAATTTGTATGAAACGGGAAATTTAGTTGAGTCAGGATATTTTACCGGCAGATACAGTTTTGATACAAAGTTTTCAAGCTATACCGTTGTGATTGATACAGTCGATATTCCTTTTATAGTTTCTTGTCCAGCATCGGGTGATACAACCATAAATGTTACCTCTGATGATTCTTTAAAGCACGATATAAATTTTGCCATTCAGTGTAAGCCGGGATTTGATGTTGGTACAACGAATATTATAAGATATGGAAACTTCTTCCCTAATGACACAACAGCGGTTTACTCTTTGTCAGGTGATATGGTAAAAGCATTATATAATGCAAGTTGTTCAATCGGAGTCAGCGGAGAAGTAAAAATTACCATCTCTGGTCCTGCCAAGTACAATGCGCCCTTGCCCGGCGCTTTAATTCCTGCTGTGACAGGAGATACTTTGGTTTATTCAGTTGCTGATTTTTCTTTAGTAAATCCACAAAGAGACTTTGCTTTCAGCGTTATCACAAACATAACAGCCCAAATCGGCGACCAGATCTGCTTTGAAGTATTTGCGATACCTGTGGCGGGGGATAATAATCCATCCAATAATCATCTGGCGCATTGCTTTCCGGCGAGCAACTCTTTCGACCCGAATGAAAAGGAAGTAAGCCCGGAGGGTCCGGTTCCTTACCCATTTAACGACTGGCTTACTTATACGATTCATTTTCAGAATACGGGAAATGACTCGGCAAGACATATTCAAATCCTTGATACACTGGATGCAAATATTGATTCGCGGAGTTTTGAATTGCTGAGTTATTCGGTAATGCCAACGGTGCAAATCGAAAAAAATAATTTGACTTTCAACTTTGTAAATATTATGCTCCCTGATAGCAATCACAGTAAAGAAGGAAGTAAAGGATATGTTTCCTACAAAGTGAAACCTAAAGAGAATCTTGCTCCCGGAACTTCCATAAAAAATAAAGCAAGTATTTATTTTGACTTCAATGCTCCGATTGTAACAAATGAAACGATAAATACAATTTCATCCCTGACAGGTGTTACAACTATTAAGAGAAATGATTTTGTCATTTATCCCAATCCGGCGAAAGATGAATTTCAGATTTCAGATTTCAGATTTCAAATTGAAGATAAGATCATCGTCAGTGATTTATTAGGAAGAACAATGATGAGTGAAATCATATCTTCTGAAACTCAAAGTTTCACACTCAGTATTCTAAACTACCCTTCAGGTATTTATTTGTTCACGGTTCAGCGAGCGAAGTGCGATCCTATTGTAAAGAAATTTGTAAAGAATTGAGTAAAGGGGATGTTGTTTTATCTGTAGTTACTGTTCTTTTCTTCATTTATTTGTTCAGTGTATTCAATTCGTGTCAGTCATCTGAAAACAAAATTGCATCCACTGATTCGCTGCAGACGGATTCATCGGATTTTGTTGGAGATGTAGTGTGTGGTTCTTGTCATGTTCAGGAATATGCAGATTGGAAAAAATCAGACCATTATCATTCAATGCTGTCTGCTGATGACAGTTCTGTAACAGGAGATTTTAACAATGCAATGTTTTCAGCAGACGGAATCACATCAAAGTTTTTTAAGAAGAACGGACAATTTATCATCAGCACAGAGGGAAGCGACGGATTAAATCACGACTTTGTTGTGAAATATACCTTCGGACATTTTCCGTTACAGCAATACTTGATTGAATTTCCCGGAGGCAGGATGCAGGTAGCCCGACAGAGTTGGGATACCAAAAAACAAAAATGGTTTCATCAATATCCGGAACGGAAAATTGCCCCGAACGACTGGCTGCACTGGACTAATCGCGGACAAAACTGGAATGCATCGTGTGCTTCGTGTCATTCTACTAATCTACAGGAAAATTATTTTGCTGCTGAAGATTCATTTCACACTACATGGTCGGTAGTAAATGTAAGTTGCGAGAGTTGTCATGGCGCAGGAAAAAAACATATTGACTATATTTCTTCTGCAGATTATAAATCCGGGGAAACGGCTAACGGTTCTTTTATTCTTCCTGACACGAATCAATTAGTGCAAATAAATTCATGTGCGCCGTGTCATAGCCGGAGATTTACCATAGATGGAAAGAGTCCTGTTACAGATGAGTTGCTCAATCACTTCATTCCTGAATCACCTCATAAGCCGGCTTACCACACCGACGGGCAGATACTGGAGGAAGATTATGAATATGCTTCTTTTCTTCAGAGCAAAATGTTTCAGCACAATATAAAATGCAGTAGTTGTCATAACCCACACAGCGGTAAATTAATTTTATCCGGTAATGACCTTTGTTTAAAGTGTCATAGTCAATCATATACTACGCCGCAGCATACAATGCACAAAATTAATTCAGAAGGAGCGTTATGTGTTAGCTGTCATGCTCCTGGGAAATATTATATGGGAAATGATTTTCGTCGCGACCATAGTTTTCGTGTTCCCCGTCCTGATTTGACCGTAAAATTTGCTACGCCGAATGCCTGTAACAGTTGCCACTCCGATAAATCTGCAAAATGGGCAAGCGAACAGATTATCAAACACTTTAACGAAAAGCGTAGTTACCATTTCAGTGAAGATTTAATTCCTGCAAGCATGGGTTTGTTTTCAAGCATAAAGAACATTGAAAAACTTTCTATGCCTGATACAAGTGTTCCGGCGATCATTCGGGCAACGGCAATGTATTATGCTACATTTGTTCCGCACCCATCTTCAGTTAATATTTTACTCAAAGGGCTGAAAGATGAAAACAGTCAGGTGAGATATGAAGCGCTCTGTTCACTAAAAAATTTTCCGGTTGAACAATGGAAAACAGAAGCAGAAAAGTTGCTGAATGATAAAGTGAAAGCGGTACGGATTGCTGCTGCTGATTTATTCCTTCCATATTCAGATAGTCTTAGTGTTGCAGGATATAATTTTTTCGCTGTTGCTAAAAAGGAGTTGTTTGACTTCCTTGTGAGAAATTCTTCTGAACCCAACGGACGGTTAATGTTAGCGGATGCTCAGCTAAGAGCAAAGAATTATATAGATGCTGAAAAAAATTACCTGATTGCTTTAAAGATGGACAGTTTGCTGATTCAGGCGCGGTTAAATCTTGCTACCTTCTATTCACTAAGAGGAGACAACAAAAAAGCATTACAACAGTTGAAGATTTCGGAAGCTATTTCTCCCAATGACGAACAGGTAAACTATTTTCTGGCTCTGCTTTATGCGGAAATGGCTGACCTTGCTTTTTCTGAAAAATATTTTAAGAAATTAGCTGCTACCTCAAAACAAAGTAAAGTTTTTTACAACTACGGGTTGGTGTTAGAACAAATGAAGCAAGACAAAACTGCTGAAGCAATTTATTTACAAGGATTGAAATTTGACAAGGATAATATTGATATGAATTATGTTTTAGCGCTGTTTTATTACAACCATGACAGAAAAACTGAAGCACTCAAATATTTTGGAAACCTTAACAGACTTCTGCCTGATAATTTGGATTTCAAAAGAATGTATGATCAAACAAAAACGGAAGTAAAGTAGCCCTAGATAATATATTTCTTATAATAAATAGGGGTATTGTTGCATGAATCAAAAATAGGGGAATAAGTTTTATTACCGTTTGAGAAT
>CAYRJA010000072.1:0-16007 GCA_964424455.1 uncultured Bifidobacteriaceae bacterium
CTGAAACAGGGAACAAGATTTGGCAAAGATTATTTCGATGAATTGCTTGAACGCATCAGGGAAATTCGGGCAAGTGAACGAAGGTTCTACCAAAAGATAACCGACATCTACGAACAATGCAGTATTGATTACAACAAGGATGCAGAGATAACACAAACTTTTTTTAAAACAGTGCAGAACAAATTACACTGGGCAATTACGGGTAAAACCGCTGCACAAATAATTGCGGAAAGAGCCAATGCAGCGAAACCAAACATGGGCTTAACCACATGGAAGAATGCGCCGAAAGGGAAAATTCTGAAGCCCGATGTTAGCATAGCAAAGAATTACCTGATTGAAAAAGAGATTAAAGATTTGGAAAGGGTTGTAACGATGTATCTTGACTATGCAGAGAACCAGGCAGCACGACAAATACCAATGAAGATGAAAGAGTGGACAGAAAAATTAGATGCCTTTCTCAAATTCAACGAATACAAAATTTTGAAAGATGCAGGGAAAGTGAGCCATGAAGTAGCCAAACACTTAGCAGAAAAGGAATATGAAAAGTATCGTGTAATTCAAGATGAAAATTTTGAAAGTGATTTTGATAAGGAAGTAAAAAAGATAACCCCACCTAAAAAGAAAAAGTAGTGAGCAAACCCATCACCGAAAATATCATTGAAGAATCAGCGATTGAAATTTTGCAGTCGCAGGGATGGGAGTATGCAAACGGAAAAGAAATTTCACCCGAAGGTTTGTTTTGTGAGAGAGAAAGTTTTGGTGATGTGATTTTAGCGAAGCGGTTAAGAGATGCCGCTGCCAAACTCAATCCACACATACCGCCTGATGCACAGGAAGCAGCCGTTCAAAAAGTGATGCGTATTTATTCGCCTGAATTGTTGCATAACAACGAGGAGTTTCACAAACTCTTAGTAGAGAAAGTAAAAATTCCCTATCAGAAAGATGGCTATGAACGCAGCCATGAAGTGGCATTGATTGATTTTGAAAACGCAGCCAACAATCAATTCTTAGTCGTCAATCAATTCACCATTATTGAAAACAATCAGAACAAACGACCTGATGTTTTGCTTTTCGTAAATGGAATTCCGTTGGTGGTGATGGAACTGAAAAACGCAACCGATGAAAACGCAAATCTTCGGAGTGCATTCAGTCAGATTCAAACTTACAAGGCAATCATTCCTTCGCTGTTTACTTACAACGCCATTTGCATTATCAGTGACGGATTGGAATGTAAAGCAGGAAGTGTGTCGGCAGATTTCGGCAGATACATGACTTGGAAAACCAGTGATGGTGTGAAAGAAGATTCCCGTTTCAAACCACAACTTGAAACTTTAATCAAGGGAATGTTGAACCCTTCTACCCTGTTGGATTTAGTTCGGAACTTCATTGTGTTTGAGAAAATAAAAAAGGAAGATGTCAAAACAGGATTGACACAAATTTTTACTGAAAAGAAATTAGCAGCGTATCATCAATACTTTGCAGTGAACAAAGCGATTCAATCCACGCTGCGAGCAGCCGGAGTTGAACCCTCATCCCCAGCCCTTCTCCCAAAAGGAGAAGGGAGCAGTTACAGGGGGAACTTTGAGTTTTCGGGTTTATTGAAAGAAGCAAGGGAACTGCGACAGAACCAAACCCAGGCAGAAGAAATATTTTGGCAGTTAGTAAGGAATAGAAAATTTCTGAATCTGAAATTCAGAAGGCAGCATCAAATCGGTCATTACATCACAGATTTTTATTGTGATGAAAAAAGATTGATTGTGGAATTTGATGGAGAGATTCACAATAATGCTGAACAACAAAAGCATGATGTAACAAGAGATAAATATCTCTCTTCATCTGGTTTTGAAATACTGCGATTTAAAAACGAAGAGTTACTTGAAACTCCAGAAATAGTTTTTGCAAAAATTGGAGAGATAGCAAAGCCCTCTCCCTATGGGAGAGGGTTGGGTGAGGGTGACCGCAGAGGCGGAGTCATCTGGCACACACAAGGTTCAGGAAAAAGTTTGAGCATGGTTTTCTTTTCGGGAAAACTCATTACAGCTCCTGAAATGCAAAACCCGACCATTGTTGTTATAACCGACAGAAATGATTTGGATGAACAACTCTTTGACACATTCGCTGCATCAAAACAATTATTGCGTCAAGAACCGGTGCAAGCAGAAAGCAGAGAAAATCTAAAAGAACTACTTCGTGTTTCAAGTGGTGGAATTGTATTCACCACTATTCAGAAATTTTTGCCCGAAGGAAACAAATCGGAATACGACCAGCTCAGTGACAGAAAGAATATAGTAGTGATTGCAGATGAAGCACACAGAACGCAATATGGTTTTGAAGCAAAGTTGGTTGACGAAAAAAATCATGAAACTAAAGAAGTAATTGGAAAACGAATTGCTTTTGGTTTTGCCAAATACATGCGTGATGCATTGCCCTACGCAACATACATAGGATTCACGGGCACACCCATTGAAGGCACGGATGTAAACACACCGCAAGTGTTTGGGCAGTATGTGGATGTGTATGACATATCACAGGCGGTTGCAGATGGTGCGACTGTAAGAATATTTTATGAAAGCCGTTTAGCGAAAGTGAATTTGGATGATGAGGGAAGAAGATTGATTGAGGAGTTTGATAAAGAGTTGGAGCAAGACGAAGAAATTACGGAGAAGCAAAAAGCAAAAGCCAAGTGGACAAAATTGGAAGCCATTGTAGGCAACCAAGACAGAATAAAAAATTTGGCAAAAGACATTGTAACGCATTTTGAAAGACGCCAAACAGTTTTTGAAGGCAAGGCAATGATTGTGGCAATGAGCCGAAGAATAGCAGCCGACATTTACAGAGAGATAATTGCATTAAGACCTGATTGGCACAATGATGATTTAACGAAAGGTTCAATCAAAGTAGTAATGACTGCAAGCAGCAGTGATGGTCCTGAAATTTCAAAACACCACACCACCAAACAACAGCGAAGAAGTTTATCAGACAGAATGAAAGACCCATCCGACCCGTTGAAGTTGGTTATAGTTCGTGATATGTGGCTCACTGGTTTTGATGCTCCCGTTTTGAAAACGCTTTACATTGATAAACCAATGAGAGGACACAATCTCATGCAGGCAATCGCAAGAGTAAATCGTGTGTTCAAAGAAGTTTCAGGCGGTTTGGTGGTTGACTACTTAGGCATTGCAACCGATTTGAAGAAAGCACTTTCGTTTTATTCGGATGCTGGTGGCAAAGGCGACCCGACACAACAAATTGATGAAGCAGTCAAAGTGGTGATGGAAAAATTAGAAGTGATTCGGCAGATGTTCAATGAAGAAAGCAAAACGCAGAAAGATATTTTGGTGGAAGAACCAGAAGCGTATTATGAAAACAGTTTGAAGTTTAATTATAGGAGATTTTTTACTGTTTCGCCACAGGAAAAACTTTCCATCATTCTGCAAGCGGAAGAACATATTTTGGGATTACAAGAAGGCAAAGAAAGGTTTGTGAGAGAAGTGAGTTTATTAAGTCAGGCACTTTCAATTTGTATTTCCAAAGAAGATGTGCAGCCACACTTGACAGAGGTTGCATTTTTTCAAGCAGTGAAAGCACGGTTGGTAAAGTTTGAAGGCACAGGAGGCGGTAAATCAGATTTTGAAATTGAAACTGCCATCAAACAAATTGTTGATGAAGCATTGAGCAGCGATAAAGTAGTTGACATTTTTGATGCAGCAGGAATTGATAAACCCGACATTTCGGGTCTTTCAATTTTATCAGACGAGTTTCTTTTGGAAGTAAAAGGAATGCAGCACAAAAATCTTGCATTGGAGTTGCTGAAAAAAATCCTGAATGACGAAATCAAAACAGTCAGTAAACGAAATCTCACAAAAGGAAAAGCACTTTTAATAATGCTTGAAACAGCATTGAAGAAATACCAGAACAATCTTTTGACGACAGTTGAAATTATTCAATTCCTTGTTGATGAAGTCGCCAAGAAAGTAAAAGAGGAATATGCACGGACAGAGGAGTTGAAAATGACAGTTGATGAAGTTGCGTTTTATGATGCACTGGCTGAAAACGAAAGTGCAGTTGATGTTTTGGGTGACGATACCTTGAGAGCATTGGCTTTGGAAATTGCAGACAAAGTAAGAGCCAATGCTACCATTGACTGGACTATCAGAGAAAGTGCAAGAGCAAAACTCATGGTTCTTGTAAGACGGACACTGAACAAATACGGTTATCCGCCTGACAAGCAAGAGAAAGCGATACAAACAGTTTTACGACAAGCAGAATTATTAGCAGACACATTAACGAAATGAAGCCCTGCTTTAATCTCATTATCCTATTTTGAAAAAATACTTTAAAGAATTCGCCACTAAATATAAACTTTGTGCCTTCGCTGTTCTGCGGCGGACATCACTATGAAAGACAAATATTCAATAGGAAAAGATACGCTGACTATTGACCGGTTAGCGGATATACTGCATCACAATCTTCAGATAGAATTATCGGAAGAAGCCCGTCAGAATATTTTTAACTGCCGCACATATCTGAATGATAAACTAAAGAAAAGCGACCGGCTTTATTATGGTATCAATACCGGCTTCGGCGCACTGTGTGATGTAAAAATATCAAACGATGAGATTGAGCAACTGCAGGCAAATCTGGTGATGTCGCACGCTTGCGGCGTGGGCGAAGAAGTTCCACAGGAAATTGTAAAGCTGATGCTGTTGCTGAAAATTCAGTCGCTGGCTTATGGTCATTCGGGAGTGGATATTTCCACTGTGTGGCGATTGATTGATTTTTTCAATCACGATGTGCTGCCGGTGGTGTATCAGCAGGGTTCACTCGGTGCATCAGGAGATTTAGCGCCGTTAGCTCATTTGAGTTTGCCTTTGCTCGGGTTGGGAGAAGTAAATTTCAGAGGGAAAAAATATCTTTCATCCGAAGTTCTGAAAGATTTTAACTGGACTGCACTGAAGTTAAAATCAAAAGAAGGGTTGGCATTGCTGAACGGTACTCAGTTTATGAGCGCTTATGCCGCGTGGATTTTAATTCAGTCAAAAAAATATAGCGCACTTGCCGATAAGATTGCCTGTGTTTCTCTTGATGCGTTTGATGCAAAGCCGGAGCCGTTCGATGCACTGCTGCACAAAGTACGACCGCACAACGGACAGGTGGAAACAGCAAAAAATATTTTAGAAATATTAAAAGGAAGCGAGATAGGAAGCAAACCCAAGATGCAGGTGCAGGATCCGTATTCTTTCCGCTGTATTCCACAAGTACATGGAGCATCTAAAGATGTATTAAATTATGCAGCGCTGGTAGTAACTACTGAAATCAATGCTGTTACAGACAACCCTACTATTTTTCCCGAAGAGGATAGGATTCTTTCAGGTGGAAATTTTCATGGTCAGCCGCTGGCATTGGCATTGGACTTTCTTGCCATCGCATTATCAGAACTGGGAAGCATCTCCGAGCGGAGAACCTACCAGCTTATCAGCGGTGAAAGAGAATTGCCCGCTTTCCTTATTTCCAATCCCGGACTTCATTCGGGCATGATGATTACTCAGTATGCAGCTGCTTCACTCGTCAGTCAGAATAAACAATTGTGTACGCCTGCCTCGGTGGATACTATCCCTTCTTCCAACGGACAGGAAGATCATGTGAGCATGGGGGCAAATGCAGCCACCAAATGTTATCGCGTAGTTAAAAACCTTGAAAATATTCTTGCCATTGAATTAATCAATGCTGCACAGGCGCTTGAATTTCGCAGACCATTGAAAAGCAGTGTTACAGTTGAGAAATTTGTCAGCGATTTCCGCAAAGAGGTTTCGTTCAACGATTCAGATCGCGTGCTGCATGATGAAATTCAGAAAGCTGTACAGTTTCTGCAAAACACCTGACTGTTATTCCAGATACAGTGAAGGAATTTCTCTGTAACTGACAGACACCACACATCGAAAATAGTGAAAGGAAAAGATGAAAAAAGATACCATCGGTTTTTCTGAGTTAAAGAAATTACTCGACCGGAAGGTTGAATTTTATAATCGTCCGTCGTTTATAAAAGACGACCCGATTTCTATTCCGCACCGGTTCAGTAAAAATCAAGACATTGAAATCTCAGGACTGTTTGCTGCCGTATTCGCATGGGGATTAAGAAAGACTATCATAAATAAATGCAGCGAACTGATGTCGTTGATGGATAATGCTCCGCACGATTTTGTCCTGAATCATAAGGATAAAGATTTGAAGCGGCTGTTACAGTTTAAACACCGGACATTTAACACCACCGATTTGCTTTACTTCATTCATTTCTTAAAATATTACTACAGTGAAAATAACTCACTTGAAAACGCTTTTGCAAAACATATCCGAAAGGAGGATGAAGATGTAAGAAACGGATTGGCAGGATTTCATGATTTATTTTTTTCACTGCCCGATGCGCCTTCACGAACAAAAAAACACATTCCGACTCCGGCAAGAAAATCATCCTGCAAGCGAATCAATATGTATCTGCGGTGGATGGTACGCAGCGATAACTGCGGAGTTGATTTTGGTTTATGGAAGAAGGTTTCTCCTGCTCAATTACTTTGTCCGCTGGATTTACATGTGGAAAGAGTAGCCCGGAAGCTGACATTATTGAACGGAAAACAAAATGCGTGGGAAAGTACTCTGCAACTTACGAAGCGGTTGTGCGAGTTGGATGTTGCAGATCCGGTAAAGTATGATTTTGCTCTGTTCGGTATGGGAGTGGGAAAGAATGATGAATTATAAATGATGAATTGTGAATGATGAGTACTGAATTGGAAAAAATTACGGTTGATATTATTCAGCAAAATTTCAATCTGGAAATTCCGGAAGATGACAAAGAGAACTTCAGGAGGTTCAAAGAATTACTCACTGATAAATTATCCTTCCTGCTCGATCACGATTTTGAAAAACTACTTTGGATACTCTACCGGATTGATGTGGATGAAAAATTAGTAACCACCACACTGGCTGCCAACCCTGATAAACCCGCAGCCGAAATTCTTGCCGACTTAATCATTCAGCGACAAATGAAAAAAGCAGAAACGAGAATAAAGTACAGGAAGGGAGATATCTGAATTTTTTGTTAGAAGTCTGTTACTTAAACTCTCTTACAGAGGGCTTTGCAACATTTGCTGAGAGAACAGAATACTAACTTATTACTTTCTTTCATCTTAGCGCTTTTGCTACCTTATCTTCTTATCGCGAATAGTTTTTCACGAATCCTCTCAAACAACTTAGTCTAAATCCAACTGAGAAATATATTCCGGGATATCAAAACTGATTGAGCAATCTGATTGAAGAGAAAATTCTTTCAAATTGTTATTCTGTGTGTAATTTTCTTTTTGCAACTCATACAAGTCACATGATTTTTTATCAGGGTCAATAATTATGTAATACTTTACTTTCTGTGATTCATACAACCGGAATTTAATATTGCGGTCTTTCATAATAGTTGCAGGAGAAATTACTTCTACAATCAGTGTGGGAGGAAATCTGAGAAAATTCTCGCGGAACTCTCCGCAAACTATCATTATGTCCGGTCGTACTATTGTATCGTTTGAAATAACCCAATCTAAATCAAAATACACTTTGCAGTGTTTGCACGCATTTTCTACTTTATTATCAAGCACACCCATCAGCTTTAATATCAGTAGCTGATGCTTCCTTACCGGTGATGGACTCATTGCATGAGGATGTCCGTGAATCAGTTCCCATTTCCCTTCCCATTTCTCGTAATCCTCATAAGTATAAAGCGGTATGAAATCGTACTCTTTCATAGTTCAAAGATACATTTATACCGTAACTTTTATATTCCGTTTATCTTTGAAAAAAATTTCAATATACTATGAAACTTATTTCTTACTGGCATCCTGTTGAGGAACACGACCGTCTTGCTATTATGAATGATAATTTAGTGTATGACCTTCGCGACCTTGACTGGCAGCTTCCCGATAACATGGAGTTGTTTCTCTATGCGTGGGAAGATATATTTGAACTGGCGCTGGATTACGACCACCGTATTAAAGAAGGAGAAATTAATTCTTCAAAAGCGAAAGAACTGAGCAACATTCATCTTCTTGCTCCTGTGCCCCGCCCTACTTCCTGTCGTGATGCGTATGCATTCCGTCAGCATGTGGCAGCAGCGCGCCGCAACCGTAATGTTCCGATGATTCCTGAGTTTGACCAGTATCCTGTTTTTTATTTTACCAATCATCAGGCGGTGCAAGGTCCGGGCGATGTAGTATGTATGCCCGATCATTTTCAGAAATTGGATTTTGAATTAGAAGCGGCAGTGGTCATAAACAGAAAAGGGAGAAACATCCGGGCAGAAGAAGCAGACTCGTACATCGGCGGTTACATGATTATGAACGACATGAGTGCGCGGGTGTTACAGATGGAAGAAATGAAACTGAACCTCGGTCCGGCTAAAGGAAAAGATTTCTGTACGGTAATTGGCCCTGTGCTGGTTACACCGGATGAACTTGAACCTTATAAAATTCCTGCCAAACCCGGGCACACCGGAAACAATTATAATCTGGATATGAAATGTTGGGTAAACGGAAAATTAGTGTCACAGGGAAACATGGGCGATATGGACTGGACATTTGCCGAAATCATTGAGCGGTGCGCTTACGGCGTTGACATTCATCCCGGCGATGTGATTGGTTCAGGAACGGTTGGTACAGGATGTTTCCTCGAATTAAACGGAACTGGAAAACTGAACGATCCGAACTATCAGGAACAATGGCTGCAGGAAGGAGATGTAGTAGAAATGGAAATTACCGGATTAGGAAAACTCGCTAATAAAATTGTGAAAGATGGAAGTGATTTTTCAATTCTTGCAGAGAAAAAAATTGAAGAATTGAAAGATTGAAGAATTGAAAGATTGAAGAATTGAAAGATTGAAGAATTGAAAGATTGAAGAATTGAAAATTGAAGAATTGAAAATTGAAGAATTGAAAATTGAAGAATTATTTTTACAGAAATAATCAACCTCTTAACCTTTCAATCATCTAATCACTCAATCTCAAAATGCCAACTTATTCCAGCTTTGAAGACTTACCGGTGTGGCAACACGCTGTTGATTTGTATGTTGAAGTTTATAAATTATGTGAGCGAACAAATCTGAAAAATGATTTTAAAATGAGAGATCAGGTGAGAGATGCTGCTTCGTCTGTTTCAAATAATATTGCCGAAGGATTTGAATATAACAGCAATAAATCCTTTTACAATTTTCTGAGGATTGCAAAGGGGTCTGCGGGGGAAACAAGAAATCAACTGATACTTTCTTACAAAGTCGGGGTGATTGACAAAAAGGATTATGATATGATGTATCCGAGATTAATTTCTCTGTCACAAGAAATTTCAAATTTCATGGACTACCTCAAAAAGAATCCAAGAGGAAGAAAATTTGATAACTAATATAATGGTCTTCTAATCTTTCAATTTTCAATCTTTCAATCTTTGTATGCTCAAAATCAACCCCAAAGAAGTCTCCATTCCTAAGCTTCACGCTTACATGCTTGGTGCAATAGCGCCGCGACCGATTTCTTTCGCAAGTACTATTGATAAAGATGGAAATCCCAATCTTGCGCCATTCAGTTTTTTCAATGCATTCGGCTCTAATCCGCCGACTGTAATATTTTCTCCGGCTCGCAGTGTAAAAAACAACACAGTGAAAAACACAGTGGAGAATGTGCTGGAACATCCTGAGGTGGTAATCAATGTGGTGACTTATGATATGGTGCAGCAGACTTCATTGGCAAGTGTGGAGTTTCCGAAAGGAGTAAATGAATTTGTAAAATCAGGTTTCACTCCGATACCTTCCGAGATAGTTAAACCTTTCCGTGTAAAAGAATCACCGGTTCAGATGGAATGTAAAGTGGTGGAAGTAAAACCGATGGGTAAGGAAGGCGGCGCTGCCAATCTTATTATCTGTGAAATTCTTTTGATGCACATCAATGAATCTGTTCTGGATGCAGAGGGAAGAATTGACCAGCATAAAATTGATTTGATAGCACGCATGGGTAATAATCATTATTGCCGTGCAAGCGGAAACGCCATATTTGATGTGGAGAAACCCAAGTCTAAGCAGGCTATCGGTTTCGATAATATACCTGAGCGCATCCGTTACAGTAACATTCTTACAGGGAATAATCTCGGTCAGTTAGGAAATGTGGAAGCACTCCCTACTCCTGACGAAGTTTCATTGATGAAAAAAGATGAGCGGCTGATAGAAATTTTCCAGCGTATGCACAATGATGAAGCGTCTATGGAAATACGGCTGCATGAGTTTGCAAAAGAACTGTTAGACGGAGGAAATGTAACAGATGCATGGAGAGTACTGATGCTTCCTGATTTTTTAGAATGGGATAAATAAAAATCCAACACCTCTGTAAAGAGATATAAAGAGCAATTACCTTTGCCAAAAAATATTTTAATGCAGCTAAGTGAACATGAAGTATTGCGCCGCCAGTCAATGGAGGAACTGAGAAAAGCAGGAGTGAATCCATATCCTGCGGAGCGTTTTGAAATCAATGACAACAGTAAAAACATTTTACAATCATTTGACAGTAACCCTGACAGCTATAACGGAAAAACGGTTTCCATAGCAGGAAGAATTATGGGCAAACGCGAAATGGGCAAAGCATCCTTTTGTGTACTGCAGGATTCTGTTGGGAAAATTCAGTTGTACATACGCCGCGATGATATTTGTCCGGGAGAAGATAAATCGCTGTATGATGTGGTATTCAAAAAACTTTTGGACCTCGGTGATTTTATCGGTGTAACAGGTTTTGTGTTTCGCACCAAGATGGGAGAAATTTCCATTCATGTTCAATCGCTAAAACTGTTAAGCAAATCACTGAAACCTCTGCCGGTAGTAAAAGAAAAGGAAGGTGAAACCTTTGATGCTGTAACAGATCCCGAACTTCGTTATCGTCAGCGGTATGTTGACCTGAACATTAATCAGCAATCAAAAGAAGTATTTATCAAACGCAGTAAGTTGGTCAGCTCGATGAGAGATTTTCTTACTGCAAAAGGATACATAGAAGTAGAAACTCCGATTCTGCAGCCATTGTACGGCGGCGCTGCAGCCCGTCCGTTTAAAACACACCACAACACCCTCGATATGACTTTGTACTTGCGTATTGCAAACGAGTTGTACCTGAAGCGGCTGATTGTCGGCGGCTTCGATGGCGTGTTTGAGTTCTCCAAAGATTTCCGCAATGAAGGGATGGACAGGTTTCATAATCCTGAGTTCACTCAGATGGAACTGTATGTGGCATACACCGATTACGAGTGGATGATGAACCTTGTGGAAGAAATGGTGGAGAAGATTGCAATGGATTTGCACGGAACCACTGAAGTGAAAGTGGGCGAGCATCTTATCAATTTTAAAAGACCATGGAAACGCTTCACCATGTTTGAAGCTATTCAGCATTTTACCGGAGAAGATATTTCTCAGATGGATGAAAAGCAGTTACGCGAAGTAGCCGTAAAACTTCATGTTCCTCTTGATCCGGCTATGGCTAAGGGTAAAATAATTGATGAAATTTTTGGAGAGAAGTGTGAGCCGAATTTGATTCAACCAACTTTCATAACCGATTATCCTGTGGAAATGTCGCCGCTTGCCAAGAAGCACCGCAGTAAACCCGGATTGGTAGAACGGTTTGAAGCTATCTGTAACAGTAAAGAAATTTGTAATTCTTTTTCTGAGCTAAACGACCCGATTGACCAGCGCAGACGTTTTGAAGAACAGCTTGAATTGGGTAAACGCGGTGATGAAGAAGCCATGGTGCTTGATGAAGATTTTCTGCGCGCGCTGGAATACGGAATGCCGCCAACTTCAGGTTTGGGTATCGGTATTGACCGTCTTACCATGATAATGACGAACAGTCCCACCATTCAGGATGTTATCTTTTTCCCGCAGATGCGACCTGAAAAAATGGATTAACAGATTCACCTGTTGATTGTGGATTGAATTTTCTTTGGCTTGGAGAAAAGTGGCTCATATTTACAGCCATGAAAAGTATCTCTCTTTTATTTATCTGCTTCGTTTGCTGGCTAAGTGTTTCTGCACAAATAAACGAAGTGCCTTACGATTCCGACAGCACTTTTTACAGAGTGGATTTGGCGCTGAAACAACCACAGAAAGTTTTCTATCTCTTTCTTGAATATGATTCGCTTGAAATGCTGCCGGATAATTTCAGCCAGTTGAATCATCTGCGTGGAATTACATTTCGCCACTGCCAACGGGTAAATTGGGAACAGGCATTTAAAGAGTTGGCAAAGATTCCTACTTTGGAATATCTGGAAATAAGTATTTGCGGCTTACAAAAACTTCCTGCCAGTATTGGTTCGCTCAAACAAATTCAATCCCTTAATCTGAAAATAAATTCACTCACTACCCTTCCCGCAGAAATTGATGGATGCAAAAAACTCAAACGCATAGACCTTCCATATAATACCAAATTGGATTTGAAGGATTTGTTTTCTAATCTGCGCTATGTGGAATCGCTGGAGCAACTGAACATTTCGGGCAATCAGTTTTTTGTTCTGCCTGAAAGCATAAGTGAGTTGGTTACACTAAAACATCTTGACATCAGTTCCAATTATTTTATTTCCCTGCCGGGTGGTCTTTCTTATCTGACTCATCTTGAATCGCTCGACTTGCACAACAATCCGAATATTGATTTGAAAAATTTCTTTTTAAAAGCGGATATGCTTACCCAACTAAAATATATCAATATTGCCTCCTGCGAACTGGTAAAACTTCCTGAGACTATCGGAAACCTGAAAAGTGTTACAGCTCTTGATCTTAGCGCAAATGCACTTACTGAAATTCCTTCTTCTCTCGGAAAACTTACCTTGTTGGAGAATCTGAATCTCGGAACAGATGCAATGGGGTCGGCAAAAAACAAGATTGTAAAATTTCCTGCTGCTCTTTCTGCATTAGTGAATCTGAAAGTATTAAATCTGAGTGGAATTACTTTAGTTGAACTGCCTGCTGCAATCAAAGGAATGACCCGGTTGGAAACTTTGAATGTGAACTGGTGTGGATTAGCAAAACTGAATGATGTGCTAAATGGCTGCACTTCACTTCAACAATTATATGCTTCACACAACTACTTTCAATCGCTGCCCGATTGGATGGGTGATTTGAAAAATCTGAAGGTGTTGGAATTAGATGGTAATTATTTCCCAAACATGGAATCTATGCCTCACCTCCGGCTGCTACCTGAGTCTATTGGTAAACTATCTAATCTGGAAGTGTTGTCGCTGAATGACCAAATGGTAAAAAAACTGCCTGACTCATTCGCTCAACTTACTCAACTGAAAACACTGAATCTAAGGAACAACGCTCTTACGGAACTGCCGGCGAATTTCAACCAACTCTCTTCATTAACTTCTCTTGATTTAAAAGCCAACCTTTTAATTAAGATGCCTTCCTCGTTTTCTCAATTGAAAAATCTGAAATCACTCGACATCAGTTTTAACAGTAAGCTTGATATGGCTTCGGTGTTACAGTCATTAAACGGAATGACTCAGTTGAAAACTCTTGATGTAAGTTATATTCCGTTCACCACTTCCCAGATTACTGAATTAAAAAAGGCGCTGGCTAATACCGCTGTTACAGCTAAAGATATTTATCAGATTCCTCAGCCGGGCGAAAACTGATTCTGTTTAGTTTGACTTGTTTGTTCTTTGTTACAGCGAATGATAAGCGCCCGCTATTGCCTTTTTAATAATCTCATTGCAAACTTTATCAATCAGTTCAAACACCGGTTGAAATCCTGCTTCTGTGCCATACCACGGGTCTGGCACAGAAAGATTCTTACCCGGATTAATTTCATCCATAAACAAACGAATCTTATCTGGGTAATCTCTCTTTAAATTCCTGTATAGAATTTCTCTTCTCACATCAGTTGCCATTGCATAAATAATATCATAGTACTCAAAATCTTTATCACTCAACTGCCTTGCGATGTGACCGGAAATATCAATGCCGTTCTGTGCTGCAATCTTTACTGCACGCCGGTCAGCGCCTTCGCCTACATGATAATTTTCTGTTCCTGCAGAATCCACTTTCCACTTTAAGCCGGATACTGTAACTTTTTCTTTCATTATTCCTTCAGCCATCGGTGAGCGGCAGATATTACCCAAACAAACCATCAGTAACTTCATAACTTTGCGTTTTAAAAATGTAAAGTTAATGAATGAGTTACCGGCTGTTCTTTTGTTTTCAATTATTCCCCTCTTGACCAATGATTAACAGAGATACCATTGTAGCGCTTTCCACTGCTCCGGGTGCAGGAGCTATTGCCGTCATCCGGTTGTCAGGCGTTGATGCTATTACCATCTGTAACAAAATTTTCTCAGGAAAAGATTTAACAAAGCAGCAGTCGCATACTGTTCACTTTGGAAAAATAAAAGAAGAAGCTCGCGATATTGATGATGTAGTTGTAACACTTTTCAAAGCGCCCCGCTCTTATACCAAAGAAGATGTAGTTGAAATTTCCTGTCATGGTTCGCACTATATCATTCAGCAAATTATTCAACTGCTGATAAAGCACGGAGCCAGACCGGCAAAAGCCGGAGAGTTTACGCTGCGTGCGTTTCTCAATGGAAGAATGGATTTGTCACAGGCAGAAGCAGTAGCTGATTTAATTGCTTCCGATTCAGCCGTTGCACACGATTTAGCCATACGGCAAATGCGCGGCGGTTTTTCAAATAAAATAAAGAAGCTGAGAGAAGAACTGATTCACTTCGCTTCACTGATAGAACTGGAATTGGATTTCAGCGAAGAAGATGTTGAATTTGCCAACCGCGAAGAACTCAAGCAACTGATTAAAGAAATAAAATCAGAAATAAAACAACTGCAATCCTCTTTTGAATTGGGGAATGTGTTGAAGAATGGAGTGAACACTGTTATTGCCGGTCGTCCGAATGCAGGAAAATCAACCCTGCTGAATGTGCTGCTGAATGAGGAGCGGGCTATCGTTTCTGAAATCCCGGGTACAACCCGCGATGCCATTGAAGAAGTGCTGAATATTGATGGGATCCGTTTCCGGTTTGTTGATACTGCCGGCATTCGCAAGACAGAAGATGTGATTGAGAAAACGGGAGTGGAAATTACGATGGGGAAGATAAAGCAAAGCGCCATTGTCATTTACTTGTTTGATGCAAGTACGGCATCTGTAGAAGAAGTAAAAGAGGATATTGAAAAACTTAAACTCTCTTCTGTCCCGTCACTGATTGTTGCCAACAAAACTGATGTTACAGATGAACAATCAGTGAAAGAAAAGTTCGGAAACATTGCCTCATTATTCATCTCTGCGAAAAATCAATCTCATATTGATGAATTGAAAAGTCGCCTTCTTGCTTTAGTATTAAACAGAAAAGTAAAAACGGGTGATACAGTTATTTCCAACATCCGGCATTATGATATTTTAATAAATACCGAAAAGGCGCTGACCGATGCAGAGAAAGGTTTAGCAGAAAATCTTTCAAAAGAATTAATCGCACTTGATATTAAACAAGCGCTGAACTACCTCGGAGAAGTAACAGGAACGATAACTACGGACAATATTTTGGAAAACATATTCAGCCGTTTTTGTATCGGAAAGTAACCACAACACAGTATTAAGTCTTAATCAACGTGCTTACTCTACCACTAATTTATATCCTCTGTCGTTAATTTTTACAAAATAAATTCCGGCTGACAACTCAGGTGCGTTTATAGTGTTTTCCCCCTGATATAAAATACCTTGCTGTAACACTCTGCCCTATATGTCGCTTAATAAATATTTGCCCGCTTGCTGAATAAGGATATTTTTTAACTCTGAATGTTAAGTCCGCAGTGTTGCAGGACTTGAAGATGAGTAAAAGAAGATCTTCATGGGGGCAATATTAATTTTTCTTTCAGAGTATTACCAAAAGAATGGGTGTATGAATAATTGCAGTATTCACCACAATCGGTAAAGAAATAATGAATC
>CAYRJA010000073.1:0-15930 GCA_964424455.1 uncultured Bifidobacteriaceae bacterium
TTTTTATACCCACTTAAAGTTTGACTATCAATTATTTTAGACCCGAAAGCCCTGTAATCAGGGATAAAAGGACAAGGGGTATCAATTGGTAAAGCCATTCATCACTTTAATGGGGCGGATACAAAATTATGAGCTACCATTCTTTCCTGATGGATGAATCGTAGTATCTCTCAAACTAACAAGGAAAAATCTGTAGGAACTGAATTATTTAAAAAACAATACTTCAACAACCCTTTATCCAAATTAATATTTTTTCCAGGAACAGAACCGATGTGAGCCAATTGAGTCAATTATTTAATAATACACCAGCACGATCAACTATACTCTTAAAAATATTAACTGATTCAATGCAAATATCACAGACAGACAAATACATTGCAAAAGCAGTTTGCTGTTTCTGAAAATTCTGTTATTCGATTGAGTGATAAATCCTGCTGCGCTCTTACGAGGTCATTCATTATTGCCGAAATAAGCCGGCAATATTTATTCCTTGTGGTGATGTCCGAATTTTTCACCTTCCCACTTGCTGACTACGCAAGTTGCCACTGCATTGCCGATTACATTAGTACAAGCGCGTCCCATATCCAAAAGCCAGTCAATAGCAAGTAAAAGAGTTAATCCTTCCGTAGGAATATTAAACATGGTAAGCATTCCGGCAATCACCACTAAGCTGGCACGCGGTACTCCAGCCATCCCTTTGCTTGTAACCATCAGCATCAACATCATAATAATTTGCTGACCAAGCCCGATTTCCATCGCGTATGCCTGTGCAATGCTGATGGTGGCAAATATCATGTACATAATGCTGCCATCCAGATTAAAAGAATATCCGAGAGGCAATACAAAACTTACAATCCGGTTGCTGATGCCAAACCGTTCCAGTCCGAGAATTAATTTAGGCATAGCTGCTTCACTGCTTGCAGTGGTAAAGGCAATCAGCATCGGCTCGCGAGTATGTGACAGCAGTTTAAGAAAAGGAATTTTCAGGAAATAGCAGATGGCTAACAATATTACGAATACGAAAAACAGCAGTCCTCCGAAGAATGAAAGAATAATTCCTGCGTATCCGACAATAATCGAAAGTCCCTGTACAGCAATAACGGCAGCAGTAGCGCCGAATACACCAACCGGCGCAAGTTTCATTACATATCCTGTTACTTTCAACATCACATGGCCTACCGCATCAAAAAAATCAATGATAATTTTTCCGCGCTCATGAATAGCCGCTGTTCCTACTGCAAAAAAAACGGTGAAAACAATAATAGGCAGAATATGATTTTCTGCCATGGCTTTTACGATACTGTCAGGTATTAAGGTATGGATAAAATCGTGGAGATTAAATGATTTCTGCTGAACTGTAACACCACTGCCATCGGGATGTTCCAGATGAAGCGCCGACCCCGGGTGAAAAAAATTTACTATCACTAATCCCGTAACCAATGCGAGAAAAGTAGCGCTGGTGAAATAAACAATCGTCTTCAGTCCGATGCGTCCCACACTTTTAAAGTCACCGACTTTGGCAATGCCGGTCAGCAGCAAACTGAAAACCAGCGGGGCAATAATCATTTTTACCATGAGAAGAAAAATATCACTCAGCACCTGCATATTGGATGCAAACTGCTTTTGCGCTTCCACATCTCCTTCATATAGCCGATGGTAAAGCCAACCCACAACCACACCCAGCAGCATAGCAATGATAATTTGAACGGTCAGATTCAGTCGTAGTCGCTTCACCGGCGTAAGGATACACAAGAAATTTGAGATATGCTTTTGAAAAATATAAGGCATTAGTCTTAAGGGGTAATTTACAAAAACAAATATTCCGCCGTATGTTGGAAATCTGCTTTACTAACAGATGCTTCAGTTGCTGACATGACAGAGAAGAGAAATAGTTCCGCAAAGCAGAACACAATTAGCAATAGACTATCCTTCAAATAACTATTTTTGCCGGCTATGAATAACCCACAAGATTTGTTTAAGAATATTATTTCACACTGCAAGGAGTACGGCTATATTTTTCCTTCAAGTGAAATTTATGACGGACTAAGCGCCGTGTATGATTATGGCGAATACGGAGCGGAACTGAAGAATAACATCCGCCAATACTGGTGGAAGAGTATGGTGCAGTTGAATGAAAATATCGTAGGTATAGATGCGGCTATCTTCATGCATCCGACTACATGGAAAGCCAGCGGACATGTGGATGCCTTCAATGATCCGCTGATTGACAATAAAGATTCAAAGAAGCGTTACCGCGCCGATGTGCTGATTGAAGAATATATAGGTAAGATTGAAACAAAGATTGAAAAGGAAGTACAGAAAGCTAAAGGAAGATTCGGCGATGATTTTGACGAACAAAAATTCAGGGCGACTCATCCGCGTGTTACAGAGCCGCAAAAGAAAATTGATGAAATCAATTCACGGATGAAAAAAGCGCTGGAGGCAAACGATATGAATGAATTGCGTCAGCTTATTATTGATCTGGAGATTGTTTGTCCCGTTTCCGGAACCCGCAACTGGACGGAAGTGCGCCAGTTCAACCTGATGTTCAGCACACAGATAGGATCTGTTACAGACAGCGCCGATACTATTTATTTACGACCGGAAACCGCACAGGGCATTTTTGTAAATTTCCTGAATGTGCAAAAAACAGGAAGAATGAAAATTCCATTCGGCATTGCACAGACCGGTAAGGCATTTCGCAATGAAATAGTAGCACGGCAGTTTATTTTCAGAATGAGAGAATTTGAACAGATGGAAATGCAGTTTTTCATCAAGCCCGGAACAGAAGAACAATGGTATCAACACTGGAAAGCTGTCCGTTTACAATGGCACAAGGCATTGAAATTTCCCGAAAGCAAATATCGCTATCACGACCATTTGAAGTTAGCGCACTATGCAAAAGCTGCCTGCGATATTGAATTTGAATTTCCCTTTGGCTATAAAGAATTAGAAGGTATTCACAGCCGCAGTGATTTTGATTTGAAGCAACATGAGCAATATTCAGGTAAAAAGTTACAATACTTCGACTCTGAAATCAATGAAAGCTATGTGCCTTATGTCATTGAAACTTCTATCGGGTTAGACAGAATGTTTCTTGCCGTGATTTCTGCTGCTTACAAAGAAGAGAAATTAGAGGATGGAAGTGAGAGGATAGTGTTACAGATTCCGGCTCCGCTTGCACCGGTAAAGGTGGCAATACTGCCATTGGTGGCAAAAGACAACCTTCCTGAAAAAGCAAGAGAGATTTTCAATAAATTGAAATTTTCATTCCTGTGTCAGTATGATGAAAAAGACAGCATCGGACGGCGTTACAGAAGGCAGGATGCCATCGGTACACCTTTTGCCATAACTATTGACCATCAGACATTACAGGATAATACTGTAACACTCCGTAACCGGGATACCATGAAACAAGACAGAATTTCTGTTACCGAATTACAGAAAGTGGTAAGTGAAAAAGTATCCATGGATAATTTGTTATCTCAGTTGCCTGCCTGATTATTTAGATTTGCTGAACTTTATTTAATGAACGATTTCCGTCCTTCCGGTTTCCAGATTCTCCCCATGGTGGTGAAGAATCTTCTTATCATCAATGGCTTGGTATTTCTCGCCATGATGGCGCTGAACAATGCTTACGGTTTTGACTTAACTGAATACCTCGGACTTCACTATTTCACCTCGCAGTATTTCCGCCCGTATCAATTGGTTACGCACATGTTTATGCATGCCAATTTCATCCATATCTTTTCAAATATGTTTGCCTTGTGGATGTTTGGCAGCGTGATTGAAAATGTATGGGGACCGAAACGGTTTTTAATCTTCTACTTCGTTTGCGGACTGGGCGGCGCTCTTTGTCATCTGGGTGTAACAGGTTATGAAATTCATCAGATACAGAATGAAGTGAATGCTTATATTCTTTCTCCGGGACTTGCAAAATTCACTACTCTGTTAGAGAGCAATCATCTCAGTCTGACTAATTTTATTGCAGCATGGAAAGAGTACCCCTCCAATCCTGATTTTATCCGTCAGTCAATTGAGTATGCAAAATCAATAGTTCCTATGCAGGCAGATATTCCGGTAGTAGGAGCGTCAGGCGCTGTGTTCGGTGTGCTACTCGCTTTCGGTATGATGTTTCCGAATACTTATCTCTACATTTATTTCTTCGTGCCGATGAAGGCAAAATATTTTGTAGCGTTATATATGCTGTTTGAACTTTATGCAGGGTTTACGGGTACGGAAAGTGGAGTGGCTCACTTTGCTCACTTAGGCGGCGCATTATTCGGATACCTGATGATTCGCTACTGGAACAAAACAAGAAGACATGATTTTTTCTGATGGCAGATAATTTTATTTCCCGTGAAATACGAAATGCTTTCTCCCCAACAGGGAAAATGATTCCACGCCTCATTATCATTAACATAATTGTATTCATTGTACTGAGATTGTCTTCATTACTGATTGACTTAACTCAGGCAGGTTATTCCATAGATACTGTTATCCGCGCCTTGTCGCTCCCTTCAAGTGTAACACAACTGTTACAGCGCCCGTGGACAATCATTACCTATGAGTTTACTCATTTCGATTTATGGCATATCCTGTTTAATATGCTGTGGCTCTATTGGATTGGAATTATTCTGGCTGACTTTGTCGGCAACAAAAAAATTCTTCCGGTGTATCTGATGGGTTCATGGTTTGGCGGAGCGCTTTACATTTTGTGTTACAATATTTTTCCCTATTTCAATAATGTGGTAAATGACAGCTACTGTCTTGGCGCTTCTGCGGGAGTAATGGCAATAGTTGTGGCTGCGGCTACACTTACGCCGAATTACAGTATCGTCCTTTTTATCTGGCCTGTGGCACTGAAATGGCTTGCTGCAGGTATGGTTGCCATAGATTTAATCAGTGTGAATGCAGGAAATCCAGGGGGACATATCGCACATCTTGGCGGTGCTCTGTTTGGTTATATTTTTATTAAGCAATTGCAAAGTGGAAATGATTGGAGCAAGTGGCTTAACTCTTTCTTTGATTCGGTAGTGGGCTTGTTTAAGAAAAGATCTAACATGAGAGTTTCTTATTCAAAGCCGAAAAACGAGCCACGGCAAAAGACAAAAAAAGATGAAGTACTTGTGCAGCAGAAAATTGACTCTATACTCGACAAAATATCCAAGTCGGGATATGAGAGTTTGACTAAGGAAGAAAAAGAATTTCTTTTTAAAACCAGTAAAGACAGCTAATGATTATATTGACATGGCTGCGGAAAAGTGTAAACCTTTTTTCCGTACTGTTTGCCGTTGCGTTGCTTATGTCAGATGTGGCAGCTTACATTCCACCTCACAGAGCGTGGATACTTTCCTTCTTTGGGTTAGCATACATTCCGCTGTTGTTTGTCAATATTTTTTTTACTGTATTTTGGGTTATTGTACGGCTGCGTCATGCAACGCTTCCGTTTATTGCCATTCTTCTTTCATGGAGTAGCTTCTTCAATACTTTCGGTTTTCATTTTAAAAGCAACACCGAAAAGCATATTGGTGACTTTCGCGTCATGTCTTACAATGTCCGCAATTTTGATTTATATAATTGGAGCTCTAATGAAAAGACCAGAAGCAATATGTTTAAGCAGATTAAAAAAATTTCACCTGACATTGTATGCTTTCAGGAATTTATGAGCAGAGATGAAGGAGATTATATGAATGTAAAAGAATTAACCGAGATGGGTTACAAATATTATTATTTTGAAAAAACACTTACACTTCATAAAGCAGAGCATTGGGGTATAGCTACCTTCAGTAAATTTCCTATTGTGAATAATCAGAGGGTAAAGTACAACAATAAGACACGTAACGCCTGTATATATTCTGACATTAAAGTAAGCGATAAAATCGTACGTGTTTATAATGCGC
This sequence comes from uncultured Bifidobacteriaceae bacterium, assembly GCA_964424455.1. Lineage (GTDB taxonomy): Bacteria > Bacteroidota > Bacteroidia > Chitinophagales > UBA10324 > CAYRJA01. Next base: position 5,904 of record CAYRJA010000073.1, read on the forward strand.
ACTTACAAAGCGTGTTCTTCGGAAGAAATGATTACAAGTTTATTGATTCATTAGAGCAAAAGAAATTTGGCAGTATTAAGCGTGCAAGAGATATAGTAATAAAGATGAAACAAGCTTATGGATACCGCGGCGAACAGGCAGAGAATATTGCAGAAAGCATTTCTCACAGTCCTTATCCGGTTACTGTGTGTGCAGACTGTAATGACACACCTTCTTCTTATGCTTACAAGACCATACGCGGGAAAATGAATGATACTTTTATAAAGAAAAGTTGGGGAGTAAAGCATACTTACAACCGTTTTCTCCCTATCCTGAGAATTGATTATATCTTTTCAGATAAAACTTTTGAAGTAAAAAATTATTTTTCATCCTATGAAAAATACTCTGACCATTATCCGATTGTAACAGATTTATCATTCCCCGAAATAGCAGAATAACTTCTGTTAATTCTTAATAGTCACGCTTCCATCAATCAAAGAAGCAAATAAGTGTTCATAAGAAAGATAGTGTAGCAGGTGTTACAGCAAAATGAGTGTAGTTGCATTGAATACAGGTGGAGAAGATCTGCCGGAGACAAAATCTTGCCAGGATAAAAAATTTCAACAGGTAATACTCTGATAGCCAATAATTACTTTTGCTGTGCTTAATATTTTCTAAATGGAACAAAAAACAATAGGCGTTTTCACTTCAGGCGGTGATGCGCCGGGTATGAATGCTGCCATTCGTGCTGTAGTTCGTACTGCCATTTTTAATAAACTGAAAATAGTAGGAATCCGGAGAGGGTATGAAGGGTTGGTTGACGGAGATATTATAGAAATGAAATCAGAGTCGGTCAGTAATATCATCCATCGCGGAGGCACTATTTTGAAAACTGCACGCAGCGAACGGTTTAAAACAGAAGAGGGAATGAAGTGTGCCTATGAGAATATAAAAAAAGTGGGCATCAGCGGACTGATAGCTCTTGGAGGCGATGGAACATTTCGCGGCGCTCTGGAATTCAGCAAGCATTATGATATTCCATTTATCGGCGTGCCTTGTACTATTGACAATGATTTGTACGGAACGGATTTTACCATCGGCTATGACACGGCAATTAACACTGCAATGCAGGCGATTGATAAAATCAGAGATACAGCCAATTCCCACGACAGGTTATTCTTTATAGAAGTGATGGGTCGTGATGCAGGAATTATTGCTATCCGAACCGGTATAGGGGGGGGCGCAGAAGCAATCCTTATTCCTGAAACTAAAACCAGTATTGACCAGTTGATTATCAAACTGGAGCGGGGGTGGAAACGAAATAAATCTTCAAGTATAGTAGTGGTGGCTGAAGGAGATGAGGCAGGAGGCGCTTATGAAATTGCAAAAAAAGTAAAAGAGAAATTTGATTTTTATGATACTCGTGTTACAGTGCTGGGACATGTACAGCGCGGAGGTAATCCTACCTGTATGGACAGGGTGCTTGCCAGCCGGTTGGGGGTAGCGGCAGTGGAAGCATTTCTGGAAGGAAAGCGTAATGTAATGGTGGGGTCCATTCATCGTGGGATTGAATACATACCCTTCTCAAAAGCCACCAAGCATAATGTGGAACCTAATATCGGATTGATGAGGATAGCTGAAATACTTTCTATATAAATTATTGTAACAGCTAATAAGGAGAATAAAACTATCATACGAATTTTCCACCTTTGACATTTCACTTTATAGACTTTTAACATTGAACAACACAGCAATTATACGCAACGCACAAATTATTAACGAAGGAAGAATTATTTCCGCAGATGTGCTGATTGAAAACAAAACAATTAAGAAGATAGCTGGTAGTATTAACAATGTTACAGCAGGACTTGAAATAGATGCAGCAGGAAAATATCTGATTCCCGGTATTATTGATGATCAGGTTCATTTCCGTGAGCCGGGATTAACACATAAGGCAACTATTTATTCAGAATCAAAAGCAGGAATTGCCGGTGGTGTTACATCTTTTATGGAAATGCCGAATACAGTTCCGCCTGCATATACACATGAACTGCTTGAAGAAAAATATCAAATTGCTTCGCAGACTTCACTTGCTAACTATTCTTTTTACTTGGGTACATCCAATGACAATATTGAAGAAGTAAAAAAAACTGACCCGAAAAAAATCTGCGGAGTAAAAATATTCATGGGTTCTTCCACAGGTAAATTAGTGGTGGATAATCCGGAGTCACTTGAAAATGTTTTTCGCTTTTCTCCCGTATTGATTGCCACTCACTGTGAAGACGATAACATTATCAAGGCAAATGCTGAGAAGTACAAACGGCAGTTTGGCAATACTATTCCGATAGAATACCATCCGCTGATTAGAAGCGCAGAAAATTGTTTTAAATCAAGCAAGCTGGCTGTAACACTTGCCATGAAGCATAGCGCACGGTTGCATATCCTGCATATTTCTACTGCGGAAGAACTCGCCTTGTTTGTAAATGATATTCCGCTGAAAGATAAAAATGTTACAGCAGAGGCATGTGTTCATCATCTATGGTTTACTGCAGATGATTATGCAAAATTGGGTTCACTGATTAAATGCAATCCTGCTATAAAGGAATCAAGAAACAGAGAAGAAATCTGGAAAGCGCTGTTGGATAACCGGATTGATGTTATTGCCACAGACCATGCACCACATACATGGGAAGAAAAACACACAACGACTGCTGACGGTAAACCGAATTATTTCAAAATACCTTCAGGATTGCCGCTGTTACAGCATACATTTTATATGATGTATCAGTCGCATTTGGATAAGAGGATCTCACTTGAAAGAGTCGTTGAAAAAATGTGTCATGCTCCGGCTGATTTGTTCAGGATAATGAATCGCGGATATATCCGGGAGGGATATTTTGCTGACTTGTTTTTATTCGATCCGTCTGTAAAATGGAAGGTTGAAAAAGATAATCTGCTCTACAAATGCGGCTGGTCACCGCTTGAAGAAGCAACATTTACCGGTAAGGTTACGCACACTATAGTTAATGGAAACTTAGTATACGAGAACGGGAAAATCCATGAGTCAATAAAAGGAGAAAGAATATTATTTGACAGATAGAATAACCTCAGTATTAATCGCTTACACCTGAAATAGTTATCATTAGTCATTATTCTTAATAAGAAAATCATTTGAGAATTATGTTTGGCAATACTCTATTCAAATATATTCACATTAGTATATTTTAAATACCACCTTTGCCAATAAAATTTTCGGCATAATTATTTCTTGTTTTTGCAGAATTAATTATTTTTGCAATCCTTTTAAAAGAGGGATATTTTTTTTGCGCGCCACAATCTCTTCTTTTTCATTGTTATTTAACTGTTACCGGCAACACCTACAGAGGGTATTTTCTGATGCGTTGCACCTGTTTGTTTTTTCTATTTTAATTCTTCATTCATCATAATTAAAACTGTTTTTTGAATTATGCCTTTCAAAAAAGACATTAGAATAAAGCCCAACTTCTCTACGATAACTATCGGACTTGCTTCTCCGGATTCTATTCTGGAGCGCAGTTTTGGAGAAGTGTTGAAACCCGAAACCATCAACTACCGCACTTACAAACCTGAACGCGACGGTTTATTCTGCGAAAGAATATTCGGTCCCGTAAAAGACTATGAGTGTTACTGCGGTAAATACAAGCGCATCCGCTACAAGGGTATCGTATGTGACCGTTGCGGTGTTGAAGTAACAGAGAAAAAAGTTCGTCGTGAACGCATGGGTCATATTAAGCTCGTGGTTCCGGTTGTTCATATCTGGTATTTTAAATCATTGCCGAATAAAATCGGTTACCTGCTTGGTGTTTCTTCTAAAAAATTAGAAACGATTGTTTACTACGAGCGTTTTGTAGTCATTCAGCCGGGAGTAGTAGAAGAAAGGCAAAAAATGGATTTACTTACTGAGGAAGAGTATCTTGACATTCTTGAAAAACTTCCTAAGGATAATCAGCACCTTGACGATACTGACCCGAAAAAATTTATTGCAAAGATGGGTGCAGATGCAGTGAAAGAATTATTGTCACGCATCAAATTAGATGAACTTTCTTATGAACTCCGCAATCAGGCAGCTAACGAAACTTCACAGCAGCGTAAAACTGAAGCGCTGAAGCGTTTAAGTGTTGTAGAAGCTTTCCGTGAAGCTAACCAGAATATTGAAAATAAACCGGAGTGGATGATAGTACAATATCTACCGGTGATTCCACCGGAATTGCGTCCGCTGGTTCCACTGGATGGCGGCCGTTTTGCAAGTTCGGATCTGAACGACTTATACCGCCGTGTTATCATTCGTAACAATCGCTTGAAACGATTGATTGAAATTAAAGCTCCTGATGTAATTCTTCGCAACGAAAAAAGAATGTTACAGGAAGCGGTTGATTCACTTTTCGACAACTCCAGAAAATCAAACGCAGTAAAAGCAGAAGGCGGTCGTGCTTTGAAATCACTCAGCGATGTATTGAAAGGAAAACAAGGACGCTTCCGTCAGAACTTACTCGGAAAGCGTGTGGATTATTCCGGTCGTTCTGTTATAGTAGTTGGACCTGAGTTGAAATTGCATGAGTGTGGATTACCGAAAGATATGGCGGCGGAATTATTCAAACCGTTTATTATCCGTAAGTTGATTGAAAGAGGAATTGTAAAAACGGTAAAGTCTGCAAAGAAATTAGTAGATAGAAAGGAAGCGGTTGTTTGGGATATTCTTGAAAATATTCTGAAAGGGCATCCGGTTATGCTGAATCGTGCACCAACACTTCACCGTCTTTCTATTCAGGCATTCCAACCAAGATTGATTGAAGGTAAAGCCATTCAACTTCATCCTTTAGTGTGCGGCGCGTTCAACGCTGACTTTGATGGTGACCAGATGGCAGTGCATGTTCCGCTTAGCAATGCGGCAATACTTGAAGCACAGTTGCTGATGCTTTCAGCTCATAATATTTTGAACCCTCAGAATGGTTCTCCTATCACACTTCCTTCACAGGATATGGTGTTGGGACTGTACTACATCACAAAAGGAAGAAAGAGTACTGAAAAACAAAAAGTAAAAGGAGAAGGAAAGGCATTCTACTCACCGGAAGAAGTTTTGATTGCATACAATGAAGGTAAGGTGGATTTGCATGCTTTCATAAAAGTAAAAGTAATGGTTCGTGAAAAGGACCAACTTATTTCAAAATTGATTGAAACAACTGTAGGCCGTGTATTATTAAATCAGGTAGTTCCTGAACAAGTGGGTTTCATCAACTTGCTGCTTACGAAAAAAGCATTGAGGGAAGTTATCGGTAATGTAATTAAAATTACAGATGTACCCCGCACAGCCAAATTCCTTGATGATATCAAGCAAATCGGATTCACCATGGCATTCAAAGGGGGATTGTCATTTAATATTTCTGACTTAATTATTTCAGAAACCCGTGCACCTATGATTAAAGCTGCGCAGTCAGAGGTGGAAGAAGTATGGGGCAACTACGAGATGGGACTTATCACTAACAATGAACGTTACAATCAGATTATTGATATCTGGACTCGTGTAAATAACCGTATTGCTGAAACACTGATTACTGAATTATCAAACGACAAGCAAGGGTTTAATTCTGTATATATGATGCTTGATTCAGGGGCGCGTGGTTCCAGAGAGCAGATTCGTCAGCTTGGCGGTATTCGTGGATTGATGCAGAAGCCGCGTAAATCAGGAAGCACAGGAGGGGAAGTTATTGAGAATCCGATTCTCGCTAACTTAAAAGAAGGACTTTCAGTATTGGAATATTTTATTTCTACTCATGGTGCGCGAAAAGGTCTGGCAGATACGGCATTGAAAACAGCAGATGCAGGGTACCTAACCCGCCGTTTGGTGGATGTTTCGCAGGATGTGGTTATTACAGAAGTGGACTGCGGAACACTTCGCGGTATTGCTATTTCCGCATTGAAAACTAACGATGAAATTGTAGAGCCGATTTCCGATAGAATTATTGGCCGTACCAGTTTGTACGACATTTTTGACCCGCACACAAATGAATTGATTGTGAAATCAGGGGATGAAGTCTCTGAAGATATTGGAAAGCGTATTGATAACACATCAATAGATTCGGTTGAAATCCGCTCCGTACTTACCTGTGAATCGAAGAAGGGTGTTTGCGTAAAATGTTATGGTCGTAATCTGGCTACGGGTAAGATGGCAGAAATAGGAGATGCAGCAGGAATTATTTCTGCTCAGTCAATAGGTGAACCCGGAACACAGTTGACACTGCGTACTTTCCATACGGGTGGTGCTGCAGGCGGTGGTGCAACTGAATCAAAACTTGAATCGAAATTTGACGGCATCATTCATTTTGATGATATCAAATCAACCCCTGTTGTAAATGAGAATGGTGATAAATTTATGGTGGTTCTTGGCCGTACAGGTGAAATCAGGATTATGGATACCAAGACAGATAAGCAACTTTATACTCACCACATACCGTACGGTTCTATACTCACTGTAAAAGATGGAGATAAAGTAACAAAAGGACAATTGATTTGCTCATGGGATCCGTTCAACGCAGTTATCTTAACTGAGTTTAAAGGAAAGATTCAGTTTGACAATATTATTGAAGGGGTTACATTCCGTGAGGAATCCGATGAGCAGACAGGTCACCGCGAAAAAGTGATTGTTGACTCCCGCGATAAAACAAAAATCCCAACTATCAAGATAATGGGTAAGGGCAATGCGGAATTAAAATTATACAATATTCCGGTTGGCGCCCATATCAATGTAGATGAAGGGGAGGAAGTAAATCCGGGAACTATCCTTGTGAAGATTCCAAGAACTGCTGCCAAGATGAAGGGTGACATTACAGGAGGTTTACCGCGTGTTACAGAATTGTTTGAAGCGCGTAATCCTTCCAACCCTGCCGTAGTTGCTGAAATTGATGGTGTGGTTCAGTTCGGCTCAGTAAAAAGAGGTAACCGTGAAATGACGGTGGAAGCAAAAGACGGAGATCAGCGTAAATATCTTGTTCCGCTTTCCAAACATATTCTTGTTCAGGAAGGAGACTTTGTAAAAGCAGGTTCGCCGCTGTCTGATGGAGCTATTACTCCGAATGATATTTTAAGTATTAAAGGTCCGTTTGCTTTACAGGAATATATGGTAAATGAAATTCAGGAAGTTTACCGTATTCAGGGTGTAAAAATTAACGACAAGCATATTGAGGTGATTGTTCGCCAGATGATGCGTAAGGTTCATATTGAAGATCCGGGAGATACACGCTTCCTTGAAGGAGAACCGGTTGACAAATTTGAATTCCTTGAAGAGAACGAGAACATCTTTGATAAGAAAGTGATTACTGAAGCAGGTGCTTCAGCGAACCTGAAAGTGGGACAAATTGTAACACTTCGTCAGATTCGCGAAGAGAACTCTGTTCTGCGCCGCGGCGATAAGAAGTTAGTTGAGTATCGCGATGCAATTGCTGCTACTTCAAGTCCATTATTACTGGGTATCACTCGTGCGTCATTGGGCACTCAAAGCTGGATTTCTGCAGCATCGTTCCAGGAAACAACTAAAGTGCTTTCTTCTGCTTCCATCAATGGTAAAAAAGATATACTTGGCGGCTTGAAGGAGAATGTGATTATCGGTCATCTGATTCCAGCCGGAACAGGATTACCTGAGTATGAAGACATAGTAGTTGGTTCTAAGGAAGAGTATGCAAAACTTCTTGCATCAAAGAAGGAAATGCTCGTTCCGATTGAAGAAGTGGACGAAGATTAATTATATAAAACTCTGAATAGAGTGAAGAATCTGTAACACTTAAAACAGATTCTTCACTTTGTTAGAAATACTAAAAAATTAAAAAACAAATATGGCAGACAACAAAAACCAACCTCAGCAGAACCAGATTAACATAGAACTGACTGAGGAAATAGCTGAAGGCATCTATTCAAATCTTGCTATAATAACTCACTCCAATCAGGAGTTTATAGTGGACTTTGTTAAAGTAATGCCCGGAGTACCTAAGGCAAAAGTAAAGTCAAGAATTGTGCTTACGCCTCAGCATGCCAAACGCTTTATGAAAGCGATGATAGAGAATGTGAAAAAGTTTGAGTCTATGCACGGTGAGATTAAAGATATTGAAGAGACCGTTGCAATACCTATGAACTTTGGAACACCAACAGCACAGGCATAAGGATAATATCTATCCAAATAAAAAACTCCGGTAAGTTGTCTTATCGGAGTTTTTTATGAGCTAAATTCCGTTAAGATTATTTATTCACAGACATTTTCTGTGCAAGTTCTACTGCTTTGTATAAATTGATAATACCACCTGTTACACAAAGACTTTTGAATTTTGCCTTTTTACCTGCATCTCCGGGAACATCAACTTTACCGGGAACTTTTGTAACGGATTTCATCAAAATCTTTTTAACCTGAACTGCAGTCAGGGTAGGGAAGTACGAGCGGATAACCACTGCAACACCTGCAGCTACCGGAGAAGCCATACTGGTTCCTTGTTCATTCTTATACTGGTTCCCCGGAATAGTAGAATAAATAAACATACCGGGAGCAAATAAGTCAACATTCTTTTTTCCATAGTTAGAAAACGGCGCTGCAGTAAAATTGTAATTGCAGGCACCAACTTCAAGCCAGTTGGGCGCTTTACCGCTGCCATCTGCATATTTATCGTTCGGAAAGTTATCTGACTTGTCGTTGTTCTTGTTGTCATTACCGGCAGCGTGAACGAGCAATACATCATGGTCAGCCGCATATTTTACAGCATCATCCACAGCTTTTTTGTTCGTGCCATAACTTTTGCCAAAGCTCATGTTAATTACCTTAGCTCCGTTATTAACTGCATAAATAATTCCGTTAGCTACATCTTTATCTCTTTCATCGCCATCCGGAACTACTCTTACTCCCATGATTTTTACATTGTCAGCAACGCCATCCATTCCGATACCGTTGTTGCGCACTGCGCCTATAATTCCGCCGACATGTGTGCCATGCAAGCCATCAGGACCTTTTACATCATTGTTGCCATAGTCTCGTTGATTTACATCAGCGTAGTTATCACCGACAATGTATCGGGGATCAAAATCAAGGTTGTAAGCATAATCAATATTTCCCTGGAACTGTTTTACTGCTCCATCCAATTCTTCCATCAGTTCTTTTACAGAGTATCCCGACGATAACATTCCGAGCAAAATCATTTTTCCCATTTTGCCTGTAATGTTTGTATCTGAAGGGCTGTAGTTATTGACATCTTCAGTTGTGATGCTGTCTTTTCCTATTTCTTTTACTACAGTTTTAATATTATTATTTAGAGAAGAGTAAAGAGCTAACTGCTTTTTTGTATCAGCAAGACGGGTTTCATAACTGTCCTTTATTTTAAGATACTTCTCGTACTCCTTTTTATCTGCGCTGGTGAGAGAAGCAACATTTGCATTTTCATATTTCTTTTTCAAATCACGGTAGATACGGGTGATTTCAAGATTGTCATGATCCACATCGCCGTTTTTGCCACCGATAAAATCCCATCCTTTAATATCATCTACATAACCGTTGTTATCATCATCTATTCCGTTGCCGGGAATTTCTTTTGTATTAATCCATGCATTGGCATTAAGGTCTTCATGTGTTAAATCCACTCCGCCATCTATCACGGCAACAATAATGGTCTGAGATGATTTGCCCTTCAGCAACTCCTGATAGGTTCTTTCTGTGCTGACACCCGCGAACTTATCCTTATCAGGGTCGAGGTTGAACCAGTTTTCTGGCGGTTCTTGTGCAAGTACTAAACGAAAAGAAGAAACAAATAAGAAGACAAGGAGAGAAAAAGTTTTTTTTGTAATCATTAGATTGTTATTAGATGTTTGAAAAACAGATAACGAAGGACAGCAACAAAAATTACTTTACCGTTGTCGGTTCTTAATCGTTTTTAGAGCCGGCAAATATAAATGAATAAACCAATGTGGCGGAATAATTGACTTACCGGGTGCATACCAAATTGTCGCTTACATAAGAAAGTGGGATATTTGCAAAAAAACT
>CAYRJA010000074.1:0-15916 GCA_964424455.1 uncultured Bifidobacteriaceae bacterium
TGATGGAATCTGCATACAGGCTGACTATACTGTTACATTTCAATTTCTGAAACCCGCATTTCTTTTTCCTGAATGTGGTGGTGCGGTTGGAGAATGGGAAGTTGCCGACATTGGAATATGCAAAGAATACACTGAATCAGTTACAACTCCTCAATTCTATATAGAGGAAAAGGACATTTCCGGAATTTTAAAACCAAGAAATAAATTCTCACACAAAGGAAATTTTGGACATGCATTGATTGTTGCCGGCAGTACAGGAAAAATGGGCGCTGCTTCATTGTGTGCAAAATCATGTTTGAAAACAGGTGCAGGACTAACTACTGTTCATGTTCCCCGAATTGGCAATCAGATTTTACAATCTGCTCTTCCTGATGTAATGCTGAGTTTAGATGATCATGAAAATATTATTACCAAAATTTCTAACACTGATAATTTTACGACTATCGGTGTTGGCCCCGGCATAGGAACAGAAACACTCACACAGCAGGCGCTGCTTTCTTTATTAAATAATTTTAAAAAGCCAATTGTACTGGATGCTGATGCGCTGAACATTCTTTCTCTGAACAAAAACTGGATGGAATTTATTCCTGAAAAAAGCATCCTTACTCCTCACCCAAAAGAGTTTGAGCGATTATTTGGTAAGACTAAAAATTCTTTTGAGCGATTAGAGTTGCAACAAAAAAAATCCGTAAAGCACAAAGTGGTAATAGTGTTGAAAGGCGCTCATACTTGTGTTACAACTGCTGAAGGAATTGCTTATTTTAACTCAACCGGTAATCCGGGAATGGCTAAAGGCGGCAGCGGTGATGTACTTACCGGAATGATTACTTCTTTTCTTGCACAGGGATATTCATCTGAGGAAGCTGCTCTTATGGGAGTTTACCTGCATGGACTTTCAGCAGACATTGCGGTAAAAAAGGAAACTGAATTTAATCTGACTGCGAGTGAAATAGTTGAACACATTTCAGATGCTTTCAGGAAAACACTATATAAAGAATAGTGTTCTTTTTTGCAGGTAAATATATATTTTGATACAGGATTTTAACTGTCTAAAGTTTATTGGGTGTATGAATATTTGCAGCAACAATTATATTGCTCCGTAGGAGCAAAGTCTTGGTAATAACTTGAACGAGAAGGTTATTGCGTCCCTTCGGGACGCTCCAGGAGTGTCTGTATTGGATTTTTTACCAAGCCCTTATGCCTACGGCATAAGTAATCCCTGCAATTATTCATGCACCCAGTTTATTTGGAATAGATTTATTTACAAAACAACCTTGTAAGGTTTCATATTTTAACTTTATTTGCATGAGGAATGGAAAAGAGAAAGAATGCTATCATTACTCAATCCAACTATATTCCATGGAAGGGCTATTTCGATAGTATCCGTCAAGTGGATGTTTTTGTTGAATATGATTGTATGCAATACACTAAAAGAGACTGGCGTAACAGAAACCTGATTAAAACCGCACAAGGTTTAAAATGGTTGACGATTCCTGTTGAGGTAAAAGGAAAATATTTTCAGCGAATTAGAGACACAAAGATTGCTGATAAATCGTGGACTCAGTCACATTGGAGTACAATAAAACAATCATATCATAAAGCAGCACATTTTAAGGAGGTTTCTGAGTGGCTGGAAGATTTATATAGGAACTGCAACTTCGACTTTTTAACTGAGGTTAATTTGTATTTTATTAATGCCATTAATGATTATTTAGGAATACAAACAGAAATAAGAAGCTCATCAGAGTTTGTATTGGCAGAGGATAGAAACCAACGGCTGATAGATATTTGTAAGGAGCTAAAAGTTACAGATTATTATTCAGGCACTGCCGCCAAAATATATATGGATGAAAGTTTATTTGCTAAAGAAAATATTAATGTACATTGGTGGGATTATTCCGGATATCCAGTATATAATCAGTTGCACGGTGACTTTGAGCATGGAGTGAGCATCATTGATGTATTATTGAATGAAGGAAAAGATGGGACTCTTAATTCTTTGAAAAAGATATGAAATTAAGCATAGTTAGTCCGGTTTACAAAGCCGAAAATATAGTTGATGAGTTGGTAAAAAGAGTAGTGGACGAAGCTCAAAAAATCACTCTTGATTTTGAACTAATTTTAGTAGAAGATGGAAGCCCTGATAATTCTTGGAAAGCTATAGAAAGAAATAGTGTAAAAGATAAAAGAGTTAAAGGAATAAAGCTCAGTAGAAATTTTGGACAACACTATGCTATTACAGCAGGAATAGATAATGCTGAAGGAAATTTCATCATAATCATGGATTGTGATCTTCAGGATGACCCTATATACTTCATTAAATTAATAGACAAAGCAAAAGAGGGCTATGATATAGTTTATACCTATAAGGAGTCTCGTAAGCACTCATTTTTTAAAAACATGACTGCGAAACTTTATAATAAAATATTTAACTACCTTATTGATAATAAATCAATAAGCTCAGACAATAATATTGGAGCGTACAGTCTGATTAGCAGAAAAGTAGCTGATGCTTTTATGAGTTATAATGACTATCACAGACATTATTTAATGGTGTTAAGATGGTTAGGATTCCATACAGGATATATTAAAATAGAACACAAAGTTAGATTTGAAGGTAAAAGCAGCTACACTTTCAGTAAATTAATAAAACATGCAATTGATGGTATCACCTCCCAATCAGATAAGTTGTTAAGGATATTTGTAGGTATAGGACTTACCATATCAACACTTTCCTTTCTGTCAATTTTATTAATAATTATTATGTACCTGACCAATGGCTTTAAATCTGGTTGGGCAAGCTTAATAGTTGTAATTTTATTTTCCACCGGTATTATTCTAACAAGTATTGGTGTTATTGGAATCTATCTAGGTAAAACATTTGAACAAACAAAAAATAGACCACTTTACTTTATAGATAAAAAGATAAACTTATAATCTAATGAACGAAATAGCACCTGGTTCAATTCTTCAAAGAATGTATTTCAAGAAAAGAATTATACATAATAAAAATAAAAACTTTTGCGAGATTGGAAGTGGTAATGGAGTGCTTTCGAATTTGCTTTTACAAAAAGGATTGGCTGGGATTGGCTTTGATTTAAATCAAGATGCTTGTGTAAACAATGAGAAATTAAACAAAGTACACATTTTAGAAAAGAAATATCAAATATTAAATGACAATTTTATAACAGCATCAATAACTCAAAGATTTGATTTAATATTTTCATGTATGGTAATAGAACACTTAGATGATGGTCAAGTGGATGAATATTTTATGAAATGTAAAAATGTGTTAACAAACAATGGTGTAATTACTGTTCTTGTTCCTTCATCAATGAAATACTGGGGAATAGAAGATGAAATTGCCGGACATTACAAACGATACGAGTTTGAAGATTTTTATAAAATTGCAATTAAACATAACTTGGTTATAAATGAAATAACAGGATTAACTTATCCTATCTCTAATTGGTTGTTTAAGATTTCAAATAAAATAATCTCAAAGAGCGAAGGACATAAAAAGCTACTTTCTATGGAGGAACAAACTATTCAATCAGGAAATAGAGGTGTTAAATTTAAAACTATATACCCTTGGTATTTTAAATTAATTCTAAATGAAATTGTTTTGTTTCCGTTTTATATATTACAGAGAATGTTTAAAAACAATTCTAAGAGCATGGTCATATATTGTGAACTTAAATTAAAATAAACTTATGAAATCATACGGAATAACTAAAAGTGTTAATCTCCAAACTAAGGAAGAACTACACCTTGAAGAGTTTTATAATTTAGGATACACAATTATCGAAGCAGCATTAACCAGTGAAGAACTTATTGAATTAAGAAGCGAACTTGACAGGGTTTACATGCTTCAAGAGGAAGCGCTTGGATTAGATAATTTAGTAAAAATAAAGGAGAAAAATATGGCAAGAATACCATTAGCGTATTCTGAGTTGTATGTAAAATTAGCTTCAAGAAAAAGTATGCTTAATTATGTAGAAAAAATACTTGACAATTTTTTTGTACTTCATCTGCAGAACGGCATAATCAATAAACCAAATGAAGAACACCATCAGAGTTCATGGCATCGCAATTTACCTTATCAAAATTGGACTTCAAGTGAACCATTGGCGTGTAATGTGTTTTATTGTTTAGATGATTTTAATAGTGAAACAGGAGGTACTTTTGTTCTCCCTTTTTCACATCAACTTACCGAAGCTCCTTCAAATCAATATTTTTCAAAACATGCTGTTCAAGTTAATGCTAAGGCAGGTTCGGTAATATTATTTAACAGTATGATTTTTCATAAAGCAGGATATAATCAGTCAAAAAATATCATACGGAGAGGTGTAAATCATTTGTATGTTAAGCCATTTATAGCGCAACAAATAGATTTACCAAGTTTTCTTGATGGAAAATATTCAGATGACGATTTGCTAAGTATGCTATTCGGATACCGAACAAGATTATCGAAAAGTGTAGATGAATACAGAACTAAACGATTAAAAAACCTCCTATAATAACCAATAATATGAGTGATAAAATATTGAAATCGGTAGGAGATTATTATTCAAACAAAATCAAGGAGTTTGGAAATACACCAAATGGTGTAGATTGGAATTCGAAAGAGAGCCAATACATTAGATTCGAGCAATTGTGTAATGTGATTAATAAAGATGAGTTTTCAGTTTTAGATTATGGATGTGGTTACGGTGAACTTATAAATTTCTTATATCAAAATAGTTATTCAAATTTCAACTATACAGGACTTGATGTATCTAAGGAAATGATAGATGCTGCTAAATCACTTTTTAAGGATAGAGATAGAATTTCTTTTACTACACAAGTAGAGGAATCTAAGTTTGATTATGTTATAGCAAGTGGTATCTTTAATGTAAGAGCGAGTCATTCAAGCGAAGAAGAATGGCTTGCATACATTTTACATACATTAGACAGAATGAATGCTTTGGGTAATCATGGATTTTCTTTTAATGTATTAACTAAATATTCTGATAAAGAATACATGAAAGAATATTTATACTATGCAGATCCCTGTTTTTTATTTGATCATTGCAAAAAGAACTACAGCAAGAATGTAGCTGTTTTACATGATTACGATCTTTATGAATTCACTATAATTGTAAGAAAATGAAAAACAAAAAATTAGTAATATTTGGTACAGGAGACATTGCTCAAATCGCAAACTATTATTTTGAAATAGATAGTAACTATGATGTTGTTGCTTTTACTATAAATAAGGAATATATCAAAGAGAGTATCTTTGAAAATAAGAAGATAATTCCTTTCGAGCAGTTAGCCAGTGTGTATTCAACAGAAGAAGTTGAAGTTTTTGTTGCATTAAGCTATGCATCTATGAATACGGTTCGGGAAAGAATTTTTAATGAAGTGAAATCTATGGGATATAAGATAGCTTCCTATATCAGTTCTAAATGTTCCTACTTAAGTCAGTCTTTACCAGGAGAGAATGCCTTTATTTTTGAAGACAATACGGTACAACCTTTTGTTAAAATTGGAGATAATGTTACACTATGGAGTGGAAATCACATAGGTCATCATAGTGTAATTGAAAGTCATAATTTTGTATCGTCTCATGTAGTAATATCAGGGCATTGTCATATTAAATCAAATTGCTTTTTGGGTGTAAATTCTACACTTGCACATAAAGTAACATTAGAAAAGGGAACATTATTGGGTGCAGGGGTGATTATGAGTAAAAACTCGGAAGAAAACGGAGTTTATGTAGCTGCCCGACCAACCAAGATTGATAAATCAAGTTTTGATATTAAACTATGATGAAGTGGAAAAAATTAGGGTTGGTTTTCAATCTTCAACCTATATCTGAAAATATTCAGACGCATGCATCCAACCCACTTGCTGTAAGAATTTCAGAGGATATTTTTCGAGTTTATTATAGTGGAAGAAACAGTGAAAATAAATCTTCGGTTGGCAGTGTTGATTTTAATATGAAATCAAAAGCAATTGTTACAAATTCTGTTAAGGAAGTAATGAAGTATGGAGATCCTGATTCGTTTTTTTCTCATGGTATTAGTGTTGGTTGCAGTTATCAAGTAGCAAACAAAGATTACATTCTTTTTATGGGATGGCAGATTAGAGAAAACAATCATTGGAGAGGAGATGTGGGACGATTTGAATTAATAAATAAGAATGAAAGCTTTAAATTAAATCCCTTAAAACCATTTATTGGAACTGATGATGTATTTGATAAAATCAGTCTATCATATCCATGCGTTCTATTTGAAGAAGGAATATATAAAATGTGGTATGGTTCCACTATTGATTGGAGTGCATCTAATGGTGAGATGATTCATGTAATTAATTATGCGACTTCCACCGATGGTGAAAACTGGACTAAGCATGGTTTAGCAGTTCCTTATGAATTAGGAGTTGCTCAAGCATTTTCAAGACCATGTGTAATTCATGATGAAAAAGGGTATCATATGTGGTTTTCATATAGAAGTGGAGATAGTACACCTTATAGAATCGGATATGCAAAGAGTATTAATGGTATTGATTGGAAATTAACATTAGATGAAGTAGGGATTACAGTATCTGAAAAAGGTTGGGATAGCGAAATGATTTGTTATCCTTTTGTGTTCGATTATGAAGGTCAGAGGTATATGTTTTACAACGGAAATCAATATGGAAAAGAAGGTTTCGGTTTAGCAATATTAGAAAATGAATAGCATAGGATTTAACAAACCTTATCTAACAGGTAAAGAATATGAGTATATCGTTGATGCGGTAAATACTCGTAAACTTTCCGGCAACGGGAAATACACCCAATTGTGTCACTCTTATTTCAAGGAGAAATATGGATTTCACAAATGCCTGCTTACTACCTCTTGTACAGATGCCTTAGAAATGGCAGCTATACTCTTGGATATAAAGCACGGAGATGAGGTGATTATGCCGAGCTACACCTTTGTCAGCACTGCCAATGCTTTTGTATTGCGTGGAGCAAAGATTGTTTTTGCCGACTCTATGAAAAACAGTCCTAATATAGATGCTGAGCAAATAGAAGCACTTATCACTCCTAAAACCAAAGCCATTGTACCTGTACATTATGCAGGTATTGCCTGCGACATGGATAATATAATGGGCTTGGCTAAAAAATACAATTTATTTGTGATAGAAGATGCTGCCCAAGCCATTGACAGTTTCTATACCGGAAAAGACGGACAGAAAAAACCCTTAGGAAGCATTGGACATTTAGCAGCTTTTAGTTTTCACGAAACCAAAAACATTATTTCTGGCGAAGGTGGAATGTTAGTAATCAACAATGCTCAGTTTGCTGCCAGAGCAGAAATTATTTGGGAGAAGGGTACAAACCGCTCCGCCTTTTTCCGTGGCGAAGTGGATAAATACGGTTGGGTGGATGTAGGTTCATCTTTTCTGCCGTCAGAAATTGTTGCGGCTTTTTTATATGCACAATTAGAGCAGTTAGAAGTCATTCAAACCAAGCGCAAAGCAATATGGCAACAATATTATGATGGATTAAAATCTTTGGAAGAAAAAGGTATTTTACATTTGCCCCACATACCAGATTATGCTACCAACAACGCCCACATGTTTTATGTGGTTTGCAACACAGTAGAGCAGAGAACGAGCTTAATAGAGACACTGAAAGCCAATCAAATCAATGCGGTGTTTCATTATCTAAGTCTGCACAAAAGTCCGTTTTATAGTAACAAGCATGATGGCCGTGAGCTTCCTATGAGTGATTTCTACTCAGACACTTTAGTGAGATTACCTTTTTATTACGAACTATCAAAAAACAGTCAGGATTTCATTATAGATAAGATACAAAGTTTATTTTCCTTATGAATTTTAAACAAAACGAAACAGGATATTTTGAGCTAATTGATGAAAAGGAAAAATCTATTTCATATCCGGATGATGGTAATGATACAAGTTACTCTATTGAAGAAGGTTCTTATTGGTTTCAAGCCCGAAACAAATTACTATTAAAGTTTCTAAAGAAATATCCTTTTAAAGGTGGCTTTTTAGATGTTGGCGGAGGGAATGGTTATCAAATAAAATTTTTTCAGGAAAAGTACTTCAAACCATTAGGTATTAATTCTGCTTTATGTGAGCCGGGCAAGGGAGGTTGTAAAAATGCTGTAACAAGAGGAGCTGAGAATGTTTATTGCTGTACTTTCCATCAATTTCCTTTTAATAAAATTAACATAGGAGGTATTGGGTTATTTGATGTGCTGGAACATATTGAAGATGACAGTAAATTTTTAAGTGAATTATCTGATCTTCTACCCACAGGCAGTAGAATTTATATTACCGTTCCCGCATTGAATTGCTTATGGTCAAATGAAGATAATCATGGAGGGCATTTTCGAAGATTTAATAAAAAGCATACACGAAGAATTGCTAAAGAAACTAAGCTAAAGATTATATACCAGACTTATTTCTTCTCCTACTATGTGCCACTCGTTTGGTTGCTTAGAGTACTACCGGAAAAATTAGGCAACAAAAAAGATTATGAAACAATTAAAGCCAAAGAAATAAGCTATCATAAGCAAAGTGGAATAATAACTTCTGTTTTAAAGATATTTAATAGCTTAGAACTGTTTCTCATTTCTATTGGTATTAAACCCATTGTGGGTACAAGCAGATTAATTATTTTGGAGAAGAGTCTTTGATGAATCTTGTTGTGGTTTCACTCTTTTGTAAATTACACCATCATATCCCGTAGATGAAAAACTATAATTGCCAAACGTTCCTAAGCTCTTAAATATATTCGCAGTACTTAACCATTCAATTAAACCTGAATGAGGCATCTTTAACTCGCCTACTTTTATAAACTCAGATTTATCGGTATAAAAGGGTATGTCATACCCCCGCACTTTCTTTATTCTTTCTGATACAATCAGGTAATCGTATTTATATTTTTCTCTATATACCTTTTCAACTTCGGCAGTATTACGGTTAAAGGAACAGAGATTAAGAAATTCAGATCCGGAAGATAAAACTGCATAATAATAAATCTCATCAGCAACCACACAGGAGTTTTCCGGAATATTCTTTTTTATAAAGCTTTCTACTTTCTTATAATTTCGGGAAGGATATTCAAATAAAAGGGTTGCTCCTTTTAAACTAAATATTGAAATATTAAAAACTATTAACAACAGTATTCCATAAACCGGGAGGTTTCTTCTCTCCTTCCATTTTTTTGAATTCGCAATTATTCCTATAAGCAAATAAATATATGGTATAATTATAATAGAATAAGGACCTGTATCTCCAATAAAAAGATAGAATACTGTAATTACTGATAATATGAAAATATTAGTTTGACTCTTAAAATCGTAAGACTTATTGATAGAAGAAAAAATTAATGACAATACTGCAACAACTACCAATAGTATTGATTCTACCGGAACAAAAAAATGAAACCCAAGAAATCCGGGTACTCGTTTTAATACCTCTAAGTAATGGTCTATATAATTATCTATTGACTTAAACTTAATGAATATCCAACTTATATAAAGTGACACAATAATAAAACCCCATAAAGACCAGTGTAGAAAAGTTTTAACTTTATTCTTAGAGATTAAGAACTGGTAAATCGCAATGGCAAGAAATGGTAATCCGAGTAAATTAAATCTTGCAGTTGTTAAGATAGTAGCAAGGAAAAATACACCCGAGAATAGATATGAAGACCAACTTTCTTTACTATACTGTTTTTCAGGTATAGCTAAAATGAACGATATAAAATAAAAAAAACTCGCCACATTATCCATTCTTCCTCTATTCAATCCTGCATTAAAGAATGGATCAAAAAGAAAAGCCATCACAAGTAGTAACCAGATTTTTTTATCTTCTATTCTCTTGTATAAAAAGATAGCAATAGATGCAATTAACATTAAACCAAAAAAGAGTTGTAAAAATCTTGCCTGAAAAATTCCGTTTCCAAACTCATTAATTATTAATGCATCCAATACAAAGAAAATAGGACCATAAGCAAGCACTTCCATTCCTCTGGAAAATGCAGGATCTTCTGAAAGAAAAAATGTTTTATTTTTTACAAAATCTAATGCAACAGAGTTCATAAAAATCTCATCACCCCATACAATTGGTGAAATGGTTAATGTTACAAAATGAAAAACTGAAACAAGGATAAATAGTACTATTAAAATGATTATATACCTTTTATTCATAGTGTTGTTCATACTCTTATTATATTTTCTCTACTTATTTTAGAGGCATAAAAATAGTAATATTAGGATGGTTTAATGGATATTTACTTCTATGACTATTCTTCAAATACAATTAGTCTGTTAAAACCAGTGATAAATGATACCTTAGTATTTTACTGTGTGTATTTCTATATGTACTCTAACTTTTTTTACTGAAAATTATTTGTCTATTTTGTCCGTGTTAATTTGATGTACTTCAAATTGAAGTGTAGAATCTGAATATTATTTTGAATACTCGCATCACTTTGAACTGCAGCACAAATAATATTTTTTAGCTTCGCCGTCATTATTAAAATGGATATTTCAGCGGTCATAAGATTATTACTCTGTCGTCATAACTGTGTAATTATTCCGGGTTTTGGCGGGCTGATAGCAGAATATGCTTCTGCTGAAGTTCACCCTGTTCAACATATTTTTCTTCCTCCGCATAAAACATTAGCATTCAACCGAAGTTTGAATTCCAACGATGGGTTGCTGATATCTGAACTGGCTCATTCAGAAGATATTTCCTACGAAGAATCAACGCTTCGTATTCAGCAATATGTCAGGCAAATGGAAAATGCACTTAAAACAAAAGGTGTTTTTTTACTGACAGGCATCGGTAAATTTTATTTTGATGTGGAAAAAAACCTTCAGTTTAAAGAAGAAGAGCATCAGAATTTCTTGCTGCCTGCTTTTGGCTTAGACCGTTTCATAGCTCATCCTGTTTTGCGGCGGGAAGAAGCGATTGCGGCTATCGAACATTCTGTATCAGTTCCAAAAAAGAAAAGGCGACTGCGCTCCGTCAGCTACGGAATTATACTTGCCGTTTTGGTTCTTGCCGCACAGATACTTACAGTAAATACTGACTTCAGTTCTTTTCATTTTCAGCAAACCGGTTTGTACAGATTTTTTAACTCTGTTTTTACAGAGAGAAATAATTCAGGTATTTCATCTGAGCAAAACAATATTCATTATAAAGATTCTTTAATAAACATCTTCATCATTCAAAGTAATACTCCTGATACTTCTGCTCCGGTTAACATTACAACACAGAGTGATTTTATTCAGAGTGCTATTAAAGAAGAAGTGGAAATTTCTTCCGGAGAAATACAGCAGGGTGTTACAAACAATCAATATTATGTGATATTCGGTTGCTTTAAAGGAGAAAAAAATTCACAGATTCTGATAGAGCAATTAAAAGTAAAAGGGATTACTACAAGAATTGTAATTAATGACACTTACCGCCGTGTAGGTATTGGTGGATTCCATACTAAGGAAGATGCAATACAACAGATGCAAATTTATCATCAGCAAGGGCTTGGTGATGTATGGGTAATGAAAAATTAATTCTATTTGTTGTCTGTCCCTTACTTTTTTATTGGTATAATTTTAGCTCGCTCAAAATCCATTTTCTTTAACATCCCTTCATGAGAATTACATATCTGTTACTGTTCCTATGTGCTTTCTTTTCTAATAGCTATTCACAAATTCCTTCCTCCGGCAAGTCAATGAATGTCGGGCATTTTTATGGTCGTGTGGTTGATGCCAAAACAAAAAAAGGAATTGAATTTGCCTCCGTGCAACTGACGCGCTCCGGAATGGATACTGTAACACATCAACCCAAAGATGAACTTATCAGCGGACAACTTACCGGCAACAACGGTGATTTCAGTCTGGATAAACTACCTGTATTCGGGCAGTTTACAATAAGCATTACTGCTATCGGTTATACCATTTACCAGCAAAAAATATCCTTTAATCTTAAAGCCGGGCAAGGGAATATGCAGCAAATGATGAACATGGTGGACAAGGATCTGGGAAATATCAGTATGCAAGCTACCGCCATTACATTGGAAGGTGTAACTGTAACAGATGAAATACCCACTTATGAATTAAAAATTGATAAGAAAGTTTACAATGTAGGGAAAGACCAGTTTGCTGCCGGAGGCACAGCAGAAGATGTACTGAAAAATGTCCCTTCCGTAAATGTGGATATTGATGGCAATGTTTCTGTACGCAATTCTTCTCCTCAGCTTTTTGTTGACGGCAGACCTACCACTCTGACTATAGACCAGATACCGGCAGATGCTATAGAAAGTGTGGAGGTAATCACCAATCCTTCTGCAAAATATGATGCAAGCGGCGGCAGCGGCGGTATTCTCAATATTATATTAAAGAAAAACAGGCGAATGGGGTACAACGGCGCTATCCGAGGCGGAGTAGATTCAAGAGAACGGGTAAATTTCGGAGGCAACCTGAACGCCCGTGAAAACAAAATCAATTTATTTGTAAGCGGAATGTTGAATCAGCGGAAATCACAAATGCTTGGAAATACAGAAAGAGATTATCTTATCTCTAATCCGGACATGAACTTGTTTCAACGCGACACTGCCATCACAAACGGTTTCTTCGGATTTGGCAGAGCAGGATTCGACTGGTTTATGGATAACCGCAACACACTATCACTTTCCGGAATGTATGGACATGGCTCATTCAGCCCTACGGATAATCTTACTACTGTAACAGACACTCTCCTACCCTCCGAAACAGTTACCACCTCTTACAACAGAATAACCAACAGCACACGATACTTTAATAACACCGGCGCATCACTCGCTTTCAAACATCTGTATCCTAAAGACGGAAAAACACTGAGCGCCGATGGCAGCTACTATTATAGCACTACCAGCAATTCCGGCGATTATCAGACTAATTATTTTGATGTTAATCATCTGCCTTTAAAAAACTCCATTCTTCAGCAACAGAAAGGAAGCGGTATTGTTCAAACCGGAACGGTACAAACAGACTATACAAATCCTATAACTGAGCACCTGAAATTAGAGGCAGGAATAAGAGGTTCATTTAAATCATACACCAGCTCTATCAACAACTATTTGTATAATGTCGGGGCAGACGAATATCAACTGGTTCCTACCAATGTAAGCGATTATAAATACACCGATCAGGTTTATGCAGCCTATATCACTGTAACAAGACAAATTAAGAAGTTTGGCTTTCAGGCGGGATTAAGAAGTGAAAGTTCTTTTTACAATGGTGAAATCATCAATAGTCATAGTAAATTCAGCAATAGCTATCCGGTCAGTTTGTTTCCCAGCGCTTTTAGTACTTACCAATTAAATGAGAATAACAGTTTTCAGATAAATTATTCACGGAGAATAAATCGTCCCACATTTTTCCAACTGATTCCTTATACTGATTATACTGACTCACTCAACCTCACCAAAGGCAATGCAGACCTGAATCCTGAATTTGTAAATTCAATTGAAGCAAACTGGCAAAAGATATTTAACCGGAACAATAATATTCTCACTTCTCTGTACTTTAAAAATACCACCGGGTTGATTACAAATTTCCAGACGATTGAATACGACTCTGTTCTGAAACGAAACACCATTATTTCCACTTATGAGAATGCGTTGTCGGCTTATGCGTATGGCGTGGAACTGACCACCCAGAATTCATTTACCAAGTGGTTTGATGTATCGGTAAACTTCAATGCTTATAATTCATTCATCAATGGAAGTAACCTTGAAGACAATCTGAACAATCAACAGTTTAGCTGGTTTACTAAAGTTAATTCTACTTTCAGAATGCCTCATAATTTGACTCTTCAGATAACCGGTGATTATCGCTCCAAGACTGCACTGCAAGTCAGTGGAAATACAGAAGGCAGACATGGAGGATATTGGGGCGGCACAACTACTACGGCACAGGGATATGTAAACCCCACTTATGGAGTGGATGCATCGCTTAAATATGATTTCCTGAAAAACAAAGCGGCTTCACTTACGCTTAGTGTATCTGATATTTTTAAAACAAGAATAACGAGCACTTACTCAGAATCCATATTCTTTACTCAGACTACTGAGCGCCGGCGCGATCCGCAGGTATTCCGGCTGAACTTTAACTACCGTTTTGGAAAGTTTGACACATCACTTCTAAAAAGAAAAAATATACCACAGAATGATATGCCTGATTTAGGTATGTAATAACCGTCATCCGGAGCGCAGCGAGGGATCTCATCATTGCTCTTGTCATTCCGACGAAGGAGGAATCTCATCATTAGGCGTACAGATGCTTCCTTCGTCAGCATGACAGGTAAATCTTTTAATCTTTCAATCTTTCCATATACAACTACTTTAATCTCATTGAGTCGAGCAGAATTTTTTAAAAAAATTTTTTAAAAGTATTTACTTTACATCAAAATTTAAAACCATGCGTACCCTACTTCTTCTTCCATTACTTTGTATATTAAGTGTTGCTTCTTATGCCTGTCAGGTGGACACAGTTTATGTTTACACTTATCCTAACGGAACCTCTATCCCTGCAAACTATAGCAGAGGGATTTATAAATATAACGGCTCAGGAAAAACTACTCTATCACTCGTTCAAAACTGGTCCGGCGCTCAATGGGTAAATTCTACTATGGATAGTTACAACTATGATCCCAATAACAATCAAATCAACCAGACACATCAAACATGGGATAACGGTAACAGCAGTTGGGTAATCAATTACAAATACGATTATACCTACGATGCCAATAACAACCAAACCCAAAAGATTCAGAAGAACTGGGACAACAACAGTTTCACATGGTTAAACTTCAGAAAATACGATTATACCTATGATGCTAATAACAATCAAATCAAACAAGTCCATCAGACGTGGAATAGCGGCTGGGTCAACAGCAAGAATTATGATATGACCTACGATGCCAATAACAACCGTACCGAGATACTGTATCAGACATGGGATGCCGGCAATAATAAATGGAAAAACAGTACTAAAAATAATTACACCTATGATGCAAGTAACAATATGACACAGAAAGTCTATCACAACTGGAATTCAGCAGGTAGCGGCTCTTGGGTAAATGATGAGGAATACGATTATACTTATAATACCAATAACAACAAAACTCAGGAAATAAAGCAGAATTGGAATGCCGGCAGCAGCAAATGGATAAATGAATATAAATATGATTACACTTACGATGCTCAGAACAACCTAATCCTTTTTGTCAATCAGAACTGGAATAACAGCAACAGTTTATGGTACAACAATAGTCAAAAATCTTATACTGTTAATAGCAGTAATCTTCTGATTCAGCTAATAAACCAAAACTGGAACAGTAGCGGCAATAAGTGGATCAACAGCAGCAAAACCGATTACACCTACGATTCGCGCGATAGTGTGACTTTGTGGAATTATCAGGTATGGGATACTACAACCGCCGAATGGATAAACTATTCTAAATATACCTTTGAATATAACTCATCCGGCGATCTGATTGCTTATGACACTTATAGTAATTGGAATAGTGCACCACAATACTTTGCTACCCATTTACGCAACGAACAAATATGCGCGCTAAGTACAGGTATATCAGAAATCACTGCTGATGAATTCAGTATTTTTCCTAATCCGGTTAGCGGTAATACATTGTACATTAACACAGCGGAAGAAGGCAGGTATCAGTTATCCGGCATAAGAGGTGAACTGATACAGCAAGGTAAGCTGCAACCGGGTAAAAACCAATTACACATTCCTGCGCTGACTCCCGGGCTTTATTTCGTGCATATCGGAAACAATAGTTATAAACGGCTTTGTTGCATGAAAACTACAAGTAAAGGCAGGTAAGTATAAAAGAAAAAAGG
>CAYRJA010000075.1:0-15878 GCA_964424455.1 uncultured Bifidobacteriaceae bacterium
CCATGCGGCAAATATAATACTTTTAGACTATTTATGAAATAAAAATGGTATTACTTCGTGTACAAATTCAAAAAGGGCAGGCATGAATGAGAATTGTGAAATTATGATTGACCAGATAAGGGCAATTGATAATTCACGACTTGTTAAACGAATTGGAGTATTGCCAAAAAATATTTCTGCGAGGGTAAAAGAAAATTTGTCAATCGTTCTTGACTTAATATAATTCTCTATAATTTATTCTTAGCTATCTTTATAAAGCACAGCAGACAATAGACGAGTTGCTGAAGTAGAAAGAGGAATAATCTTATATATCCATTTCCCCTTCAAACACTTTTTCTACCGGACCTTCCAGCCAGATATTTTTGAAAGTGTTCCTTACTTTTTCAAAACTTACATTCAGTTCACCGCCAGTTGCCTGTATAGGATAGGATTGTTCAGTGTTTTTATTTTTTCGTTTCAGCGAAACAGCAATAGCTACTGCTACCGTGCCGGTTCCGCAGGAGAGTGTTTCATTTTCTACCCCTCGTTCATAAGTGCGCATTGAAATTTTCCCGTCTTTGTCAAGTTCTACAAAATTTACATTAATGCCTTTCTCTTTAAAGGTCTTATTGTAACGGATCTTTCTTCCTTCTTCTTTCACATTTACATCTGAAATATCTTTTACGAATGTTACATAGTGCGGCGATCCGGTATCGAGAATATAACGACCTGCTTTCACCTCTACTTTTTTCACATCAGACATCGTTACTTTCACTCTTCCGCTTTTTTCAATAATGCCTTTATGAATTCCATCGTAAGCAAAAAAGCTTGTCTGCATTCCTTTTACAATGTCAAGACGGGCGGCATATAACACAGTACAGCGCGCTCCATTGCCACACATGCTGCCGATTTTTCCGTTGGAATTGAAATAAACCATTTCAAAATCAGCATGATCTGAGTTCTGAATAAAAATTAATCCATCCGCACCGATTCCGAATTTGCGGTTGCACAACAAACGGATAGATTTTTCGTCGGTAGCTGACAAATTTTCATCGCGGTTGTCAATCATTACAAAATCATTACCGGCTCCCTGGTATTTGTGAAATTGAATTTTCATATCCCAAATTTGGTTTACAAAAATAACAGGTCATAGAGGAATCAGATATTAATTTTTACACTAAATAATATTTAGCGGAGTCTTTCCGTTTGAACGGCACAAATTTTGAAATAGTCTAAAATTAAATTTTATCAGATTATGAATATTAAACGAATCGGGTTTACTGCCCTTGTTGCTGTGTTTAGCACATTAATAACTCTTGCCTTGTACAATAAGTACTTCGCTATTAACAACCCATACACCGCTTTCGAAAATAATCAGGCAGCGGCGGTACGCCTCGCCCATTATACCGGGGCAGATTCAGCACCGGGTGCTTTAGCTGATTTTACTTATGCTGCGGCTATGACTACTCCTGCCGTAGTTCATATTAAAACGACTTATATGCCCAAGCGCAACTACTCCCGTGGCTACGATCCGTTCCGCGATTTCTTTGGTGACCAGTTCTTTTTTAATTATCCTGACCCATATCACAATCAGCCGCAGGAATCTTCAGGTTCAGGAGTGATAATCTCAGACGATGGCTACATAGTAACCAATAACCATGTGGTAAAAGACGGTGATAAAATTCAGGTGGTTTTATTTGACAAACGCTCTTACAACGCCACTGTAGTAGGAACTGACCCCAATACCGATTTGGCATTACTAAAGATTGATGAAACTAAATTGCCGTTTATTATTTTCGGTAATTCGGACTCAGTAAGGGTAGGTCAATGGGCATTGGCAGTGGGAAATCCGTTTAATCTGGAATCAACTGTAACAGCAGGCATTATCAGTGCAAAAGGACGGAACATAAACATCCTGAAGAGTAATGGCGCTATTGAATCTTTCCTTCAGACCGATGCAGCAGTAAATCCCGGAAACAGCGGTGGTGCATTAGTGAATATCAGAGGCGAGTTGGTGGGAATTAATTCTGCCATAGCAACGCCCACCGGTTCTTACGCCGGCTACTCATTTGCCGTTCCTGTAAACATTGTGCGCAAGGTGGTGAACGACCTGATGAAGTTTGGCTCGGTGCAACGCGGGTATTTAGGAATCACCTTAGCAAATATTGATGCTGATTTTGCAAAAGAAAAGAAGATTGCTATCACCAACGGTGTGTATGTTGACTCCGTATTAGGAGGAAGCGCTGCAAAAGAAGCAGGTATCCGATCCGGTGATATTATCACAAGAGTTAACGGCATAGATGTAAATACAGTACCGGAACTTCAGGAGCAGGTAGCAAAATATCATCCGGGCGATAAGTTAGATGTTACAGTAAACCGCAGCGGAAAAGAAAATAATATTAATGTAGTGCTGAAAAGCCAATCCGGAAGCGTAAGTCTTTCAGATAAGCAATCTGCCGGCAGCACTTTCTCACTGTTAGGAGCACAATTCGGTGAGGTCAATTCAAAAGAGAAAAAAGATTTAGGTATCAGTGGCGGCGCTAAGGTTCTGAAATTAGATGACAACGGTAAACTTGCCCGCAATACAGATATCCGGGAAGGATTCATAATTACTAAGGTTGATAATAAAATAATAACCTCTGTTAACGATTTAAAATCTGCTCTTCAAAATAAAAAAGGCGGAGTAATGATAGAAGGTACTTATCCTGATACCGGCGGTCAGTACTTCTACGCCTTTGGTATGTAAGAAATTTCATTTGTGGTTAAGGCAGAAGCGCTCCTGAGAAATTGGGAGCGTTTTTGTTTTTATAAACGAAGAGTTCTGTTCATTAAAATATGTGTATAACAGAATTAAGATTATTGTGTCTGCGCTATCCATTCATTCATCCAAAAAGCTAAATTTGCAATCAATGATGTCCTTAAAAAAAACAGTTAATTTAAAATCACTTATCGCTTATCCTAAATGGGGGCTGATAGTTCTTGTATTGGCTGTACTGTTTGCTACATGTACTAACCCTCCCGATTTTTCTGATGTGCCGGCAATAGAGTTTGTCAGTGTAAACAAAACTCTAATTCGCGAGCACGCTGATTCTGTTAACCTTGTTTTTTCTTTTAAAGACGGTGACGGAGACCTCGGCGTAAATCAAACCGACACATCTACTAATACATTTATTACGGATTTGCGCAGTGGTAAAAAACCGTTTACCTACACATACCGTCTTCCTTATATCTCATCAAAAGGAAGTATAAAAGCTATTTCCGGACAGGTGTCTATTAATATTCCCGGAGTTACCTGCGTACCCGGCAAAACCATTGACACTGTTCTTTATCGTATTCAAATAATGGACAGGGCAGGTCACTACAGCAATATTATAGAGTCGGAAAAAATTGTAGTGATTTGTGAGTGATTATTCCACTCTGTTTTTTCGCCAGGAAGAGAAACCTTTAACATTTCTGATTTTTATTTCTCCATTCTCAGTAATCCCTGAAGCCGGCTGACGGCTTAGATAATGAGAAGCAAACAAAGCGCTCAGTTCAACCTCATCACCTGAAAGCGGAGATAACTCTGTTTTCTCCGGATTGAAATTTTTCGGAATAAAATTGGTGTCGAATTTTCCACTTACAAAATCAGGATGCTGTAACACCCATTTGCCAAAAGCTAATGTTGTATGCACTCCTGATATCTGATATTCATCAATGGCACGGATTAATCTTTCTCTTGCTTCGTTTCTGTCTTTACCATAAGCAATCAGCTTGGCAATCATCGGGTCGTAGTAAATCGGAATTTCCATTCCTTCTTCAAAACCATCATCTACCCTCACTCCTGCTCCCTGCGGTCGGATATAAGTTTGCAGTTTACCAATGTCGGGAAGAAAGTGGTTCATTGGGTCTTCAGCACACACACGCAATTCAATAGCATGACCATGTATGCTCAAATCTTCCTGAGTGAAACTGAGCTTTTCTCCGTGTGCTATTTTAATCTGCTCTTTTACTAAATCCAATCCGGTAATGAATTCTGTAACAGGATGCTCCACTTGTAGCCGGGTATTCATTTCCAGAAAATAGTAATTCATTTTGTCGTCCACCAGAAACTCTACTGTCCCCGCATTGGTATATCCGCACGCTCTTGCTGCATCCACTGCGCTCTTTCCCATTTTTGCACGAAGTTCAGGAGTAAGCACAGACGACGGCGCTTCTTCTATCAACTTCTGATGACGTCGCTGAACAGAACACTCCCGCTCAAACAGGTAAACAATATTTCCATAGTTATCACCCAGAATCTGAACTTCAATATGTCGGGGCGACTGCACATATTTTTCTATAAACACAGTGCCGTTGCCAAAAGAAGAAACAGCTTCACTGATTGCCATATTCATCTGCTCTTCCAATTCTCTTTCTTCATTTACAGTGCGCATTCCTTTTCCTCCTCCTCCGGCAGATGCTTTTATCAGAATCGGATAACCTATTTGCCTTGCTATTTTTTTTGCTTCGCTTATACCACTGACGGCATCTTCTGTTCCTGGCACCATAGGGATATTATGCTCTCTGGCTGTTTCTTTTGCAGCAAGTTTACTTCCCATCTTATTCATTGCTTCTGCAGATGGTCCGATAAAAATCAATCCTGCTTTTTTTACATCAGCAGCAAACGCAGCATTCTCGCTCAAAAATCCATAGCCGGGATGGATAGCATCTGCATTCATCTGTTTGCACACCTCAATAATTTTTTTACCAAGCAAATAGGATTGGTTAGATGGCGGAGGTCCGATACAAACTGCTTCATCGGCATAACGCACATGAAGCGAATTACGGTCAGCTTCCGAATAAACAGCTACTGTTTTTATTCCCATTTCGCGTGCGCTCCGCATGATGCGTAATGCAATTTCTCCTCTGTTCGCTACTAATATTTTTTTCATACACGATTACTTCAGGGCTAAAGATAAAGTTTATGACGGTATGGTGATTATTTCAAAGCAGTGAATAAATAATCATTGATTGTTATTACAATAATTTGCATTTTGCAATATCAATTTCGTCATCATGCAAACTCGCAGGAAATTTATCCGCAATACCTCATTAGGCGCTGCGGCTGTAACACTCAATCCGTTTTCAAATGATTTCAAAATGAACAGAATAGCAACTGTAACAAAACCGGTAGTGGTTTCCACTTGGAGTTTTGGTATTCAGGCAAACGAAGCCGCATGGGAGATATTGAAAAATGGCGGCTATGCACTGGATGCCGTGGAAGCCGGAGTGAAAGTTCCGGAAGGTGATCCGAAAGTAAATTCAGTTGGACTGGGAGGAATACCAGACCGTGATGGAAGAGTAACACTTGACTCCTGTATCATGAATGAGAAATGCGAAGCCGGTTCTGTCGGTTGCTTAGAGCATATTGTTCATCCGGTTTCAGTAGCAAGATTGGTGATGGAAAAAACGCCGCATGTTATGTTGGTTGGTGAAGGCGCACTGAAGTTTGCTCTTGACAATGGTTTTAAAAAGGAAAACCTGCTTACAGCAGAATCAAAAGCAGCATGGCAGGAATGGCTGAAAACAAGTGAGTACAAACCGGTAATAAATTGGGAAAATCACGACACAATAGGTATGCTTGCTCTCGACAGTAACGGTAATCTTTCAGGCGCATGTACTACCAGCGGCCTGGGTTATAAATTGCATGGTCGCGTTGGTGACTCGCCGATAATTGGAGCCGGTTTGTATGTTGACAATGAAGTAGGCGCAGCTACCTCTACCGGAGTGGGAGAAGCCTGTATAAAAATCGTGGGCAGTCATTTAGTTGTGGAGATGATGCGGCTCGGTAAATCTCCAGCAGAAGCGTGTAAAATTGCTGTGGAAAGGTTAGTGAGTAAAATGCCTAAGTATAAAGATATGCAGGTTGCTTTTCTTGCGCTCAATAAGAATGGCGAATCAGGAGGATACTCTATTGCTAATGGGTTTGTATATGCCCGCTATGATAATTTGGGAAATGCGTTACACAATAACTTAGATTTCTTAGCAAAATAATTAATTACAGAGACCTAACCATACGAACAAAGCAACTCCAATCCATACTAAGCCTTTTATAAAAAAGAATAGAAACCCTGCAATGCCCAATCGTTTGAGCCATTTATATTTTACAGGTTTCTCTTCTTCTGTAGTTTGTTCACTCATTTCACAATGATATAGAATAAGTTTTGAATTTTATTTTGACTGAATTGAATTCATTATATAATCATTAATCAACCGCTGCTCCATTGTATCTGCTTTTGATTTAGAAAACATAACAGGCAATATCTCTTTCCATTCATCAACTGTATATTCAGAAGGGAGATAAAATGAATGGCATCCGCTGCATTTCTGAATACAGATTTTTTTACCGATGCTTAAATCCGTTTCTGAAAAACTTGTTACCTGCAACGATTTAGAAGGGCTTATCCCTGAAGTGGATTTCGTTTTAACCGAACAACCAAAGTTCGCCGTGGAGATAAATAGTATTAAGCAAAGTGTTACAATTCTCAAAGCCAAAAATTTTTTGTCAGAAAGAATAGGAAATGATGGCGCGGCTCTCTATTTTTTCATAGTCCGTTAACACAAGATTGCTGTCTGTGCTTTTCTCCTTCTTCATGTTAATCCACTGAGGGATAAAATTGAAATTGATAAACCATCTCTCTCCGTGGAAGTGTAACACAGGGCCGGCAAACCAGACAGAATGTTCCCACCCATCCTCCTGCCCTATTTTGTTTTTGTTGATTGCCTCAATACCTATTCCTGCTCTCTTTCCGATAAAATGCATATATGCTAAATTCAATTTGACGGGGAATTCTCCTTCCAGTTCTGTTTCATTCCTGTTCAATTCTGTTTCGATTTCATACTCTCCAATTAAATTCAAGGCAAATAGATTCTTCCCGATTTTTTTGTCAAGAATTAACTTGCCTTCAAACTCCCACTCTCTTCCTTTACCCGTTACCTCTGCATAAAGAGCTGTTCCTATTTTATTGACAACCGGATCGGAAAGTTTAAACTTCCACTCGTTGGAGAATCCTGAAGATGTGCTTTTATCAAATACAGAAGTGCTGTCATTAATTCTTTTAAGAGCTGTTTTATCCGAATGGTTAAAATAAATAGAAGTCTGAATGTTTTTTCCTAATCCTACCTCAAATTCAATACGGTGTTCATAGGCGTTAAAATAATCTTGTTTCCCTGAGCGCAAGGTGGTCCACAATTCAAGGTCAACTACATTGGCAGGCAATACATTAGACTGATAAGTGTGACAGAAAACTCTATCCTGTGCTTTTGAAATCATGCAGGTGATGAGCAACAGAGTGCTTACTAATATGATTTTTCTCATTTTTAAAATTGTTGTAAAGAGTTTATAAATTTTTGTGGCGCAAACATAATAATATTATTTAGAATAGTTCTAAATAGATTAAACATCATTATATAATTTAGCTATTCACTGAGTTTATTCCTTTAAGAATACTTTTGCCCTATGATTTCTGCTGAGAAGATTTCTTCTGTATCTGAAAATAATTTTAATGAACTGGCTCTACAGATATTTTCTATTCAGGCAGAACAGAATGAAGTGTATAAAGAATTTTTATCGCTGCAAAAAATCAATCCGAAAGAAATAACTACTGTTTATCAAATTCCTTTTTTACCTGTTGAATTATTCAAGACACATAAAATTGTAACAGGCAACAGTAATACACAAATAGTATTTACCAGCAGCGGTACAACCGGTCAGCAAAGCAGGCATTTTGTAACAGATATAAGTGTGTATGAGAAAAGTTTCTTGAAGGGATTTGAATTTTCTTATGGCTCTCCTGAGCAATATTGTTTTCTTGCTTTACTTCCCTCCTATCTGGAGCGCAAAGGTTCATCGCTCATTTACATGACAGAAGAACTAATCAGGAAATCAAATCATTCGCTCTCCGGTTTTTTTCTAGATGACTTTAAT
Organism: uncultured Bifidobacteriaceae bacterium; assembly: GCA_964424455.1. Classification (GTDB taxonomy): domain Bacteria; phylum Bacteroidota; class Bacteroidia; order Chitinophagales; family UBA10324; genus CAYRJA01. The sequence continues at coordinate 7,928 of CAYRJA010000075.1, forward strand.
GAACTTGAAAATAGATTAAGAACACTCGAATCACAAAGGCAGAAGACCATCCTGCTTGGTGTAAGTTATGCACTTCTTGATTTTGCCAAAGAACATTCTTTCCCTCTGTCGAATACAATTATCATGGAAACGGGTGGTATGAAAGGGAAAAGAAAAGAGATTACACGCGAAGAGTTTCATCAGGAGTTGAAGAATAGTTTTAACTTGTCCTCTATTCACTCAGAATACGGAATGTCCGAACTGCTTTCGCAAGCGTATTCAAAATCAAATGGTAAATTTTTCAGTCCTCCGTGGATGAAAGTTTTAGTAAGAGATATTAATGACCCTTTTCAAATTCTTGCTGACAACCAAACAGGTGTTCTCAATATTATTGATCTCAGCAACATCAACTCTTGTTCATTTCTTGCTACCTCTGATTTAGGCAAAATCAATAACGATGGAAGTTTTGAAGTTCTCGGAAGAATAGATAACAGCGACATTCGGGGCTGCAATCTGATGGTTGAATAGTTATGAAACTGTTACTGTTCATTAGTAGTAACACTCAATATTTAGTTTTCTTTCAAAAAATTATATTTGCTACTCAATCATGGCATACAAAAAGAGTAAAAAAACTTCTGCTACAAAAAGTAACTCGACAGCAAGAAGTAATGGTGTTGCAAAAGAAACTACATTTAACTTTTTCAATATCTCTATTGCTGTTGTTCTTTTAGTTGTTGCTCTTATTCGTGTCAGGCTACTCGGTGTACCGTTTGAGCGGGATGAAGGCGAATATGCCTACATCGGAAACCTGATATTACATGGAGGTATTCCTTATCTCGATGCTTACAACATGAAGTTACCGGGTACTTACTATATGTATTCCATCATCATCTTTCTTTTTGGATACACTCCAACGGGAGTTCATACCGGATTGATGCTTGTTTCTTTAGCTACCATTTTTCTACTTTTCGTTTCACTGAAAAAAATATCTACTCCTGTAATTGCACTTGTTACAGCTACAGTTTATGCACTTATTACTCCTTCGCTTGCTATTCTTGGATTTGCCGCACACGCTACACATTTTATAAATCTGTTTTTCACCCTCGGACTCTTCTTCTATTCTAAATATTACAATAGCCGAAAGCTATTTTTTGTTTCACTATCAGGATTGATGTTTGGAATGGCTTTTCTTATGAAACAACAGGCAGCCGTACTAATGGTTCTTGGCGGGTTGTTAATTATTCTGAGAGAAGTTTTGCAAAAACCCATTCAGTGGAAAAAAGCGGGATTGAATATCACCTTATTTGGTGTTACAGCAACACTTCCATATCTGGCACTGCTGCTCGTTATGTACCTCACCGGCGCCTTCCATCAGTTTTGGTTTTGGACAGTTGAGTATGCGGGCAGTTATGCTTCTGCCGAGAAAGGATGGGATGAAATAAAAACACTATTCGGCTTTTCATTTGATAAATTGTTTGCCGACTATCCTGTCTTCTGGGTTTTAGCTTTTGCCGGATTTGTTACGACATGGTTGAGTAGGATGAGTTTGTTCCAAAAATTGTTTGTAACAATTTTCAGTCTGTTTTGCTTTGCAGCAGTTCTGCCCGGACTGTATTTTCGGGAACATTATTTCGTACTTGCCATTCCTGCAGTCGGATTGCTTACTGCTGTTACACTTGAGTACCTGTGTAGTTTTCTGTCGAAGGGTAAACCTTCTTTTTTTCTTCAGACTTTACCTTTTACGATTGTTGCACTGATTGGACTATATAATATCGGAAAACAACAGCACAGTTACTATTTTGATGATGATGTGAATCTGGTTTGTAAAAGAGCTTATGGATATAATCCGTTTGTTGAAGCAGTTGAAATAGGGAAATATATTAAAAGTAATTCTGCTGTAACAGACAAAATAGGAATACTCGGCTCAGAGCCGGAAATTTTTGTTTATGCCGACAGGTTATCAGCAACGGGTTATATGTATGTATATGCACTAATGGAGCCGCACAAGTATAATATACAGATGCAGGAAGAAATGATTACAGAATTGGAAAAGTCAGCGCCGGAATATATGATTTACTGTAACATCTCCACTTCGTGGCTTGTTCGTCCTACTTCACCTGACACCTTGCTCAAATGGACAAACAAATACCTGACTAACAATTACTATTTAACAGGCATGGTTGATATTCCCTCAGACGGAAGTTTCGCTCAATACTATTGGGGAGCAGCGGAAGCCAACCGGCAGCCAAAGTATCCCAACTATATTCATATTCTAAGACGGAAGAAGAGTTAAAGTAAATCCCTCAGATTTTTCACTCCCATTATTCGTTCAACAGTAAAAGCTTCAGCATAAGATACGCCTATTACCTTTCCCCAATTGCGATGTCTTCCTTTTAAACTATCAAGAAAGTCGGGTTGTGATATATAAGTTACAGGTTCTTTTGAATCAGGATCATAAAACTGTGAATGATAAGCAGCAATTGATTTCATTTTTCGTTCAAAGAAATCAGAAATGTCTATCAGAAAATCCGGCTGAATATCTTTGTCCTGAATATAATTATAAGCTGCTTTCGGTCGCCATGCATCCTGCTTTTTCCCTTCAAGCGTGGTTTCTATTTTAATTAATCCGGAAAGGAAACATGCATCACTGACTAATTTAGCCGCTCTGCCATGATCGGGATGGCGGTCTGTTACAGCATTGGTTAATACAACCTCCGGCCTGTATTTACGTAGCATTTGAATCACCTTCATCTGGTGTTCTTCATCATTTTTAAAGAAGCCGTCGCGCATGGACAGATTCTCACGAACTGTAACACCCATAACTATTGCTGCTTCTGTTGCTTCTTTCAAACGCAACTCAGCGCTGCCTCGTGTTCCTAAATCTCCTTTTGTAAGGTCAATAATTCCAACTTTACTTCCTGTTGCAATATGACTCATTACGGTACCGCCACATGACATTTCTACATCATCGGGATGAGCGCCAAAAGCAAGGATGTCCAATTTTATTCGGGGCATAATATTCTTTGTTTCTGCTTTAACTACAAAGTGTGCAGAAATAAAGTTTTATCCAAGAGGAGAATTATTTATAACCGATGGTTACATACCCATCCTGTATCCACACATTATCTTTTGTGTACATTTTAAAGACATAATCGCCTGCTTTAGTAAAGGTGTATTTAAAATGTGTGTCAGGCCATGTGGAAGTGATATTGTATTTAACCGTTTCAACAAAATCGTTATAGTCTTTACCTTTTTTGCGGTAGATATCAACAACAATCTGATCGGTAGCCAACTTCTTTCCGTTGTTCCCTACCCATACATAAATCCAACTCCCTTTTGATTTACTTACATTATAGCTTGTACCGGGATCAAGTGGTTCCTGATTATCATCCAGGTCTAAGCAAAACTTTATTTTAGAATCAATAAAATAAAAGGTGCTACTGGGATCGTCATAATCAATATTGTAATCAGAATCCGAATCTTTTTTTGGAGTATCTGAATTGTCATTGTTATTTGTGTTGTTGTTCTCGTTATTGTTGTTGCTGTTTGATGTAATATTTGTATTGTTATCAGGAGGGAAACGCAAATCATTAATCGGGTCAAGAATATTCAGGTTCTTTACACTCACTGCAAAATTCAGGTTCTGTCCATTCTCTAAATAATATGTTACAATGCCCAATGCTTCTCCACTCATATTCATCAGCGGGCTGCCGCTGTTACCGTGTGAAATGGGCGCTGTGATCTGAATGATTTCTCCCATTTTATCATCCTGACGAACACTGGAAACAATTCCGTCTGCAACGGATTTTTCTAATCCAAGCGGATTGCCAATAATAAATATCTTTTCTCCCTGCTTGGGTGAAACCGCATTCATTTGAAGGAAGGGGAAAACCTCATTCAGTTCATTTTTCACAGTGAACTTTATCATATCACTCTCCTTGCTCCATCCGATTACTTTGTCAACAAGATAAGTTTTGCTATCAGTCGTTTTAATTTTTGCTTTTGATGCCCCCTGAAACACATGGTAATTACTCAACGCAGTGCCTGATGATGAAATGAAAAAACCCGTGCCAACAGAATATTCATTGCCTGAAGCATCATAGGTAATAATTTTAAAAATAGAGGGGGAACATTTATCAACCAGCGTGGTAAGGTCTGTTGGTTGAGCAAAAGCGCCTGTAGTAATCAACAGTAAAACGAAAGTAGTTAGTTTTCTCATATTATAGATTTTAATCTTATTTCAAGGAGTAAAGTTAGAAATGATTTTTTTGCGGTACGAAATAATTTACAAACTGTTTCCTGTTTATTTCTTAGGGTTCATCTATTGTATAAAACAGTATTAATGTTTTACTTCAACTCGTTTTTACATTATTTATTATTGTTACAAACAAAGAATGAGCAAAAAATATTATAGACTTTTTATTTATCTGTTACTATTCTCTATGCTTTCTGCTTGCTTCAACCGCAACAGATATCCGAAGGATAAGGCATTTAATATTATAAAAAAGGAATTTATACATGAATTATGGAGACTGAATCCTGAGTGGGCGCTGCAATCAGGTTGTCATGATTATGACGGCGTAATTGAGATTCCTTCATTAGAAGTAATGACACAGAAAATAAAATACTATACAGCATTTGCTGACAGCTTAAAAAAATATGATTGGAAGAAACTAAGCCCGGCTAATCAGACAGATCTTCGAATGATTGAAAACTACATTGATTACTATAAGTGGTCAGTGGAAACACTGAAGAGCTGGCAATGGAATCCGGCTGAATACAATGTGGGCGAAGGATTTGATTTGGTTCTGAGCAATAGAAATATTTCTCTTGATAAAAAATTATTAGCTGTAACAGAGCGGCTGAGATATGTTCCTGCTTATTTTATTACAGCAAAAGGAAATATTAAAAAACCCACTGCCGAACACGCCGCACTTGCCATTGAACAAAACACAGGATCACTTATTGTCTTCACACAATCTATTCCGGACAGTGAAAAGGTTTCGACACTAACCGCAGAACAAAAACAATTATTGAATGACCGATTAACCAATGCTGTAACAGCAATTAAAGATTATATTTCTTTTCTAATAGGACTGCAACAAGAGCAGGTAAAGGACTCTGCATTAATGAAAAGCGCGCTTATTGGTAAAACTCTGTTTGACAAGAAATTTCAATATGAAACACAGAGCAGATACACCACAGAGCAGATTTACGAAAAGGCATTAAAACATGAATCTGATCTGCACAGGCAAATGCAGCATATCACTTCTCAACTCTGGAAGAAATATTTTGGAAGTAATCCTATGCCTGAAGGTGTAGCTGCCATTCAGCAGTTGATTGATACACTGTCTGCCAATCACTGTAACAGAGATTCCTTTTTTGTTACAGTTAAATATCAGGTACAGCAGTTAGAGTTGTTTATAAAGCAAAAAAATCTTCTCTATCTCGACCCAACCCAACCTTTGGCAATACGCGATATGCCCGATTATATGAAAGGCAGTGGTGTGGATACCTACATTCATTCTCCCGGTCCTTATGATAAAGCCGGAATTACTTTTTACAGCATGACTTCTCTTAATAAATATGATGATACTCAAGCGGCAGAATTTCTACACGAGTATAACAACTACACTCTGCAATTTTTAAATATGCAGCAAGCAATTCCGGGACACTACTTACAAGCTGTTTATTCAAATAAGGCAAATGATACATTAAAAGGGATTCTTAAAAATATTACTATGGTAAACGGCTGGGCTGCTTATAGCGGACACATGATGCTCGAACAGGGATATGCCGATGACACGCCTGAGATGTGGCTGATGTACTGTAAATGGGAACTGAAATTTACATTAAATACTATTCTTGATTATAGTGTTCATTGTCTGAACATGAGCAAGCAGGACGCTATGAACCTTTTAATATCCGAGGGATTTCAATCTGAAACTGAAGCTGGCAAGAATTGGCTTCATGCTGTACTGTCACCTGTTGAATTGAGCAGTTACTTTACCGGATTCTCAGAAATCTATGATTTCAGAAATGAATACAAGCAAAAGGCAGGCGACTCATATAACCTGAAAAAGTTCCATGAGAAATTTCTAAGCTATGGAAGCGCTCCGGTAAAGTATATCAGAGAACTGATGCTTAAAGAGTTACAATAGTTCATTTTAAAGTACACGAATTTATTTTCAGTTGGTTTGTTTAAATATCAAACAGTAAGCTCTGTATATGAATATATCTGTAACAGAATTTACTACTAATTTTGTGCGGTTGATGAAAGAAGCGGTTATATCTAAGGAGGTTTCAGCGCAAATAAGGCAAACGACAGTTTACTCCATCTTATTCAGCATCAGTTTTTCTCACCTGCTGAATGATATGATTCAGTCATTAATTCCATCTATTTATCCTCTCTTAAAAGATTCCTTCAACCTGAACTTTGCTCAGATAGGGTTGATTCAACTCACCTTTCAAATGACAGCAAGTATTCTGCAACCGTTTGTAGGTTCATACACCGATAAAAAGCCACAGCCCTTTTCGCTTGCTATTGGAATGTGCTTCACACTCATGGGGCTTATTCTTATTTCATTTGCAGACAGCTATGCAACTATTCTTGTCTCGGTGGCGTTGATTGGCACCGGCTCATCTGTCTTTCACCCTGAATCTTCCAAGATCGCCTACATGGCATCAGGTGGTAAACGAGGATTGGCTCAATCTATCTTTCAGGTTGGCGGAAATACAGGCACTGCAATAGGTCCGTTACTTGCTGCATTAATTATTGTAAAGTTTGGAAGAAGTCACGCACTGTATTTTGGCGCTTTTGCTCTGTTAGCAATCCTGCTATTGATTTATGTAGGTAAGTGGACGAAGCACCGTGTGGAGAGAATAAAAGCACGAAAAATAAAAATATCTGTTACAGAATATCATCCACGCTTTTCAAAGCGAAAAGTTCATATCTCTATTGCAGTTTTATTAGTGCTGATTTTTTCAAAATACTTTTATTTAGCAAGTATCAGCAGCTACTACACCTTTTTTCTGATAGAAAAATTTGATGTCAGCATTAAACATTCTCAATTATTCCTCTTCGCCTTTTTAGCTGCTTCTGCTTTAGGCACTTATTTCGGCGGGCCACTTGGCGACCGCTATGGTAGAAAATATGTTATCTGGTTTTCTATTCTCGGAGTAGCGCCTTTTACACTGGTAATGCCTTATGCAAGTTTGTTCTGGACAACCGTATTAAGTATAATCATTGGGTTTATACTCTCGTCAGCGTTTCCGGCTATTTTAGTTTATGCACAGGAATTGATGCCGGGTAAAATCGGAATGATATCAGGACTGTTTTTCGGGTTTGCTTTCGGAATGGGCGGATTGGGTTCCGCTCTGCTCGGAGTGTTGGCGGATGCAACGGATATATATTTCGTTTATCATGTTTGTGCTTTTCTTCCTCTTATCGGTTTGATTACATGGATGCTGCCCGATTTGAAAAAGGAAAATAGTTGACTTTAGCTGCCTGTCTGTTCAGAATTCTTAGTGAAATTATTGGTGATTGAATCATTACTCTCACGATGATAGATATAAGTGGGTATCTCGGTCTTAATAATGCTAACATTCATTTTATTCACTCTTTCATAGAACTCTGCATCACTTCCCATCGGTATATCTTTAAACTCTTTCAACAGATTGAACAATCTTCTGCTGATAAAAAATGTTCCTCCAATAACACATTCTGACAAGTGTATTTGTTTGTTGTAATCCAATCTGTCAGGCACATACTGGTTACCGATAATTTTTACTCCTCCATGTAAGAACTCAGCTTCTTTATTATCTGTTAAAAGTTGTTTTCTTGTTTTCAAATGTTTCGGTTCGTATTCATCATCAGAGTCTAAAAATGTGATATACTTTCCTGATGATAATTTAATTGGGTGTTGTTGCATGAATCAAAAATAGGGGAATAAGTTTTATTACCGTTTGAGAA
>CAYRJA010000076.1:0-15806 GCA_964424455.1 uncultured Bifidobacteriaceae bacterium
TATCCTGCCTTGCTTTTAAACCCACGCTCAGGATTAACCCTGCGGGAGAGGAATATTATCAACCACTGAAAGATCCGGGTTAAAGTGCCGTTCTTTTCCTTTTTACAGATGATATTGATGAGTTTCAGTTTCTTCAGTGCCTCGCCATATCGGGGCACTTATATTTATTAATTGTAACAGATGCCCCGATTCCGAAAAACAAATAAGCATCTTTCTTTTTGTCTGCACGGAATTTATTACCGCTTCCTACCGGCAAGCCGCCTATCTCACCTGAACGGTCACTCAGATTGGCTGCTAAAGGACCACCTTCATTGTAAACTACAATTTTGTCAGGATAAACACTGCCTACATCATCTAAGTAATCAGTGAAAACTTTCCGGTTTGCCGCTTCAAAAAAAACACTGAAGTTTTTATTCACTTTATATTTGAATCCGCCGCCAATTAAGAAAAATGGTGCAGTAAGTTTATAGGGTTTTTTGTCGGGATATTCTGCATAACCCTGCCCTTCAGTACCGATGGGCTGCAACCGGTATTCTGCATTTTTGTAAATAGCCATCGGATCGAAATTGAATAATCCGAGCCCTATAAGAAAATATGGAGTGTAACGGAACTTTGGATTATTAGAGCTATAGTCCAGGAAATTAAATTCTATTTGAGTTCCTACTTCATACACAGGTGATTTGAAACTCAGATTGCGGTGAATCTGATAATAATTATCTGCAAACCTGTCATTACCCTCCACTGAACCATAACTTGCCGTTAGTCTGAAACTGACACGCGAATCTAGATTCAGGCGGCCGTAAATTCCTGCCATTGGTTTTGTTAAACGGAAACTTGTGTTTGTGTTTAAATCGCCAAAGTAAGTGTTGCCGCCGCCAATAATTCCGAACTCTGTTTGCTGTGCAAATACTTGCACACTACAAAGTATAATACTTATAATAGATATGATAAATATTTTCCGCAAAACTTGAATAGTTAGTGTTTCTAACGAATAATGTAGAGGATTATTCTATGCGGTTATGATTTACGAATTTATTATAATAAGGTTTTTAATGAAGCAAAGATAACATCTATTATCTTAATTTTATATATAAAAGAGAGTCAGATAAGATTTTAATTCCGGATATCAGACCCCCAATGCAGTTTTTTTGAAATAGTATCAAGAAAATTATGGTCAGGAAATTTCAATAAACTGATAGAGAATCCGCATTTCTTTACTGCCAGATGATAAGAAGTGTCAATTGTTTCGTAACGCGAATCGAGTGTGCAGAGATAATTATCACCACGACCTTCAATATTAAATGAAATTACAGAGTCATCACTTACTACTATCGGGCGGACACTCAGGTTGTGCGGCGCAATCGGCGTAATTACAAAATTGGCAGACTGAGGCATAATAATCGGACCACCACAACTCAGGTTATAGGCAGTTGATCCGGTTGCAGTACTCACAATCAACCCATCTGCCCAATAAGAATTCAAAAACTCTCCGTTGATGTAGGTATGAATCGTAATCATTGCAGAATTATCCTTTTTATGAATAGCAAATTCATTCAGTGCATAATTCATTTGTCCGAACAGCGGCTTGTTTGATTCCAGTTCAATCATCGTTCTTCTGTCGCGGGAGTAAGCTCCCTTTTCCAGTGCGTCAATAACAGCTTCCACTTCATCTTTCCCAATGTTTGCTAAGAACCCAAGTCGTCCGATATTAATTCCTAAGATAGGAATATCATAGTTGCGAACAAAGGCAAGTGTATCAAGCAGAGTGCCATCACCACCAAGAGAAAACATAAAATCCACTTTATCTTTCAGGTGAGAATGAGAAGAAAAAGTTTGAACCGGCGCCGGAATTTCAATCAGTTCTTTCAGTTGATTGTAACACGACAAATGAATCAGTTGTTGTATGCCTTTAGATTCCAGCAATTGAATCAGTCGCTGAATAAACGCCACATGGCGAACGCTAACTTGTCTGCTATAAATGGCAATGGTCAAGTTGATAATGATTTATGGTGCAAGTTAATAATTGTATCTGACTTGAAGTTTGATATGGTTTTGTATTAGCACTGTACATCCCATGCCATTATGGAACGGTCGTCGCCGGTAGATAAAAGCAGACGATTCTTTTCACTCCAGGATAGTTTGTTCACACTGTTGATATGACCGTTGTCTTTCTCTTTATCTATGACTCTTTTCAGTTCAAATGTTTTTGCATCCCAAAGCTTAATTGTTTTGTCACGGCTTGCAGTAGCAAATAAGTTATTGTTACAGATGTAAACGATGTGGTTAATAGTATAAAGATGTGCCGGTATTTGCTGAAGTAATGAATAGTTATCATTTACATTCCATATATATAGCCGGGCATCGCGCGAGCCGGTAAGCAGGTATTTTCCATCAGGAGAATAACAGACCGAAAAAACAGAATTGGTCGGACCATTCAATATTTTCTTTAAAGAAAAATCAGTTGAATTTAAAATGTAAATATTGTGGTCGCTTGCTCCTATGGCAATTTCATTATGCAGATGGTTGAAATCAATTTGTCGCAATGCTTCCATTGATATTTTAATTGATGTCAGTAGGCGATATGCTGTATCCCAAATAGAGAGAACTCCGTCTTTAGAGCAGACAAAGATTTTAGAATCAAAAAAGCGGATATCAAATACAGATTGCTGATGGAAAGCAATGTGATGAATTTCTTTTTTGCTGCTTAAGTCAATCACATACAGAGAACCATCCATTGCACCAACGACTAAATGATTTTTGTCAGGTAGAAATAACAGTGCAAAAATGTGTCCCTTCACTTTCGCACAGGCTATAGGATTAGCAGGGTCATTCAAATTCCACTTTACCACTATTCCTTCACTGCCTGCAGAAAAGAATGTATTGTTGTCTTCACCCTGTAAAATTGTATATATGCTTCCTGAATGTCCGGTGAGATGGAGTTTCTTCTCTACTGAAATGCTCATAATGAAAGCAAAGATACGCCTTATGATAACGGGATGTACAGTAAGAATTGTTACAGTTAATTTTCTTCTGTAACAAACAGTTCAGAAATGATTTTATCGGAAATAAATTTGCCCCTTTGAGTCAGCAAGAGGACATCATTCGATACTTCCAGTGCGCCTGAAACTATAAGAGGCGCTGAATAGGTTTGTAACAGATGAAAATATTTTTCTCCAAAATCTTTTTTCACTTTTCCGAAATCACAACCCCAGATGGTTCGCAGGGAAGTAAGCAGGTACTCGTTAAACTTCTGAGCAGGAGTGAGGGTCTCCGATTCAGCGGGCACTATACCCTTTTCAATTGTAGAAATATAAATTGAGTTGTTTTTTATGTTCCACTGTCTTGTTTTTTTATTGTAAGAATGGGCGGAAGGTCCAAGCCCTAAATATTTTTCACCGCGCCAGTAGCTGCTGTTGTGCCGTGCATAATTTTCGCCACGACAAAAGTTGGATATTTCATAGTGAACAAAATCATTTTTCTTCATTTGCGTAGTGAGAATCTCAAATTGTATTGCAGATTTTTCTTCATTAACATCGTGTGATTTACCCGCTTTAATAAAATGTGCCAGCGCTGTATTCGGTTCTACTGTAAGGCAATAAGCAGAAATATGAGGCACACCCAGATCAAAAGCTTTCGACAGGTTTTCCTGCCACTCTTCGTTAGTAGAATCAGGTAAGCCGTAAATCAGGTCAACTGAAAGGTCAGTCAACCCCGATTGTTGTGCAACTGTAACACATTCAGTTGCCTGATTGGAATTATGAGAACGGTTCATCCATTGCAAATCTCTGTCATGGAAAGATTGAATACCGATACTCAGCCGGTTGACAGGAGTTTGGCAGAGTTCTGAAATTTTTTCTTTGGTTAAATCATCGGGATTGGCTTCAAGAGTGATTTCAGGATTTTCTGTTACAGTAAAAACCCGGTAGAGGTTTTCAAAAATCACATTCAATTCATATCCGGTAAGAAGGGAAGGAGTGCCTCCGCCGAAATATATGGTTTCGATTTTTTCACCTTCGAAATAATTCTTCTGTAACTCCATTTCTTTCACCAAAGATTTCACCATTGCCGGCTTGTTTTTCAGTGAAGTGGAAAAATGAAAATCACAATAATGACACGCCTTGTGACAAAAAGGAATATGTAGATATATGCCTGCCATTGTATTTTGCGTTACTTAGCGGTTTCATTCCGGTGAGCCATAAAGCAGCTTTGTTTTTTTAATGCCGCGTTTTATTTTCATACTACTGTTACTTCCTGTTTTGTCTGTTGCTCAGCCGTTTACTTTACGAGTAATTCCGGTGGACAAAGATACAGCAGCGCTCAGCCGGTTGATTTCTTACAAAAGTAATTTTTCTGACACACTCGCACGCAATCGTGAAGTAAAAAAAATAATGACTTCGCTTTATGACAAAGGGTATCTGTTTGCTTCGGCAGATTCCATTCAGAAGGATTCATTACAGGAAAGGATATTTCTTACACTTGGCAATGAAGTGAAGTGGACAGAACTTTCTAACGGGAATGTTGAACCGGTGCTTTTGGATAAAGTCGGATTCAGAGAAAAAATTTATTCAGGCAGAGTCTTTAAAGCAAGTGAGGTGAATGCTATCAAAGAGTCCATTATCACTTACTGTGAAAACAACGGATTCCCGTTTGCCAAAGTATGGCTGGATAGTGTGAGGTGGAATGGTGAAAATATTTCTGCAAAGATTTTTATTGATAAAGGCAAACTGATTCTGATTGACAGCATTCATGTGGAAGGCGATGCACGAATATCACGAACCTATCTCAGCAATTACATAGGTATTAAACCCAACTCGCCATATAATGAATCGGCTGTAAGAAAAACAGATGTACGGCTTCAGGAATTATCTTTTTTAAATGTGCAACGGATACCGACTATTATCTTCAATGATAACCGTGCAACAATTAACCTTTTTCTTAAAGAAAAAAACGCAAGTAATTTCGATTTGATTCTTGGTGTGTTGCCTAATAATCAAACTACCGGTAAACTATTATTGACAGGTGATGGAAGTATTCTGCTGAACAATACATTAGGGAAAGGAGAATTAATAGGAATGCGGCTGAATAAATATCCGAACCGCACTACCCGCTTCAAAGCAAACCTCACTTATCCGTTTTTGTTTTCACTGCCATTTGGTGTGGATTTGAATTTTGAATTGTACAAGAACGACACGCTCTACATTGATTTAAAAAGGGATGCAGGTATTCAATATATGATGAAAGGAAGAAATTATATTAAAGCATTTTATCGTAGCAGTAGTTCCGATTTACTTTCAGTGGATACTAATTCCATCAAACTTACGCACCGGCTGCCTTCTGTACTTGACATAACCAATAACTTTTATGGAATAGAAACTTATTTAGAACATCTCGACTACCGGTTGAATCCGCGAAAGGGCTGGACAACTAATTTTTCTGTAGCAGCAGGTTACAGGAAAATCAGAAAGAATAACCGGATAACAAATATTAAAGATGTCTTTTCTGATTTTGATTACAATTCGCTTTACGATACGCTTAATCTTAAGGTGAATGAATACAAGTTTGATGTGCAGGTACAAAAATATTTTCCGCTCTTCCGGCGGAATATTTTTAAACTGGGTTATGCAGGAGGGTTGCTTTCAGGAGAAAACCTGTTACAGAATGAATTGTACCGCATAGGAGGTAATCACCTGTTGCGTGGCTTTGACGAAGAATCTATTTATGCTTCATTTTACAATGTGCTTACATTGGAATACCGGTACTTGCTGGGAAAAAATTCTTACTTCTTTCTATTTACAGACGGAGCTTATTGGGAAAACAGTTCTGTAACACCACTGTTACACGATACACCGTTTGGATTTGGCGCCGGAATTACTTTTGAAACCAAGGCAGGTATTTTCGGATTGAGTTATGCACTCGGTAAGCAGTTTAGTAATCCGGTTGAGCTCCGCTCTGCAAAAATCCATTTTGGGTATGTGAATTTGTTTTAAAGAAAGAAAAAAACAGGTTGTTAGGCATAAATATTAGGACATTTATTTCCTCATTTATCATTCAACTTAATTATTTAGGTTTGTTCGCTCGATAAAAACTAATTTTTAATATGACTTTATACAGTAAAGTAAACAATGCAGTAGGTTGGTTAGTAATGGTGTTGGCAACAGCCGTGTACATGCTCACTGCCGAGCCGACAGGAAGCTTTTGGGACTGTGGTGAGTTTGTCAGTTGTGCTTTGAAACTTCAAATTGCTCACTCACCCGGAGCGCCATTCTTTTTAATTCTCGGACGCTTGTTTACGCTGTTTGCCGGCGACACAGATAAAGTGGCGCTCATGGTCAATTTTATGAGTAACATTATGGGTGGCGGCACTTCTCTTTTTCTGTTCTGGACGATTACTGCCATTGGAAGAAAAGTAATTGGGAAAAAAGAAAATGAAATTGGCATGGCAGAGTTGATAGCAGTAATGGGTGCGGGATTTGTCGGCGCTATGGCTTCCACATTTACAGATTCACTTTGGTTCTCTGCGGTAGAAGGAGAGGTTTATGCTTCATCCTCTTTTTTTACAGCGCTTGTTGTCTGGGCAATTTTCAAATGGGAAAATGTAGCAGATGAACCTTATGCCGACCGATGGATTGTTTTTATCGGTTATATGATGGGACTTTCAATCGGTATTCACCTGCTCAATCTGCTTGCTGTTCCTGCGCTTGTGTTTGTATATTATTTTAAGAAGACCAGAGAGGTAAACCGCTGGGGAGTTATTAAAACATTTCTGATTGCCTGCGCTATTCTCGGTTTTATTCAATACGGAATTATTCCAAGCATACCGGACATAGCCGCCAACTTTGATATTCTTTTTGTGAACAGTTTCGGAATGCCGTTTAACAGCGGAGTTATTTTCTGGGGACTAATTATCCTTGCTACAATACTTGGCGGATTTTATTATGCTTACAAGAAAAACAATTACGCACTGCACACAGCAATGCTCACGCTCACATTTATCATCATCGGCTATTCTTCTTACGCTATGGTGCTGATTCGCGCTAATGCGAATCCCTCCATCAACATGAGTAATCCGAAAAACGCAATCAACCTTGTTTCCTATCTCGATCGCGAGCAGTATGGCGACCGTCCGCTTCTTTATGGACAGTATTACACCGCAAAAATTACCCGGCAAGATCAGATTGATTGGGAAAACGGTTCAATGAAATACTGGCAGGGAGAAAAGAAGTATGAAGAACTCGGGCGAAAACCAATTATAAAATACGACGCGGAAGACAAAACTATTTTCCCTCGCATGTTTGATGGAGATGATGCATCGCATGTCCGTTTTTACAGAGAATGGATGAATATTCCTGAAGGGCAGAAACCTACCTTCGCTCAAAATCTCGGATTCTTTTTTTCTTATCAGGTCAATTATATGTATTGGCGATACTTCCTGTGGAATTTTGCAGGAAGACAAAACGATCAGCAGGGCTTAACCAATAATGTACAGAACGGTAATTGGATTTCGGGAATCAGTTTTATTGACAATGCACGGCTGGGTCCGCAGGATAACCTTCCGCCTTCAATGGCTAATAACAAAGCGAAAAATAAATTCTACTTCCTTCCGCTTATTCTCGGTTTAATCGGCATGGCATTCAATTTCAAAAAAGAAAAGTGGGATGCATGGGTAGTGATGTTGTTGTTCTTCTTTACGGGTTTAGCCATTGTAATTTATCTGAATCAAACCCCACTTCAGCCGCGTGAGCGTGATTATGCTTATGCAGGTTCCATTTATGCTTTCTGCATCTGGATTGGTATTGGAGTGATTGCTGTTTATGATTATCTGAAAAAGAAAATGAATGCTCAGACTGCTGCAATTGCTGCATTGGTTATTTGCCTGATAGTTCCGGGAATAATGGGTGCACAGGGTTGGAATGACCACGATCGTTCGCACCGATATACTGCAAGAGATTTTGGAAGAAATTATTTAGAGAGTTGCCCGAAAGATGCAATCCTGTTTACACAAGGCGACAACGATACTTATCCGCTGTGGTATGCGCAGGAAGTAGAAGGTATCCGTCCGGATGTGCGTATCGCCAACCTCAGTCTGCTCGGTGTGGACTGGTATATTGATAATCTGAGAAGAAAAGTAAATGAAAGCGATGCGTTACCGATTTCTATTCCTTCAGAATCTTATCGTGGCTCCAATCATGACATTACACGATATGCAAAAGATCCACGCATTGATCAGAATCAATATTACAATGCAAAAGATGTGGTAGCGTTTATGGTGAGCAAGGATAATGTGTCAAGAGATTACGGAGAAAACTTTTTGCCGACTAAAAACCTTTATGTCCCTGTTGATAAAGAATATTGTCTGAAAAATGGAATAGTAGAGGCAAAAGACAGTGCGAATATTGTTTCGCGGCTCGAATGGAAACTACCGAAATCAAGTTTAATGAAACCGGATTTGCTTGTGTTGGATATGATTCAGAACAGCAACTGGAAGCGACCGATTTGTTTTGCCATCTCCGTATCATCAGATGCTTATCTCGGCTTGGGAGATTATCTGCAACAGGAAGGATTGATTTACCGCTTAGTTCCGGTGAAGCAAACACTGAATGACGGATTACCGGGAAGTGTAAACACTAAAGTGATGTACGATAATGTGATGAACAAATTTGCATGGGGAGGAGTAGATAAATTCAATGTTTATCTTGATGAAAATATTTTGCGAATGGTCAGCAATCTGCGCAGCAATTTTGCACGACTTGCCAATACTCTAATTAAAGAAGGAGATACTGCAAAAGCAGTTGAAGTACTGGATAAATGTATGACCGTATTACCGGAGCGGAATGTTCCGTATTCTCTGCTGATGTTGCCGATTGCTCAGTCTTACTACAAAGCAGGCGCTTATGAAAAAGGGAAACCGGTAGTAGAAAAATTGTTTAACTTTTATCTTGCTAATCTGAAGTATTACGCTTCGCTCGATAATAATTTCCGTGGTTATTACACACGGGATATTAACGAAGCAGTGTATGTGCTGGCACAACTTGATGATTTAACCAAAACATTTAAAGAGGATGAGCTTCAGAAAAAAATAGGTCCCGCTTTTGAACAATATAAAGTGATGTACAATCCGGGCAGCGGAGATAGCGGAGAGAGCGATAATTAACAGGATGAGAAACTTAATCCTGTTTACTTCGCTCACTACATCAGAGATATTTATGTTATGCAACATTTAAAAAGGTACAATCCACATGACATTCATTGAACTTGCACAAACAGTTTTAGGAGAAGCAAAAAGACCACTTTCCCCGACTGAAATATGGCAGACGGCTGTTGATAAAGGTTATGACAAACAATTAGACAGTGAAGGCAAAACTCCCTGGCAAACGCTGTATGCTCAAATTTATGTAAGTGTTCGCGACAACCCTAAAAGTCCTTTTCAGGTGACCGGAAGCAGACCGAAGAAATTTTTTCTCAAATCGCAAGCAACACAAATTGACCTGACAGACGAGACAGTAAACAAAGAACCTGAAACCAAGAAGAAACACTTTGATTATAAAGAAATCGCATTACATCCTTTTCTCGCTTACTACGCTAACTATCATCTCAACTGCTTTACCAAAACAATTAATCATTCCAAATCAACAAAAAAAGAATTTGGAGAATGGGTGCATCCTGACATGGTTGGTTGTCACTTCACCCTTGACGAGTGGAAGCCGGAAGTTTATGAGTTGAGTTCGGCAATCGGTAATATTTCCGTAAAACTTCTTTCTTTTGAGTTGAAACGCGAATTGTCATTTGGTAATTTAAGAGAAAGTTTTTTTCAAACAGTTTCCAATTCTTCGTGGGCTAATGAAAGTTATCTGGTTGCATCTGAAATTTCTGACGAACAAGATTTCATTGACGAACTCAGACGACTTTCAACTTCGTTTGGTATTGGCATTATCAAACTAAACCTGCAAGACCCACATTCATCTGAAATAAAATTACCGGCTAAGTTTCGTGAGACACTTGACTGGGAAACGATGAACAAACTTGCAACAATGAACAATGACTTCAAAGAATTTCTGACACGGTTAAAGATTGATATTTCTGCTAAGAAAATTCATAAAAAGGAATACGACACGGTGCTTGAATTGGACGACTTAATAAAGAAAAGTGTAGTATAATAGCAGTATTACAACAGGACTGAATTGCTACTATGAAACTGAAATGCACGAACGAACTTTCGTATGTTTAATCAACAACAGTATAGGAAAGCTTTCACAGTGGTAATATCCGAAACCGATAACTAATGAAAAAGCATAATTCATCCAATCAGTTTATCTATGGTATTCATCCGGTGCTGGAAGCATTGCGGGAAAGGAAAACAATTGAAAAAATTTTTCTCCAGAAGAATCTGAAAAAGGAAAATGCAAGTGAAATATTCAGATTGGCAAAAGAAGCAGATGCTCCGTTACAGTTAGTACCGGAAGAAAAACTGAACCGGTTGGTTCATGGAAGTCATCAGGGAGTAGTGGCTATTGTTTCATCAGTCAGCTATGTGGACTGGGAGAGTGTAGTGGCGCAGGCGTATGAAAAAGGTGAATTGCCATTGCTGCTGATGTGCGACCGTGTTACAGATGTACGGAATATGGGAGCTATGGCAAGAACCGCTTATGCTGCCGGTGTTCATGCGATGATTGTACCGCAAACGGAAACAGCAGCCATCACTCCGGATGCAATAAAATCATCGGCGGGAGCATTGCAGAAAATAAATCTGTGCCGCGAAAAAGTTTTATCAAAAACCATTGATGCAATGAAAATGCACGGCATTCAGTCAGTCGCTGCCGATATGCGTGCATCGAAATATGTATATGATGTTGATTTAAAATCACCAACGGTTATTATCGTAGGTTCAGAAGGCGAGGGGATTGCGGAAAATATTATTCGCAGAACAGATGAATTAGTCAAACTTCCGATGAACGGAGATTTGGACTCCTACAATGTTTCTGTAGCAGCAGGAATGATGATATATGAAGCGCTGAGACAGAGAGCAAGCTAAACATGCTCTGCTATCTTGCTGCCCGGAATATGTTCGAGCATATCGGCAGTCATCCGGTCAATAGAAAATTCAGATTTCCATCCCCAGTCTTTTCTTGCTACGCTGTCGTCAATACTTTCAGGCCAGTTCTCCGCAATCTTCTGACGGAAGTCAGGGGCATATTTGATATTAAAATCAGGAATAATTTTTTTAATGGACTCAGCTAACTCTTTTGGTGAGAAACTAAGTGAAGCAATATTGTAAGAAGAGCGTACTTGTATCTTTTCAGCAGGAGCTTCCATCAGTTCAATGGTGGCGCGAATTGCATCGGGCATGTACATCATAGGAAGCGTAGTACTCTCCGCAAGAAAACAGGAATACACTTTATGTTTCTTCGCTTCAAAATAAATATCAATAGCATAGTCGGTAGTTCCGCCTCCGCCGGGAGTTTTGTAGCTGATTAAACCGGGGTAACGAACGCTGCGCACATCTAAATTTCTTTTCTGAAAATAATAATCGCACCATCTTTCTCCCGCCAGCTTGCTGATTCCGTAAATGGTGTTGGGTTCCATCACCGTCCATTGAGGTGTATTCCTTCTCGGAGTAGTAGGACCGAAGACAGCAATAGTACTGGGCCAAAAAAGTTTTTTCACTTTTTGTTCGACACAAACATCCAGCACATTTCTAAGACCTTTCATATTCACCCGCCAAGCCAGTTCAGGATTTTTTTCTCCTGTAGCAGAGAGAATAGCAGCGAGATGATAAATTTGTGTAACACCGTACTTATTAATAGTTGTGGCTAAGCTGTTTTTATTCAAAACATCAAGGTGTTCAAAGATTCCGGTTTCTTTAATTTCCTGTGACGGCTCTTTTAAATCGGCTGCAATTACATTGCTATACATCTTCCTTAGTGACATCACCAACTCGGAGCCAATTTGACCACACGCACCGATTACCAAAATTGTGTCGTTGTTATTCATTTTTCCCTTTCTTAAAAGAAAGCAAATGTACTAAATGGTTTTACGATAGAGATACGGTTTTTCTACTAATCGGGAACATATATACTGTATCAGCAAGCGACTGAATGTGCTGAGCCGGGTTACAATATGAATAAATCACATTTTATATTCTTATCGTAAATGATGTGTTACAGTAAGAGGAAAACTCCCTTTTATTTATCAAAAGCATTCGAGTAGTGAACCGCTAATTGGTAAACTTTATCCTGCCGGCTAAATTCGTCGTTCTTGGATTTTTCATAACCTTTTCCTCTTCCAATCTGAATGATAATATAACTGTACGAAGAAGGAATTCCTTTCACAGCATACTCATCTAAATAGTCAAGTCCTTCTTCCTGTTTTTCAAGGGAGTACCCCTTGCTGTTAAAAAGAGATTTTAAGTTTTTTTCATTCATGTAAAACAGGTTAACTATGTCATCTGAAAGCTGGAATTTACTTTTAAATTCATCTAAGGTAATCTTGGTAGAGGTATATTGATCTTTGACTTTTAACTGATAGCCGCAAAATTTATTTTTTGCATTTACCTCTATTATCATCCATCCGTACATATATTCATTCGCCTTATTTACATTGTAATATAACCGGCGGGATTCACCTTCATTTCCTCCAATATCATTTGGCTCACCGAATTTTGCAACTATATTATCATAGGTAACGGAGGTGTCTAAAAACAACTTAAACAAATTGTTTGAATCATTCTGAGCAAGTGATGCAGAAGCAGTCGAAAAAATTAACGCAATAACGATGATAGTGGATTTGAAATTTGTGTACATAGATTAATGGGGGTTTATTTGTAAGTAAAGTAGTAAGGACTTCCGTCTGTTACAATATTAAAGCGCCAGAAGTACGGTATCTTGTTGCTTGAACCATAATAGCCGGGAGAGCAGATGGAAAAAATATAATGATTGTCATCGGATACGGTTACATTGTTCCATATAAAATCTTCCTGAAAATAAGATTTCGATTTAATGACTGTGCCAATCTGGTCAATGGTGTTAAATGTGGTTTTCTGTCCATCTACAATAATATGTTCTATTGCAGAAAGCGTATTGATATTACAAGTGTAAATCTTGTACATGGAACCTATGTAAATTAATTTTCCATCAGGCGAAAAGAAAGTATTAGTAAAGTCTTCGCGCTGATTATCGGGGTCTTCTTTAAACTCACCTAATTTTTTTCCGCTGTTTCCATCGTATAAAGTAATAGCGAATTGATTGCCTGTAACAATTCGCGAACCATCATCATTAATATCAAGAAAGGCAAATGATTTTGCTTCTTTACCCGTGGGGTTCATAAATGCATCAAACAGATCGTAGCTTTTAAATCCTGAAATTTCTTTCACAACTTTTCCTGTTACCACATCAGCAATGACTAATCGGGCAGATGATCCTTTATTCATTAAGACTGCCAGCTTTCCATTATTCGCACTCAGACAAAAAACTCGCGTTAAAGTATATCCTGAGGGTAAAAGGAATGTATTAGATTTTGTCTCCTGTTCGTAATTTCCTGTTTCTGTTTTGCTGATATAACACTGCCCCGTGGAGGCATCATACTCAGGTGAGTAAAGATATTTTTCATCCTTACTTGGTACGACAAATTTATTGAATGACTTAACCAATTTACCACTATTAACACTATAAATCTCGCTGTATGGTACTGCTTGAAAATGTACTAATACCAATGAATCCTCAAGCACTTTAAGCCAATCCATGCAATTGCGTCCGAGCCGAATAAGTGTTTTTGTTTTAGTTGTGGTATTTACTACAAATAAGGTGGCTTTGTCTGATTCGTGTACAACTAATGTGTTACCATTAGATGTAGCATCAAAATAATCTGCCTTAGCAGTAAGTTGAAATAACAACAGCAGGGCAAAAGGAAAAACACCTTTCATAAGAGTATTGTTGATGCGGACAAAACTAAATAGTTAAACCCAAAAATATAATTTTCTTGAGAAGAAAATATCTCAGCCATATTATGATTCTCATATTAGCTGGGTAGTAGTTATGCTGACATCAGCGGTTCTATGAATCATTATTTTAAGGTATGGATTATTATAATCTTCTTATTCGGTACAGGTAAAAAAATAACGGAGGACAGTCAAGTAGTTGAATGCACTTTTATACAAATGAAGAAATCATAAAATATAATCCCCACTACGGATAGTGGGAGAAGAGAAGGATAGTCCAAAGCCAAATATTCCATAGTTAATGGTTTGCCTTAATCCAAACTCAGGTTCATTTCTTATAGATGCCATGGATATTAATGGGTTGGTTGTCATTAAAATGTTCGACTATCTATGCTAATCTGGATTATAGCAAACAAATGAATGTCTATCAAAAGATTTTTTATCCAAGAGAATAATTAATTGCCTGATAATAAATGACCTGAATAAAAGATGGGGTTACTTCTTTGCAAATTGGATTTTGAAGATTACTTTTGCGTTCCCTTTTTAAAAAAGCGACACACAAAAACACCTTCGGCAAGAAAAATTTCTTAAAAAAATTGAAATTACTTGCAGAATTAAAAAAGAAGATTACTTTTGTGCCCCGCTTCCAAAAAAGCCACAAAATTTAGAGATTAATACTGATTGAAATCCTCCTGAAAAAGAAGGATGATTTTTGAGAGAAATAAAATGTGGTTAATGGAAAAGGAAAAGTAAGAAATCGTTCTTTCAATTATTGGAGCTATCAAAAACTGTTACATCAAAAACAGTCCCGTAGCTCAGTTGGTTAGAGCACTACACTGATAATGTAGGGGTCGGCAGTTCAACTCTGCCCGGGACTACATTCATCGTTAAAAGTTAACTGTTGCAATAACGGTTAATGAATAACCAAATCGGGGGTGTAGCTCAGCTGGCTAGAGCGCCTGCCTTGCAAGCAGGAGGTCATCGGTTCGATTCCGTTCACCTCCACCATTGAAACAAATTTTTGATAGTTCTTTAAATACAAAATACGAATTAAGCTCAATTAGGAGCACTCCTGAGAAATCGGAGAGGTTGGTTCAACACCAGGTAATTCTCAAGTCAGTTTGAATGATTTGGCAAAAGACTTATCCCGTTTTTTGTCAATGAGAATTGACAGCGTTCTTTGACATATTAGAAGTTAAGAAAATACAGTTAGAGTTATGATTAAGTAAGCATGACTTTACTGATACTACAGGTGTTTTTCATACACCTTAAAATATGAAAGTAATTAAGAGTACATGGCGAATGCCTTGGCTCTCAGAGGCGATGAAGGACGTGGTAAGCTGCGATAAGCTGTGGGTAGGTGCAAACAACCTTTGATCCGCAGATTTCCGAATGGGGCAACCCTTTCTGTTGAAGACAGAAAATCCGAAAGGAAGCGAACCCGGAGAACTGAAACATCTAAGTACCCGGAGGAAGAGAAAACAATTTAGTGATTCCCTAAGTAGTGGCGAGCGAACGGGGAATAGTCCAAACCTGTATGATTACGATCAAACAGGGGTTGTAGGACTGCACATGAAAACAAAATCAAAGCAGAAATTTCTGGAAAGTTATACCAAAGAGGGTGATAGTCCCGTAAGCGAAAGATTTTGTTGGATAGCAGTATCCTGAGTACCGCGGGACCGGAGAAATCCTGTGGGAATCCGCCAGCACCATCTGGCAAGACTAAATACTACTGAGAGACCGATAGTGAACTAGTACCGCGAGGGAAAGGTGAAAAGTACCCCGAACAGGGGAGTGAAATAGTACCTGAAACCATGTGCTTACAACCGGTCGGAGGTCCGCGAGGACTGACGGCGTGCCTTTTGCATAATGAGCC
>CAYRJA010000077.1:0-15216 GCA_964424455.1 uncultured Bifidobacteriaceae bacterium
ACCTGAATGGACTGAAATGACTAAAGAAGTATTCAATAAAACATTTAAAGACTCTCCTGTGAAAAGAACCAAGTTAGAAGGAATGAAACGCAATATCCGGTTTCTGTTGAATGAATGACTAATCCGTTTCTGCCAGCAGCAAATCTATCTGCCGCTTCCGTCCTCACTAAGTGCTCTGTAAGAAATATTACAAAAGTGGAAATCTTCTCCTGTTATTTTAATCCGGCTCGATATATCTGCACCGCTCATAAGAAATTTTCATAGTTTTGTAACAAACGAATTTTATTTATGAGCATCGCAGTTATTAAAATTAAAAAAGAAGAGATTCCCCTTCTCAAAAAATTTGTTAATGCCTTCACCGGGGGAAAAATGCGTGTTATCAGAGATGAAGAAGACCTGATGGCAAAGCTGATGGATGAAGGACTTGCCAGTGAGAATATTCCAACAAGTTTTTTAAAGAAGGAATTGGAAAAACATGCAAGTCGTCGTTAAAGGTTCTTTCTACCGCGATTGGAAGAAAATAAATAACAAACGATTAAGTAAAGTTTTACGTGAAAGAATTGAAGAAGTAGAGTCTTCTAAAAGAATTCAGCAGATTTCTCATCTCAAAAAACTCAGGAACTATTCGTCCCGTTACAAAATAGAAATTACCATTGGTAAAAAAATCTATTGGGTCTTATGTATTATGTGGGATAATAAAATGGTACTTCTTCGTTTAAAATCAGAAACCTATTTCAAAAAGAATCTTTAATAGTGTCTGTAAAAGTTCGTACGCTGATTAATGAAATGCTTTTTATCGTATTCTTCATTTACAAATGAATGACTAATCCGATTCTGCCAGCAGCAAATCTATCTGCCGCTTCTCTATATTGGTCTTGTAAACTTTTACCCGCACCTTATCTCCGAGACGGATTACATTACCAAATTCTCTGCCGCGAATAGCATGATGTTTTTCATCAAAGACATAATAATCATCTTTAATAGAGTCCATGCGCACCAATCCTTCGCACTTGGTTTCAATAATCTCTACAAAAATTCCCCATCCTGTAACACCTGTTACCATTCCGTCAAATTCCTCTCCCACCCGGCTCTTCATAAATTCCACTTGCTTGAATTTAACAGAAGTGCGCTCTGCCTCTGCCGCCTTTCGCTCCATCTCTGAAGAGTGATTACATTTTTCAGTCAGTGAAGTATCCGGTTTAAACTTTTCATCTGACAACACTTCAGCAAGAATACGATGAACCATTATATCAGGATAGCGGCGAATCGGCGAAGTGAAATGAGTGTAATACGGAAATGCCAATCCGTAGTGCCCGATATTTTCAGTGGAGTAAATTGCCTTTGCCATAGTGCGTATGCCCAGACTTTCCAGCATATTCTGTTCGGGCTTTCCCTTAATCTCTTTTAAAAGTTTGTTGAATGACTGAGCAGTATGTTTCGGAGTGCTGATGTTTATTTTATGTCCGAAAGCCATAGCGGTTTCAGCAAATGCTTCCAACTTATCCGCATCCGGCAAATCATGTATGCGATATACAAACGGAACTGTTTTGTTGTTATGCTTTTTCTTCCCGACAAACTCCGCCACTTTTCTATTTGCCAGCAGCATGAAATCTTCCACAAGCAGATGAGTGTCTTTTCGCTCCTTGACCACTATACCTATCGGGCGCTTCTCTTCATCTAATTTGAATCTGATTTCAGTTGTGTCAAAGTTGATTGCTCCGCTCTTGTATCTTTTTTCACGCAGTTTGTATGCAAGCCGGTTCAGTGTGTTCAGTTCATCAATATATTCTCCTTCTCCTTTATCTATAATCTGCTGTGCTGCTTCATAGGTAAATCGTTTGTCGGAGAAAATAACGGTGCGTCCAAACCATTCGTGTAACACTTCCGCTTTTTCATTCATCTCAAACACAGCCGAAAAACATAGCTTCTCTTCTTCAGGACGGAGCGAGCAAACTTCGTTGGATAGTTTTTCAGGAAACATCGGTACACAACGGTCAACCAGATAAACAGAAGTAGCCCGCTGATATGCTTCTTTATCCAGCAAAGTTCCGGGTCGTGAGTAGTGTGATACATCCGCTATATGAACTCCGATTTCCCAATTGCCATTTTCTAATTTACTGACAGAAAGTGCATCATCAAAATCTTTAGCATCTTCCGGATCTATGGTAAAAGTTGTAACAGCACGGAAGTCGCGGCGCTTTTTTATTTCTTCTTCCGGAACTTGATATGGAATTGCTTCTGCTTCATCAAGAACTTTCTTAGGAAACTCTAAATGAAATCCGTTTTCAATCAATATGGATTCCATCTCTGTTTCATTTTCACCTGCTTTGCCCAGCACTTTCACTACTTCGCCAACAGGATTTTTGCTGCCGGCAGACCAGTCAATCATCTTCACGACCACCTTGTCTCCGTTTGCAGCGCCGTTCAGGTATTCAAGAGGAATAAAAAAATCAACCGGCAAATTTGAAGCATCAGGAATCATAAAAGCGAAGCGTGTTGAAAGCTGAATAGTTCCTATAAAACTTTCTCTTGCCCGCTGAAGAATCTCTATAACTTTTCCTTCAATTTTTTTTCTTCCTTTTTTCGGAAGAAGTTGCACCCGAACTCTGTCGCTGTCCAACGCAGTTGCCAGATTATTTCTGTCAATATAAATATCCTGCTTGCTCTCCGGTGAAATGATGTATGCATTCCCCTGCCCGGTCATATCCACAATTCCTTCAATAATGTGCAAGCTGTTTTTTTCTTCCTGAATTTCTTTTTTCAGTTCGCCGCTTCTTTTAAAAACACTTCCGCGTCCTTCTACTTTTCCATCTGCTCTCAATCTTTCCATCGCATCATATAGTTCCTCTTTTGAAAAGCGGTGTGACAGTTTTTTCTTCACTTGTTTGAAAGTGACTTTTTTGCTTCCAAGATTTTTAAAAACCTTGAGCAGTTCATCTGCAACAAATTTTTCTCTGTTTCCTTTAACAGATGATTTATTTTTTTTCTTACTCACAAATAATATTCGTTAATGATTTTGTAAAGGTATAGAATACCTGACGGGTAAACTTTAATGAATTCCCGCAGGAATGGCGCTGATTAACTTCTTTGTATATTCCTTCTGCGGATGATTGTAAATATCATCTGCATTTCCCATCTCTTCAATCTTTCCCTTGTTCATCACTATCATACGGTCGCTCATAAATTTCACAACAGATAAATCGTGGGATATAAAAATGTAAGAGAAGCCGAATTCTTCGCGGAGCTGAATCAGCAGATTCAATACCTGCGCCTGTACGGATACATCCAGCGCTGATACGCTTTCGTCGCAAATTATAAATTTCGGGTTCAGCCCTAATGCGCGGGCAATACATATTCGCTGCCTCTGTCCACCGCTGAACTCATGAGGGTAAAGATTAAAATGTGCTACCTTCATGTTTACCTTTTCAAGTAACTCAATCGCTTTATCTTTTCTTGCTTTATCATTCTCATATTTATTGTGAACTTTCATCGGCTCTGTAATTGCATTGCCGATGGTTTGCCGCGGGTTGAGTGAAGAATATGGATCTTGAAAAATAATCTGAATGTGCTTGCGCATCTCCCGCATTTCACCTTTATCAAGATGTGTTAAATTTTTCCCATCAAAAATAATTTCTCCCGATGTGGGCTTAATCAATTGAAGAATGGTTCTTCCTAAAGTTGTTTTACCGCACCCTGATTCGCCCACTAATCCTAAAGTTTCTCCGGGAAAAACGTCAAAACTGATATCATCAACTGCTTTAACCGGTTCTTTCGGTTTACCAAAGAATGATTTGGCGGAAGAGAAATAAGTATTCACATTCTTCAATGACAGAATGGGCAGTTGCTGTTGCAACTCATTTCTCCGCCTGTCAGATTCCTCTTTTGTTACAGTTAGTTTTTGTAAACTCTCTTCATTCTGATTGTTTTCAAAAATGCTTCCTTTCTCTTCTCCTTTCATAAAATCAGAAATCATAGGCAATCTGCGCAAGCGTATATTCAACGGCGGGCGGCAAGCGAGCAGCCCCTTCGTATAAGGATGTTTGGGTGAAGAAAATATTTCTGTTACACTTCCCTGCTCCACTATTTTTCCTTTATACATCACTGCTACTTTATCTGCTATTTCTGCCACTACGCCTAAGTCGTGGGTAATGAAAATTATACTCATGTCATTTTCATCACGCAGTTGCTTCATCAGATTAAGAATGGTTGCCTGAACTGTAACATCTAAAGCAGTAGTCGGCTCGTCGGCTATCAGCACTCTCGGATTGCAGCTTATTGCCATGGCAATCATGACCCGCTGCTTCTGTCCGCCGCTGAGTTGATGAGGATACGATTTAAAAATTCTTTCGGGTGATGGTAACTTCACTTTTTCAAAAAGTTCAAGCGTTTTCTTTCGTGCGGTTTCTTTTGACACTTTCTGATGAAGCATAATTGCTTCCACAATCTGATTGCCGCAAGTGTAAGCCGGATTGAGAGAAGTCATCGGCTCCTGAAAAATCATAGCCATCTCATTACCACGATAATGCCTCATCTCTTTTTCAGAGAGCTTTAATAAATCTACTTGCTGTCCCGAATGATTGGTAAAAAGAATTTCTCCTCCCAGAACAATACCGGGCGGATTGGGAATCAGCCGCATCACTGAAAGACATGTTACAGATTTTCCTGAACCGGATTCTCCTACAATGCCCAGCGTCTCTCCTTTGTTTAATGCGAAAGAAATACCATCAACTGCCTTTACAGTTCCTCCTTCCGAATAAAAACCGGTTTGAAGATTCTTCACCTGAAGAACAGGAAGTTCAATCACGATTGCGGGATTTTAAAATCAGGTGTTACAGTTAGCAGTATTCTGTTATTTACGGGGCTTGTGAAGAATGGAATATAAAACAACTAAATACCCAATCATTACTACTATCGGAGCTAATGTTGTTCTGCGAAAACTGTAAATCTCATCGGGGTTCCACTTATCGGGCATCTGGCTGCCTCCTGACATTAACATATAGCCGATTATCAGCACCGCTAAACCGATAAAAAGGATGATATAATTTTCGCGGTGAAAAAGAAAATTCACTTTTGGCGTATTGGTTTTCTGAAACTGGCTTTTAGGATTTGCCATGATAAATTTAATTTAAGTGTGTGAAAGTAGAAAAAGATTCTCAGTACAATTCATCCAGTTTCATTCTCAGGTATTTCCGTACTGAAAAGAATGTACTTATCAGTAAAAAAATGATTCCCATACATACAACCATTCCAAAAAGCAGAAATGTCATATTCATATCCTGCAATACTTTAAGTTCAGGAATCAGGTTAAGCAACAGGTTCAAAAGCATACTCAATGCAGCAATGGCAATTACCCCACTGATAAAACCATCGCGGATAGCAGTAATTAAAAAAGGTTTAGTGATAAAGGATTTTGTTGCACCCACCAATTGCATGCTTCTTAAAATAAACCGCTGCGAATACATCACTAACCGTGTGGTTGAGTCAATCATCATGTAAGCCACCAGTCCAAACAGAAAACTTAATGTAATCACTATCATACTGATGGTTTTAAAATTATTGTTAGTGAGGTCAATAAATTTTTTCTCATAGTAAAATTCGGCTACTGACAGATTCTGTTTTACTATGGTTTCAATTTTCGCAACTGAATCCGGATTAGCATAAGCCGCATTCAGTTTCACCTCAATAGAGGCATACAACGGGTTAGCATCCAGCAGGTCACTAAAGTTGTCGCCGTATTCTTCAATGTACCTTTTAGCCGCTTCATCTTTAGAAATGTATTCAGATGATTTAACAAAAGGTTGTGCGGCAATCTGTTTCTGAAATTCAATCGCTTTTTGATCCGATGTATTGTCGTTCAGAATAATTGAAAACGCAATGCTCTCTTTTACATAATTGGTAAGTTTTCTTCCATGAATGAATATCAGACAAAGAATTCCAAAAGTAAACAGTACAAGAGAGGTGCTGATGATGGCGTATGTATGTGAGGGCTTAAATCTTCGTGTGCCTCTTTTCCTTATTGACATGAATGTAACGAGTGACGAAATTAGTAAAACAATAGATCTATCCTTTTATACTTATCAACGGCAACTGTTATACTTATACTATCAGGCATACGCCGGACAGATTGTACCGCCGTCATTAATCAATTTTCTTCATTAAAGTATAGTAATGTTCCGGCACAAAAACGCATCTGTTTATTTAGATTTGCCGGCATGGAGTATAAGTTCAGTGATATAGAGAAAGAGATAAAAAATCTCTGGAAGCAAAAGGATGTTTACCGCATTGCCAACAATACGGACAAGCCGAAATATTATGTGCTTGATATGTTTCCGTATCCGAGCGGCGCCGGGCTGCATGTTGGTCATCCGTTAGGTTATATCGCCAGCGATATTTATTCCCGTTACAAGCGCATGAAGGGTTTCAATGTGCTTCATCCGATGGGGTATGATTCGTTTGGATTACCTGCCGAACAGTACGCCATTCAAACCGGTCAGCATCCGGCTGTTACAACTGAAAAAAATATAGAAACTTTCCGCCGGCAGATGGACCAGTTAGGATTCTCTTTTGACTGGAGCCGTCAGGTAAAAACCAGCGATCCGGATTATTACAGATGGACACAGTGGATTTTTATTCAACTTTTTTATTCATGGTATAATAAGAATACAGACAAAGCAGAAAGGATTGAAACGCTTATTGCTGAATTTGAAAAGAACGGAAACAAAGCAATAAATGCCGCAACAGAACAAACGGATATTTTTTCTTCAGAGGAGTGGAAGAGTTTTTCTGAAAAACAGAAGAACGATGTATTGCTTAATTATCGTTTAGCCTACATTGGTGAATCAGTGGTAAACTGGTGTGCTGCATTAGGAACAGTGCTTGCCAATGATGAAGTGAAAGACGGCGTGAGCGAACGTGGCGGTTATCCGGTTGAACGAAAAAAAATGAAACAATGGATGCTGCGCATCACTGCCTATTCCGAACGGCTGTTAGAAGGATTGAATCGCATTGAATGGAGTGAATCCATTAAAGAATCGCAACGGAACTGGATAGGCAAGAGCGAAGGAGCAACAGTAAAATTTCAAATTGCAGATTCCGGTTTTCAGATAGAAGTTTTTACCACAAGACCTGACACCATCTTCGGTGTTACATTTGTAACACTTGCTCCCGAACACGAACTGATTGAGAAAATTGTAACACCTGAATACAAAAAGCAGGTGGCGGAATATGTGGCTTATGCTAAAAACCGCAGTGAGCGGGAACGGATGACAGATGTAAAAAAAGTAACCGGACAGTTTACCGGCGCTTATGCTATTCATCCGTTTACAGGAAAACAAATTCCGGTATGGATAGGTGAATATGTACTTGCCGGTTATGGAAGCGGCGCTGTGATGGGAGTTCCGTCACATGATAGCCGTGATTACGGTTTTGCCAAACATTTTAACCTGCCGATAGTTGAGGTAATACAGGGTGGTGATATTTCAAAAGAAGCATTTGAAGGAGAAGGAATAAATATTAATTCAGATTTCCTTAACGGATTAAAGACACCTGAAGCAAAACAGAAAGCAATCGAAGAAATAGAGAATAAAAAAATCGGAGAGCGGAAAACAAATTTCAAGCAACGCGATGCAGTGTTTGGTCGTCAGCGTTATTGGGGCGAGCCGATTCCTGTTTACTATGATAAAGAAGGTATTCCACACACTGTTGAAGAAAAAGATTTACCTCTTATCCTTCCTGAAATAGATAAATATCTGCCGACTGAAACAGGCGAACCACCATTAGCAAGAGCAAAAGAATGGAAATATAAAAATGGTAATTTGGAAACTACTACTATGCCGGGATGGGCAGGTTCGTCATGGTACTTTCTGCGTTATATGGACCCGCACAATGAAAATACTTTTGTTTCAAAAGAGGTGGTTGATTACTGGCAGAATATTGACCTCTATGTTGGTGGCGCTGAACATGCAACAGGTCACTTGCTTTACTTCCGCTTCTGGACAAAATTTTTGTTCGACCTTGGGCTACTTCCCTTTGATGAGCCGGCAAAGAGATTGGTGAATCAGGGAATGTTACAGGGAAGAAGCGCTCTATTTTTTCGCTCTGCAAAAAATCAAAACCTTTTTTATGGATTGGATGAGAACGGGAAAGAGGAATATCTAAATATTGAATCCGCTTCTCCGTTGTATGCTGACATTGCTCTTTTAGTTGATGAAAAACTTCCTCTGAATAATCTGAGAAGCTGGAGGGCAGAATATGCAAATGCAGAATTCTATACTAAAGATAAAAACGGACTTACACCTCAGAGGATTACTGAAAAAATGTCAAAGTCAAAATACAATGTCGTTAATCCTGATGATGTTGTGGCTAAATATGGCGCTGACTGTTTCCGTTTGTATGAAATGTTTCTCGGTCCGATTGAACTGAGCAAACCGTGGGACACAAAGGGTATAGATGGAGTGAGCCGCTTTCTTCGCAAGCTGTGGAAATTATTTTATGATGACAATGGAAACCCTCTTGTTACTAATGAACCGGCAACCAAAGAAGAACTGAAAGCGCTTCATAAAGCCATAAAGAAAACAGAGGAAGACATGGAAAAGCTTTCATTCAACACTTCTGTCTCCTCCTTTATGATTTGTGTAAACACACTTACCGATTTGAAATGTCATAAAACAGAAGTGTTAAAAGATTTACTGCTGATTATTGCTCCGTTTGCTCCATTCACCACCGAATATTTGTGGCAGCAAATGAAACAGGAAGAAAGTATTGTAACAGCTTCATTTCCGAAAGTACGCGAAGAATTACTCGTTGAAAATTCTTTTGAATATCCTGTTGCTGTCAATGGAAAGACTCGTACAAAGATTATGCTGCCGCTTGATGCTTTACAGGAACAGATTGAAAAGGAAGTGCTCGCTCTCCAATCCGTTCAGCAGTACCTTGAAGGAAAAACACCAAAGAAAGTGATAGTAGTAAAAGGGCGAATGGTGAATGTGGTAGTATAACCTATTCCCTGTTACAGAAAACAATAAGCCCTCCGGTGTTACCGGAGGGCTTATTGTTTTACAATTCAATATTCAAACTATTGCACAATCATTTTACCTCTTGCCACAGGCTGATTGTGCTGCAATATTTCATAGATATACATTCCTGCAGAAAGTTGATTACGGCTCAGGTTTAATGTGTTGCTCAATGAATTTTCCTGCATGACTAATCTTCCGTCAATGCTTATCACTTGTAATGTAAATCCTTCTGTGTCTGTCCCTGACAATGTAATCCGGACATGGTCGTTCATTGGATTGGGTGAAAGTGTTACAGTTGCTGCTGTAGCCGGTTCATTTTTTATTCCGGTCAAATCAATCATTACTACTGTTGCATCATCTGTGATTACCGGTTGATTGAAATCAAAATAAATGGCTGCTGCATCTGAAATGATGTGTCCGGCAGGTAGTCCGGCTTTACTGTTGATACTGAAGATGACAAAACCATGGCTGTTCGGTTCATCATCCATTTCAGCGGGAAGATTGATGTTTTCAAAACTGTAACTGACTGCATTGTTGTTTCTGTTTACTGTAACAGGATGGCTTGCTCCCATAAATTCATAGCTTTCCATGTCTAAATCAGTGGAGAACGTATCCTGAACAACAATGTTGTAAGCAGGTGCATTGCCTTTATTCTGGAAGTTAATGACATATTCAATCCGCTGATTACTGTTAACCGAAGAAACCATCTGATACTTACTGTTGGTGATGTAATTGGTCAGATAAGCCATTTTGTTGTTAGGATCCCAGCTTCCTGTTATTTCCTTGTAAGTAGTATCCGCATTATTCCCCATGTTTGCATCAGTACAGCCCGAACCCGGAATAACTTCTGCAAAAGATTTTGTGCTCTTGCCTATTACTGCATTCTTCTTTGTGTTAAGATGAACGACCATATACCTGCAATCGCCGGGAGGAATAGGACTCAGATTCCACGAAACTACTCTGTCTTGCATATTGGCAGCGGAATGTGGCGGATTTGAATAAACATATTCCAATGCTTCATCATATTGAAAATTCACAACTCCTCCGTTACTCATGCTTCCTGTATTACAAACAAAAATAGTAAACCATGTAGGGAATCCGGGAGTGATGGAAACATTCGGAGTTAATGTCACTTTTAAGTCGCAATGCGACGGGCAGTTAACGCCAAAATCCTTTTCAAGATACGATTGTCCTGCTGTATTAGCTGTTACAGTAACGTGTTCCGGTTTGATTTTACAGTTTGCAGCAGTCAGCGGTACTGTAACAGTAATGACATAAACTCCTGTTGGAACCTTAATACAGTATTCTCCGCTAAGGCTTGTATAAGCATGATAAGTTTTACCGGTTGCACCCATCAACAGAACAGCCGCATGGGCAATTCCTTTTTCATTATTCTCTCTTGTTCCGTTTCCGTTTGTATCATAATAAACCACTCCGCATATCCTGACTAAATTACAATTGATTCCAAAGTTGTAAATACAGTCACGCTTTTTCTTTCCGGCAGGAATATAATAACCTCCTACAGTTACTCCGGATGAATCCATACCCGAGGGAACGGTCAGTACACATCCGGATGGCGGGTAAATGTGAACATAGTGTGACCCGGCAGGAAGAACAGCAATGTAATGACCTTGTGCATCTGTTTTTACATTGAAATTATTTACTCCCGAAAAATTTATCTGCATACCGGCAACCGGCGTATCGCCCGCATCAAAGATTCCGTTGCCGTTGTTATCATTAAATACATTCCCACATATAGTATCGCTGTGACAGGGTTGTATCGTAATTACATGGTAAACAGAACTAAAACAATTTGTTGCTGAATTGCTGATGGTCAGAACAACTGTATAAGTGCCGGGAGCAAAGATATGTTTAGGACTGCCATCCTTTGAACCGGTACCATCGCCAAATTTCCATTCTATATTCGTGTAATTACCTGTGGATTTATTCTTAAAATACACTGTATCACATCCGTGAATCTCAAAAGAATATTCAGCTTTACAGGTACTTGTATTTTGCCCCACCCACACTGAATCACAACGAGTGCTGGTACACCCCATTTTAGTAGTAATGGTATGACATACATTGTACCTGCCTGCTGCATTGTAAGTATGAACAGGATTCTTTGCATCAGAGCCGTTGCTTCCGTCACCGAAATACCAGTAATATTTAGTAATAGAATCTCCCGGTGAAACAGTGGACGCATCATAGAAACTAACTGCTCCGTTTAATGTTGTAACAGCCCATTTAAAATAGGAATGGCAAATATTATTCACACTCCCGATTATTACTGTATCACAATATTCGCTGATACAGCCCTTCTTCGTTATTATAATCAGACATGCCTGATAATTACCAGGCACCAAGTATATATGCTCAACATTCTTCTTGTTGCTGTAATCTGTTGCTCCATCTCCGAATCTCCACTTATAAGTAATTATAGAATCATCCGGCGCAACTTGCGGATGACCTATAAAGTTTACGGACATAGTTCCGGAAATCCGTTCCCACTCATAATAGGATTTACAACTGGGAGGGTTTATGGGAGCTACATTTACTGAATCACAGTAATAACTTACACAACCTGACTTCGTTTTAATTGCAAGACATACTTTATATTGTCCTGCCGCATTGTAAGTATGTACCGGATTTTTATCATCTGAAATGGCACTATCACCAAAATACCATTTGTAGGATATAATTTCATCTCCCGCAGCAGAGTGGGATTGGTTGGTAAATGCCACAGCAGTTATGTTACCAATCATTGGCGACCATGTGAAATAAGATTTACATCCTGTATTCGCCACTGTTTTTACTTCATTGCAGGATGAATCTTTACACACAGTTCCGGGTATCGAAACCCAGTGACAGACTTTGTAAACTCCTGAAGCCACATAACTGTGTGCAGGATTAGGTAATTCGGAATAGGTTCCGTCACCAAAAGACCATTTGTGAATTACACCGACAGGATTCGGAACTGATACAAAATAAATAGCGCCTGTATTAGTATAGCTCCATGTCCAACTTGCATTCAAACTGCAATTATTATTATTGAACGAAATAGTTTGACAAGTGTCATCGCATGGAGTAAGCGCACCCGTCAGGGATGTACCGGAAAACACAATCAGACAAAATTTATGGTTGCCGGAAGGAATATTGGTAACAGTAAATGCTGTATTCGGATTCGGGTTCGTTAACATTACTCCATCCATACTCCATTGATAGAATGTTCCGGGCTTTTGCGGCACAGCTACAAGTGTTACAGTGTTATCTTTTTTCCCGTCAAATTTGAAGTTTGCTTTTACTCCGTCGCAAGGTGAAGTGTTAGCTCCGATTGTAATATTCTTACAACTGTACCCATAGCATCCGTGCGCATCCACCACCTTTAAGCATACCTGGTATGTTCCGGGGTTTGCATATTGAACCGTTGTTACATGTGTTCCGGATGTAGCCGGGTTTCCGCCCTGAAACGACCAACTGTAAGTCAAAGGTGTTGCAGGCGAATTTGCCTGTGCTGTATATATAACCGTGTTACCTGTTACAGTATAAGTAAAATCAACTTTCATATCCGCACATATCCTTATTTCTTTGCAAATTGTGTCGCAACAAAAAGTGGTTGTACCTGTGCCTGCCACACAAACAACAAGGCATACCTTGTAAACACCCGGAGAAGTATATTGATGAACCGGGTCAAAGGTGGTTGCCGTTCCGCCATCGCCAAAATTCCAAAGGCGCGCTACCATCGCTCCGGCGGGTATTTTTGTCAAGTCCGTAAATTTATAAGTGAAGGCATTGTTTGACAAAGCAGGGGTAAAACTAAAGTCAGCATGGAAGTTGCATCCTGCAAAAAGCAAGTGACCGCAACAGGTAAAAAGAATTGTGATGGCAAAGATTTTAACTGATTTCATAAATGTAATTTTGTATGGTGAATTGAGTTTTGAGCAAGTGAAATTAATTACTTTTTATTGAATTGCGTAGAAGCATCTGGTTATCAATGATTCATATTTGAATATGATGTATCCCGATTAAAAGACATTCATATAATCTGTTGTGCTGCCTCCTGAAAATATTCTATGATGTGATTTTATCAACATTTCTTCTGTATATCATCCACAATATTTTATCATTTCTCCACAGTTTTTTTTTGTAATTCTGAATCAGGAAACAAATCTTTCCTATCCTTGTGACCCTTTAATTTTTCACACCCGATTTTAATAAACTGATTGAAAATGATTAACTTTAATTACTCAGTACAAAAATTCAATTCTGTCCGGCATGGTGTTATCCTGCAACATCCTGAACAGAGTAGAACTGTTACTGTAAGTTTCAATCCGTTTATGATTTTCTAACTCATAATATTTCTCTTTTCTACTCAAATGGCTGACCCGACTGATGAACTGAAACAAGAAAACCTTCGCCTTTCCGGTGTACAGGGTTTTCAGCGCCGCAAACCTGCGGTAACCGACCTTTCCAATTTTGTTTTCGGAAAAGTGCCGCCACAGGCACGTGATTTGGAAGAAGCGGTACTCGGCGCCATGATGCTGGAAAAGGATGCAGTGAGTTTAATCATTGATATCCTGAAGCCGGAAAGTTTCTATGTACAGGCACATCAGCATATTTTCAAAGCCATTAACAATCTGTTTAACCATACACAGCCGGTTGACATACTTACTGTAACAGAAGAGTTGCGGAAGATGGGTGAACTGGAAAATGTTGGCGGCGCCTTTTATGTTTCCGAATTAACCAACCGCGTTGCCTCCGCAGCCAATGTGGAATATCATGCGCGTATCATTTCTCAAAAATTTATTCAGCGCGAGCTGATTCGAATTTCTTCTGAAATCATCAAAGATTCTTACGAAGACACTACCGATGTGCTCGACCTGCTGGATAAGGCGGAAAAGAATATTTATAACATCACCGAAAAAAATCTGCGCCGCAACTATACACCACTCAACATGCTTGTTACAGAAGCTGTGAAGCAGTTGGAAAAATTAAAAGATAATACGCTGGGTCTTCGCGGCGTACCATCCGGCTTCAAAGAATTAGATCGTATTACCTCCGGCTGGCAGAACAGCGATTTGATTGTGATTGCCGCACGACCAGGCATGGGAAAAACATCTTTCGTACTGAGCATGGCGCGCAATGCTGCGGTGGACTTCAAAAAACCTGTTGCCTTCTTCTCATTAGAAATGGGCGACATTCAGCTAACTACCCGTTTGCTTTCTGCTGAAGCACAGTTACCCGCAGAAAAACTCCGTCGTGGAAATTTAGAAAGACATGAATGGGAACAACTCACTTCTAAAATTGAATCTCTTTCCGAAGCGCCGATATTTATTGACGATACTCCTGCACTGAATATTTTTGAACTGCGCGCCAAGTGCCGCCGTTTGAAAATGCAGCACGATATTCAACTTATCATTATTGACTATCTGCAATTGATGAGCGGAAGCGGAGATAAAGGCGGAAACCGCGAACAGGAAATAAGTAATATTTCCCGCTCCTTAAAAAGTATAGCCAAAGAATTAAATGTTCCGGTAATAGCATTAAGTCAGTTGAGCCGTGCGGTAGAAACACGCGGCGGTGATAAGAAGCCGCAACTCAGCGATCTTCGTGAGTCAGGAGCGATAGAACAGGATGCGGATATGGTGCTCTTTATCTGGCGGCCGGATTATTACAAGATAGATCAGGATGCAGAAGGCCGATCACTGAAAGGCATAGCGGAAATAATTATTGCCAAACACCGTAACGGCGCCATTACAAATGTTCCTGTTCGCTTTATTGACCACTTCGCCAAATTTGAAAGTTTAGAAGGAGGAAGTTTAACTCCCCTTTCACACTCATCATCCGATTTTGCTTCCAATGAAGAAGGAAGCGTTCAGATTCTGAAATCGAAAAGGTGGGATGAAAGCACAGAAGAAGATGTGCCGTTTTGATAAAAAACTCTGATTCTTTTTTAAAAGTGTTACAGTTCACCGGTACAAGTGTTTTTCGCTTGTGCCAATAAGAAATCATCAGGAACTAATCACTCCTTTTTATTAGTGAATTCATTCACTGCTTTATCACCGGCTGAAAATACTTTGCCACAGTGGTTTCTATTTTAAGATAATAGATGCCCGGTAATAAATCTGAGAGATCAATTTCTTCCTCCCCCGCTGGCGCAAGTGTTTTTCACTTGTGCCAATAAGTCATTCCTCTCCCGCAG
>CAYRJA010000078.1:0-15079 GCA_964424455.1 uncultured Bifidobacteriaceae bacterium
TAAAACAACCCTTTATTGTGGTTGATTCATAGTTCTAATGAACTTTTTGGGATAAAATGCTATGGGACTGTTACAGCAATCATCACGCGGGGTTCGCGAAAAGCGTAACCCCGCTGGGACAAATATCGCAGTGTCTCCTGCGGAAGAGAAATCAGAAAACGATTTATGATTTTTTTCTGCTGTAAGGTTTACTTCTTCAAATATGCTGCATAACCCACCTGTTCTAATTTTTGCGCTTTGGCATTCACAGTGTCCGCTAACTTCTTTTTGTACTCAATAAGTTTTTTAGAAAGAACTTCATCCTTCACAGCAAGAATCTGAACAGCAAGTAATCCGGCATTCTTTGCACCGTTTATAGCGACAGTCGCTACCGGAATACCTGAGGGCATTTGTACGGTAGAATACAGTGAGTCGGCTCCTGATAAACCTTTTGCAAGTATCGGCACACCAATTACCGGGAGATAAGTAAGCGAAGCCATTACTCCGGCTAAGTGAGCAGCGCCGCCTGCACCTGCGATGATAACACCATAACCATTTTTTGCAGCAGTAGTAGAAAAATCGGCGGAACGCTCCGGCGTACGGTGTGCGGACATAACAGTCATAGTATAAGAAACACCAAACTCTTCGAGAACAATAGCGGCATCTTTCATTACTTCAAGATCCGAATCCGAACCCATTACAATTCCTACTTTTAAAGAAGACATAATACAAATTTTAGCTGCAAAAATAATCCGGGATTCTAATCTTTATGGATTAAAACCACTGCAGAAGCAGTAACTCCCTCTTCTCTTCCTACAAATCCCATTTGTTCAT
Source organism: uncultured Bifidobacteriaceae bacterium (assembly GCA_964424455.1). GTDB lineage: Bacteria > Bacteroidota > Bacteroidia > Chitinophagales > UBA10324 > CAYRJA01. Next base: position 814 of record CAYRJA010000078.1, read on the forward strand.
TAGTAGTAGCTTTGATAGAAACAACATCTTCATCCATCTTCATCACTTCCGCAAGCGTTTTTCTCATGGCAGGAATATGAGGGTTGATTTTTGGTTTCTCCAAAACAACTGTGGCATCAATATTTCCGATACGATATTTTTTTTCAGCAAGCAACTGTAACACTTTCTGAAGCAGCAGTTTGCTGTCTATACCTTTGTATTCAGGATCAGTGTTTGGAAAATGAAAACCAATGTCGCGGAGATTAGCTGCCCCGAGCAGGGCATCGCATATTGCATGAATCAATACATCTGCATCGGAATGTCCAACGGCTCCTTTGCTGTGAGGAATTAAAATTCCACCCAGATAAAAATCTTCTCCTTCTGATAGTTGATGAACATCAAATCCGAAACCGACACGGATATTCATTACTTACTTTGTCTCGGATTTCTTTTCCTTCGCTTTATCGAACTCAAACAATAGTGAAAAACGAAGGGTATTGTCAAGCGGACTCTTTTGTATAGTGGTAGGAATGAGGTAAGAAAAATTCAAACCGAACACACTGTACTTAATACCTATGCCTGCTGTTACATATTTTCTGTTTCCCTTCAGCTTGTTTTCGTTGAAGTAGCCAGCACGAATGGCAAACTGCTTTTTATACCAGTACTCAGCGCCGACAGAGTATATCAGCTCCTGCATCTCTTCACTAAATCCGCCGGGCGCATCAGAAAATGAACTGATAATTCCTGCCGGAACTGATTTCTCTTTGTAATCAAAAACTTTATTGTTGTTTGCATCAACTGTATCAGGAGTGGGGACAAGCAGCTTATTAATTTCTCCTACTAATGAAAGTTCATTGTATTCATCGAAGTGAAAAGTATAGCCGGCGCCTATTCCAAGATTAGTCGGGATAAAATCTTTATTGGCATTGTCAGCCGATTTGGTGTAAGTAATCTTAGAACCAATGTTGGCAATCGTTAATCCGATATTGTAGTCTCCTTTTGTTCCAAATAGTTTTGACTTGTTGTTATAAAAAAAAGAAACATCGGCAGCCGGAGCTTTTCCTGCTTCTATTTTAATACTGTTGACTGATTGACCTTGTGCAAGATTTGAGTAGATAAATCCGAGATTAATGCCCGTAGAAAAGTGATCGGCAAGCTTTCTGGAATACCCAACATTCACTGCAAACTCGTGTGGATTTGCACTGCCAAGAGAACCTCCGTTTACATCTGTAAAATTGATATTACCCAGTGAGAAATATCGTAATGAAGCAGTGAGCGCCTGAAACTTATCAATCTTTTTGTATGCAGATAAATCTGCCAAATAAATATCCGGCACCAATTCCTTCAGCCATGGAGTGTATGTTACAGAAACAGCAAGGTCTTTTTCAGCAAAAGGAATTTTTGCGGTATTCCAGTAAATAGAATTTGCATCAGGTGATAAGCCGATACCTAAATCACCCATAGCGCCTGAACGGGCATCGGGTCCTATGCGAAGAAAAGGGACTGCAGTATTGATTGTGTTTACTCTGCCATCTAACTCATTGGTACTTTTTATCTGAGCAAAGAGCGACTGGCTGGTTATTAATAGAGAAACAAAGACCGTAATTTTTTTTACAGTTGAAATCATTAGTGTGTTTTGTATTTATAAATTAGATTCAAAATTATTTTAAAAGTACCAACTTTTCAAACTTATCTGCCTGAAGTCCATTTTCCGCTTTAACGCTGACGCGGTAAATATAAACTCCTTTTCCTATCGGGTCGCCAAAATCATCTAAACCATCCCAATAGATTCCATCTACACGATAAGAACCCGAAATTGTTGCATTGTCGCACTTTGCGTTTGGAGAAGAAACGGAGGTAGATTGTAGAATATTGCCTACAGTCGTATGTATCGTTTTTATTAATTTTCCTGATACGGTATAAATCTCCACTTTCACATTAAGCATCGCTCCGGGCATATTATGCTCAAACATAAATTCTGTTCGTGAGGTGAACGGGTTCGGATAATTTAAAACATGTGTCAACGCCATAGCGGCTGAACTGGCAACAACAAATTCAGTATAACCTTGTGATGAATTATTGTAAACATCCCATGCCTTTACAGTAAGAGAGTGCCTGCCTGTGGAAAGATCTTTCATAGGATATTTAACAATGCCTGATTTGTAGTCATCAAGATTAGCCTCGTAAAAATTATTGAGTACAAATGTATTTTGTGAATTTTCATCCAACATTCCTGATATGTCATGTCCTAATCCTGTACCCACCGTATTAATGCCATTATCATCTTTTAGTTTTACAATAAGAGAGGGATTTTCATCTGTTGTACCGCCATAAACAAATTTCTCATCATTCATAAAAAGAGAAATAGTTGGGCCGGTATGGTCTAACGATATTGAATCCGTAAAACCTCCAATAATAACATCACCGTTGTATCCCGATGCGCTTATTTTACCGTTATCAGAGTAGTAGCTTATTTTACCGAATCCGTATTTGTAACCAATATCTTTAGGAACGATAAAAGTGAAAGAGAATTCACCGTCTTTTACACTTGCCTTGCCATTGTAAATAATATTTTTCTGAAGGTTAAAATTTCTAATATAACTACCCGGATCATTTTTGAGCGTAGTATAAGTTGAAATCTTGTCAAAGATAGTTGGAGAAAGCACACCGTTAAAACCAGTTAGTTTGTTCCCGTTGATGTCGCTGACATAACCTGTTACAGTTACTTTCTGCAAAGCTTTCATTGTATCAGGTATTGCATTTATAGGATGAGAATTGATAGAGGAAGTAATAACCTTGTTTGAAGAATTTTGCAGTGTAAGCGCGGGATCGCCAAGCAGAGCAAACTTCCGGTTATTGGTTCCATCGGATGTTACATTATTCTTTCCGAGTTTCAGCGCCGTTCCTATTTCAATAGGTGCATTGTTGATAGTTTTGAAAATCTGTTTATTAAAATTAAGGTTCAAATCCTTATTTGCATAAGAGTAAACCAAACGCATGGTTGTTACCAGACAGATAGCTCCCCCACGTGGATTCTGTATTAAATACTCACCGGCTGAAACTTCCTGAGGGTTATCAAACCGGCTAAACTCACAAGTAGCTGTTACAAATACAGGAAGTTTGTTACAGTTCTGCCAACTTATAAAATCGGCATTAGACAGAATTCTTTCATGTGCTAATCCCGTTGTTCCACCATGTCCGAGATAGTTGAAAATAAGTGTACCCGAATAAATTTTGTTAGTGATAGCCGTATTCACATCAGGATAACGAGCGCCGCCAGGAGTAGAAACCTGTTTATAGGCATCAAGATAAATCTTATCAATGTTGTATGCAGGATAGTTTCCGGCAACATAATTAGCAATATCTTCTGCGTCATTTATATGGGTATTGCCGTCTTCATCATCTGCAGAGAAAGTAATAATATTTCGCCAACTTCCGAATGAAGCAGAGGAGGCATACATTTTTATTTTGTTCACCATATTCGCTGCTTCATCGGCAGTTTTGGCGGGCAACCTGCCAATAGCAATATCCAATTTAATATTATTGAGAAGCATATTGCCTCCTTCAGTCTCATCCAAAAAACCAAAATAATCATCCGTGTTAAATGAAGAAGTCGGGCTAAGTGATTCATAGCTTTCAAAAGTCGGAACAAAATTCGTGTTACCTGAAACCCTGTTTTTATAATCGTAAGAGCCATCGCCGAACAATACGAGGAATTTAGGCATTTCAGAAGAGTCTGCTGCTCTTTCATAGAGCATTTTCATAAAATCACGTATAGCAGTTAAGTCGGGGCTTCCACTTGCAAACTCATTATAAATCTGATCTACATTCACTACCAATGATTTCAGATTAGATTGTTCTTCTCTGAATTTTGCTAAATCATTGGCTGCCGTATTAAAAACCACAGGTGTTACAATAATATAGTCAAACTGACCGGCAGCATGTAAATTCTGATTGGGAATTTTTCCAATTTTACCTGGAGTGAAAAAGCTTTTACCATCAAAGGCAACAAACTCGTTCAGTAATGAGGTGTTCAGTACAAACAGTTTATCATTTTCACGTGGTATTAATTCCTGATCTTTCACATTCAAAGGGTCTGTAACATCCCACACGGACAACTGCCCGGATGCCTGTAAAAATTTAAACTCAGAGAAATTATTTACACCCACTGAATTTATCACTCTAAAAGGCATTTGATTTCCGGAAAGAATTAAGTCGCGTTTTACATTCAATTCCAGATAATTTAACCAACCACTTGCATCATTTGCAGAACTGCTGTATGTAAGGTTAACACGAACTGTGTTTCCCGAAGGAATGAAACTGTAATTTTTGACACCTGCTGCTGCAATCGGGTCGGTGTATTCGGGAGGAACTGCATTGATTGCAATAGGAGCGACAACCTGACCATTTATATTTACAAAAAATGAACGCGGCCCATCTAAACTCCGTGATGCAGTATTTACTAAAAGATTTGCAGCTACAGTATTCGATAGATTTGACGAAGAGAAAGAAAAATTCTGTGATGTAATGTATTTAAACTGTTCACCATACCATTCTCTTCCGCTCTTCAGTAAATTAGTTGTATCCATTTCGTGAACAGCATAGTCGTCAAATGTGGTGAATGTCTGATTGGGAGATTGAGTGGAAGAATTTTGTAATGTGATTCTTTTACCGGGACCTAAATCAGTATTCAGAAAATAGTAAGTAACATCCGAATAAATATTTGCCTTATGGCGAAAGACATGGTTTACCGTATCTAAACTCCAGCGGACAGGACCTTGCCCGTAAAACAAAATATAATCATCGTTATCAAATGTGCCGTCACTTTCTCCAGTAACCTGAATTGCATTTTCCTGTAAATCATCATAACGGAATTGCGAGTTGCTCTCAGGAAGCATGCCGCCGCCATTACCATAAATGCGGATGTTGAGAGGATTAATATTTTTTACATCAATGCCAAGTGACTGTAAAAAAGCCTTATCAATTTTATAGATCCCATCTTTATCCACTGATATTTTGTACCAGTTTCCCGTTGCAAGAACAGAACTTGAAGTATAAGTACTGCCGCGTGTTTTCTTTGCTGCGATATATGAACCTGAAGGAGTAAGAGAAATATCAAATGAAATCAATTTCTCAATGGCGCCTGTTAAAGGGTTTTTTCTCAATGGAACTAAAAAGAAATCGGCAATAGCTTTTTTGTTCTGATAGGATATGGAAACAACAGGTGTTACAGTTGAATTTATTTCAGTTAATAAATGCTGATATAGTCCTTGCACAGGAACAAAAACCGGATTTCTGATTTCTGCATTGCAGGTTGTATTATTTCCGATGTAAAAACTTTCGGTATAAACCGGAAGAGCACCAAAGAGCGAATAGTTATAGACTGCTTCTTTAAAATTCAGTGTTTCTCTTTTCCTAAAATCACTGAACTCAATATTTTTAAGTGTATCAGACCATTCTATAGTTCTGTGAACAACTGTTTCCTGCCCTTTGCCGACCTGATAAGTGAAAAAGAAGAAAAAGAAAATGATATTTATTCTAATATGAAACATATTTCCCGCACGAAAGGTATAAAGTAACTTATTAAAAAGAAGATTTAGGTTTGCCAAACGGAATAATTAATTACATATTGCGTTGAGTAAATGAAATTTTCTTTTATCCCATTGACAACAAAACATCTGCTTCTGTTCTCACTTCTGACTATGCTATTTTCTAAAACCCAATCACAGGACTTAGAGTTCAGTCAGTTTTACAATTCACCGATGTATCTGAACCCTGCCTTTGCAGGCGTGGGAGTAGGTCCTCGTTTTATTTTGAACTACCGTAATCAATGGCCCTCTCTTGGAAATGCATTTACAAGTTATGCAGTAAGTTACGATCAGTATATAGATAAGATAAGCGGAGGGATTGGATTTTTGGCAACGGCAGATAATCAGGGACAAGACGATGCGGGATATAATACCTATTCCTTTTCTGCAATGTATGCCTATCAGTTAAGTGTAAATGATAATCTTGCTGTAAAGGCGGGGTTTTCAGCTTCTTTTAATCAGTCTTCACTTAACTACAATCAGCTCTTGTTCAGTGATATGATTGATCCGCAAACCGGATCAGTAATTTTTACTACAAATGAGTTAAACCCAAGTAATCTGACTAAAACATATCTTGATGTCGGAGCCGGAGCATTAGTTTACAGTCAGAAAGTTTTTATGGGATTAGGAATCAAACACATAACCCAACCGACTATTTCATTTTATGATAACGGGAAATCTTTGCTTCCTATAAGACTTGCCGTAAACTTTGGGTATGAGTTCAAGAAGAAGAAAAATGCTAAAAATTACTTTACTCCAAATATTCTCTATGTTCAGCAGGGAAGGTTTAACCAGATAAATATTGGAGGATATTTGGGAATAAGCGCTTTAAATTTAGGGATGGCATTGCGACATGATTTCTCAAATGCGGACGCACTCATTTTATCCGTAGGAGTAAAGAAAGGGATTTTCAAAACAGCTTACAGTTACGATGCAACAGTTTCAAACATAAAAGGTAAAAGTGGCGGTGCGCACGAAGTGTCAATTGGCTTCAACATAGGAGAGAGCAAAAAAGCGGAGAGAAAAAGATACATGAAGCGGATTACAGCGTGTCCTAACATTTTTTGACAACACAATTTAATAAGTACATTTGCGTTTATCAAGAACTAAAAAATTCAACCCATGAGAAGACTGAAAAGTTTTTCTTTACCCATAGCATTAGTATTGCTTGGGTTTGTGTTATTATCATCATGTGCTAAAAAGCCAAAATCATCTGCCACCGGATGGAACTACAATGATTCTAAATGGGGAGGATTCCAGGTAGCCACTAAATTTAAAGGACAGGCAACAGGTCCTAACCTTGTTCTGATTCAGGGAGGTCGTTTTGCTATGGGACAGACAGAACAAAATGTATTATACGATTACAATAATATACCTCGTGATGTTACCGTCGCCTCCTTCTATATGGATGAGACAGAAGTGGCAAATGTTCACTATCGTGAATATTTATATTGGACTAACAGAGTTTTTGGATCAGATTTTCCTGAAGTAGTAAGAAGAGCGCTTCCTGACTCAAATGTATGGCGCAGTCAACTTGCATACAACGAACCTTATGTGGAATATTATTTCCGCTATCCGGCTTATGACTGGTATCCTGTAGTGGGTGTAAATTGGCTTCAGGCAAATGAATATTGCAAATGGAGAACAGACCGCGTGAATGAAGGAATAATGATAAAGAAGGGAATTCTTGAGTTAAATAATAATCAGGTAGGGCAAGATAACTACAACACAGAAGCTTACTTAGTTGGTCAGTATGAAGGAACGGTAAGAAAAAACTTGAAAGACTTAAATCCAAATGGTACAGGAACAAGAAAAGTCAGAATAGAAGATGGAATTCTACTGCCTGAATACAGATTACCAACGGAAGCAGAATGGGAATATGCTGCTCTTTCTCTTATAGAAAATAATCCTCAGAAGGGGGATGAAATAATTACCGACAGGAAAATTTATCCTTGGAACAACGCTTCACTCCGCGATCCTAAACATGGTTCATGGCAGGGAGAGTTTCTTGCCAACTATAAAAGAGACAAAGGAGATAACATGGGTATTGCAGGTGGTCTGAATGATAAAGCAGATATTACCGCTCCGGTTTATGCCTTTATCCCCAATAATTATGGACTATACAATATGGCAGGCAATGTGAGTGAGTGGGTAATGGATGTTTACCGTCCAATGACTTCTTATGACGCTTCGGACTTTAATCCATTTCGTGGAAATCATTTCCAGCAGGATAGCTTGGATCAGGACTTTGCACATGTTGACAAAGACAGCTTAGGTAGAGTAGTAAAAGTGGATATTAAGTTTTCAGAAAATGTAAATCGTTTGAATTATAAAAAGGCGGATAATGAGAATTATGGTGATGCTGACTCATTATCGTGGGTAACTTATAATTATGGTTCTACTTCACTGGTTAATGATAACGCAAGAGTTTACAAAGGAGGTTCATGGAACGATAGAGCTTATTGGATGTCTCCCGGTAACAGAAGATATCTGGATGAAAAGCAGTCGCTTGCATGGCTTGGATTCCGCTGTGCAATGGCTCGTTTAGGCAGTCCGACAGGTAATGATAAAAAAGCGGGTAATTACTTCCCGGGTAATAAAGACCAGAAAAAGAAATCAAATCCAAAGGGATATAAATAAAGCAATTCACTGCTGAATAAAAACCCTGCTCTGAATTTCGGAGTAGGGTTTTTACTTTTGAGGCGTAAAAGCAAAATGGAAATTCAATCACTACATAAATTATTTATCGAATCAACCGGAGTTAGTACGGATACAAGAAAGATTATAAAGGGAAGTATTTTTTTCGCTCTTAAAGGCCCCAATTTCAATGGAAATTCTTTTGCTAAGAATGCAATAGAAGCAGGAGCAAAATATGCCGTAGTTGATGAGAAGGAGGTTGCATTAGATGATAATTTTATTTTAGTTAAAAATGTTTTACAGACGCTTCAGCAGCTTTCGACATACCATAGAAATCAATTTAATATTCCTTTTATTGCCATAGCAGGAAGCAATGGCAAAACAACCACCAAAGAACTGACAGCTAAAGTCCTTTCCTCGAAATACAAAACATTCTACACTCAGGGGAATTTGAATAACCACATTGGAGTTCCATTAACATTATTATCTGTTACAGCAGAAACAGAAATCGTAGTGATTGAATTAGGAGCCAATCATATTGGTGAAACAAAGATGCTCTGCGAAATAGCAAACCCTGATTATGGAATCATTACCAATAATGGCAAAGATCATTTGGAAGGATATGGAAATATTGAGGGCGTTAGAAAGGGAAATGGTGAGTTGTATGAGTTTATGAAGAAAAATAACCGAATGGTTTTTGTTTCTGCTGCTCAGTCAGATTTAATGAATGACTCACTGTTGCTAAACAGAGTTATATTCGGGAATCACGAAAAGTCATGTGTAAAAGGAACTGTAACACAACAGTTCCCAACTATTTCTGTAGAACTTGTTTTTGAAACAGGAGAGAAAGTTTTCGTACAAACTCATTTAACAGGGAAATACAACCTTGAAAATATTTTAGCAGCATCTGCCTTCGGCTTTTATTTTAAAGTACCGGTTCAGCAGATTGCAAAATCCATCAGCGATTACAAGCCGGCTAATAACCGATCTCAAATCATAAATAGAAACGGGAATATCTTCTTTCTCGATGCGTACAATGCAAATCCTTCAAGCATGGCGTTAGCTGTTGAAAATTTTGCGGAATGGAATGTGAAAAACAAAATTGTAGTTCTTGGTGAAATGCTGGAACTCGGCTCACACAGTATGGAAGAACACAAAGCAATTTTATCACTTGTAGAACAAAAACAGTTTGATAGAATTATTTTAGTTGGGGAGGAATTCCGGAAAGTATGTGAGCAGAAAAAAAATCAATTTCAGTATTTCCCATCAGTTGATGATTTAAAGAAATGGTTCATTGTACAAAAAATTTCCGGAGCACATCTCTTATTGAAGGGCTCAAGGTTAAATAAGTTGGAGAGATTGCTTGAAGATTAATTTTTCATCTACAAATAAACTCTGCCGCTCTTTTTGGAAATTGAAAATATTCAGGATTAAGTTTATCAATCCGTAGTTCTGTCTCATAAATCACCAGACTGTCTCCACGCTTAACTTCATTGCTGTTCCATGCTGTGGATATTGTTATGTCTTTGTTGAGATATATTTTTGAAAGAAAAAGAGTTTCATAGGGAAGTTTCCCTGGCACAAGTTCAGTTTTATCCTGTATGTTTTGTGTACATACTACAACTCTTCTGCTTTTAGATTGCATTACTTCTTCTATCAGACTAGTTTGCCATTGAATTCGATTGTCAAAATAGTTATGAGTTGAATAAATCGCAGCACACCTCTCCATTACCATAATAAACAGTACAGAAAGAATAACTGTAACAGTATTAGAGCGGATTTTTGTATTCTCTGTTACGGTGACGATTGGAAATAGAATAATCAACGGAAGCGATAGAAAAGAATGTTCAATGTAAAACTGAAAACTGTTGTCATAGTTCCGGAGATTCACTAACGCGACGAAGCAGAGAATAGAAATGATATACCACATTACCTGTAAATATTTTTTTGATGACATCAATAAAACTGTTACACCGGCAACAATTATTGGCAACCAGTAATAATCATACAACAGCCGTTCAAAAAATATAGTATGACTTTGCAGAGAAAAGAAATTGCCGATATTGGCATAAACCCCTGAAACTATATCTGATTCATAAGGATTGGCAGGAAGAAAAAAGATTTTGACACAGAAAATTACAACTATCCATAAAGACAAAATCAAAATTCTTCCGACACCGCTTTTCTTCGAGTCTAAAAACAAAAAAACAAGGCAGAGCAATACGGCAACAGAATTTAGTGGGTGAGCAAATACAATCAGGAAAGAAAAAAGGAATGCTACGATAAAATCTATATAGGAGAGTTTCTGTATATTTTTTCGACTCCAGCTTAACGCAACTACACCAACGACTACACCGATTATTCCTTCAAGCGGCAAAACATAGAAAGTAAATTTTACGCCAATACAGGTAACTAATATCAACACCATTGCAGCCCAAAAATCTCTTAACCAGAAAATACAAAGCATAAATAATATTAAGAATAATACCGGATAACTTATTGAATACAAAACAGCAATTGATTGAAACGACATTCCCAATTTAATTCCGATTAGTGGCAGCCACTCTGTTACAGCAAGTGAAAATCTGTGTAAAGGGATATAAAATGTTTTATGGTTAATCAGATTCACCAGCATCCAGGGTCCATCAACAAAGGAGCTGCGCTGAATAAAGAAATGAACAGATAACCAAAAATAAAAAGAGAGATAAACCAATCCGCCATAAAGAATGATTCTCTTATGATTCATTTAATTTTTCCGGTTATTACACTTTATGAATTGGTAAATGTAACTATATCGTCGTTTATGAACGGTACAAATAAAAAAAGCGCCCGATATTATCAGAGCGCTTCATAATAACCTGTTACAAAATATTACCAGCTTGCTTTTCTTATTCCCGGAATTTTACCATTCAGTGCTAACTCCCGGAACTTGTTTCTAGAAACACCGAACAAGCGGATATATCCTTTCGGACGACCGGTTAACTGACAACGGTTATGTTTGCGAATTGGTGAAGCATTCTTAGGTAACTTGTCTAAAGAAGCGTAGTCGCCTGCTTCTTTCAGTGCTTTTCTTTTTTCAGCGTAATGCGCTACCATGCGTTCGCGCTTTCTTTCTCTTGCTTTGATGGATTCTTTAGCCATTTATTAATGCTTATTTATTGTTCTTAATTCTTTTTAAAAGGAACACCCATTTCTTTCAACAATGCAAATGCCTCCTTATCGTTGTTGGTTGATGTTACAAAGGTGATATCCATTCCGTTAATCTTAGTTACTTTGTCAATATCAATTTCAGGGAAAATGATTTGTTCAGTGATACCAAGAGTGTAGTTTCCTCTTCCATCGAAACTTTTATCATTTACTCCTTTAAAATCACGTACACGAGGAAGAGCTACTGACAGTAAACGGTCAAGAAATTCATACATCTTTACACCACGCAGCGTTACTTTCACGCCAATCGGAATATTAGCCCTGAGTTTAAAGTTTGAAATATCTTTTTTAGATCGGGTAACTACAGGTTTTTGTCCGGTAATCGCAGTTAATTCCTGTGCGCCTATATCTACAATTTTTTTGTCAGATGTAGCATCGCCTAATCCCTGATTGATGCAAATCTTGTCCAGGCGCGGAACCTGCATTATACTCTTGTAGCTAAACTGCTTCATTAAAGCAGGCACTACTTCTTCTGTATATTTTTTTCTAAGTCGGGGAGTGTATGCCATTACTTAATCACCTGGTTTGATTTTTTAGAAATGCGAACAGACTTTCCGTTTTCTTTATTTCGTCCAATGCGGGTAGCTGTCCCTGTTTTTGGGTCAATCAATGAAAGCTTTGAAATATGAACCGGTGCTTCCTTTTTAACTATTCCTCCCTGTGTATTTTTTGCATCGGGCTTGCTGTGACGGTGAATGATGTTTACACCTTCCACCAATGCTCTCATCTCTGGAATAAGTACTTCAATTACACGGGCTTTCTTGCCCTTATCATCACCTGAAAGTACAAGAACCATATCTCCTTTTCGAATATGGAGTTTCGGCTTGTGCTGTTTAGCTGTTACAGTATTCTTTTTCATTTCTTTATAAAAAATTAAAGCACTTCGGGTGCCAATGAAATTATTTTCATAAACTGCTTTTCGCGAAGTTCGCGTGCTACAGGGCCAAAAATACGAGTGCCTTTGGGTTCATTAGCTTCATTCAACAATACTACTGCATTGTCATCAAAGCGTATGTAGGAACCATCTTTTCTTCTCACACGGTTTTTCACACGCACAATCACTGCATTAGAAACTGCTCCTTTTTTTACACCTCCTGCAGGCAGTGCATCTTTTACTGTTACAACCACTGTATCACCTATTGTAGCATAGCGTTGATGCGAGTGTCCGAGAATACGAATCACCAGCACCTCTCTGGCTCCGCTGTTGTCAGCCACATTCAGTCGTGTTTCCGTCTGTATCATTTTCGTTGTAAAAAATTAACTTTTTTAAAAAGGGACGGCAAAGATAATCGTCTATTCCTGATTAACAAGCTATTTTTTCTCTTAAATTAATCAATAAAAGAATATGCAACATTTAAAAACTGCTGAATAATAAAATCTATCATTAATAAGGCAAGAGAAGGACTGCTCTTTTTTCAGAATAAATAAACAGGAGAAATTCGCAGTGTTACTTTAATTCATATTTTTCCATGAATTCTTCAGTTTCCTGATTAATCCAACTCATCAGCTTTAGTCTTTTCCTTAGCCCATGGAACAGGTAGCCGCATAGCAGAGGAATAAAAGAAGACATAAAAAGCAGGAACTTTAATAACTCAACATTATAGAGCAGAGGACTCATTGCTTTACGAAGAATATGGAACTCATTGGTAATGGCAATAGCATGTACCACTACTCTATGCGGAATATAGAAGGCAGAAATGACAAGCCCGATAAAAACAATATAGCATGTCACTTCAAATACAAGCAGTAAAGGAATTCTTGTTAAGCCCAAAAACAAGTTAATATGTGTGCTTTCATGAATGTCCTTAATAAGTACTGCGGATTCAATTTCGCGTTCGCTGGAACCGTGGGAAGAACTCATTGAGTATCGAAGTTAAATTTAAAATGTAAATTGAGTATAAAAGTAGTAAAGTTGTGTAAGAAACTTCAATCTTAATTTACATAAGTAAAAGGGGTGTATGAATAATTGCAGGGATTACTTATGCCACAGGCATAAGAGCTTGGTAAAAATCCAATATAGATACTCCTGGAGCGTCCCGAAGGGACGCAATAACCTTCTCGTTCAAGTTATTACCAAGCCTTTGCTCCTACGGAGTAATATAATTGTTGCTGCAAATATTCATACACCCAGTAAAAGAGATATTAAATTTTATTTGAACTAAAGCAAAATATTGGTAATAAAATAAAGAGTAGGGTTCAGCAGAGAATATCATTATAGTCAGGTCAAAAATTTAATCCTCATTATCAAACGATTGACTTTAGAAAACCACTCTGGCTATAATATTATTTGGTAATGTTAAAGCAGATTATACTTTTGCGCTCCCATTATTGCAGGGTGGTTGATACCGATCAGCAATTTTAGTAGTAAAATTCTGTATCAAATTATTTTGCTTTGGAAGTTCTTTAAATTATTTTGGTGTACAAGCACAAAAAACCTTCTCACTTCTTTTCTCTATGAAAAATGAGAGAATGAATAATAAATCTGAAATAAAAATTGACAAGCACTTGCAGATTTAAAAAAGAAGATTACTTTTGTGCCCCCGCTTTCGCAAAAAGCCCCAAAAACACTGATTAAGCGCACAAGGAGATTTTCTGAAAAGAAAATGTGGTTCGAATCCAACTTGATCACAGGTCTGAATAAAATCAGACAGAGTTCATTGAAATATCGGAAGAAGCAATTAGCACAAATCCAAGGAAAGGAAATAAGCTAACATTAATTTTCTGCAACTTGCCATATCTTATGGGAAATGTCATTTATGCAGTTATCCCTGATTTTCAGAGGATAAACTCTTTTTACAAAGGAGAGTTTGATCCTGGCTCAGGATGAACGCTAGCGGCAGGCTTAATACATGCAA
>CAYRJA010000079.1:0-14820 GCA_964424455.1 uncultured Bifidobacteriaceae bacterium
TATATGCCTCTAACCTGAGCAGTGGCATTTATTTGTATTCATTAGTTGCCGACGGACAAACTATTGACACTAAAAAGATGACGAAGCAGAAATAAATTTACTTTTTTCGATTATTAAGCAAAATGGAAGAGTAAATAGTCATTTCTTCTGACATCTGCTTTTTCAATAAATTTGCAGTATGAGAACAATTAAACTAAATAAAGTTGCAGAGGCAATCGAAGATATAAAGAACGGAAAGTTAGTGATTGTAGTGGACGATGAAGACCGTGAAAATGAAGGTGATTTTGTTACAGCGGCGCATAATGTTACGCCTGAGGTCATCAATTTTATGTCGAAGCATGGTCGTGGACTGATTTGTGCGCCACTGACAGAAGAACGCTGTGAAGAATTAAAACTGGATTTGATGGTGGGTGAGAATACAGCCCTGCATCAAACACCTTTTACTGTTTCAGTTGATTTGATTGGTTATGGATGTACTACCGGCATCAGTGCATCCGACAGGGCAAAAACGGTGCAAGCATTAATTAACCCAAAAATTAAACCGGAAGAACTGGGAAGACCCGGTCATATTTTTCCTTTGAAAGCAATGAAGGGCGGAGTGCTCAGAAGAACAGGTCATACCGAAGCAACAGTTGACCTTGCACGGTTAGCCGGATTAGAGCCGGCCGGAGTATTAGTAGAAATAATGAATGACGACGGAAGCATGGCTCGCCTTCCTCAATTAATGGAAGTGGCAAAAACACATCAATTGAAAATCATCTCCATAAAAGATTTAATCACTTACCGTCTGAAGCATGACTCAATGATTAATCGTGAAATTATGGTGGATATGCCAACGAAATGGGGGCATTTTAAACTTCAGTCCTATTCACAAAAAGACAATCAGCAGATTCATCTGGCATTGATAAAAGGCGAATGGAAAACGGGGGAACCGGTGATGGTGCGTGTACACTCTTGCTGCTTAACCGGCGATGCCTTTGGTTCACAGCGCTGCGATTGCGGTGGTCAGTTGCACGATGCCATGCAAATGGTGGAGCAGGAAGGCAAAGGTGTTGTATTATATATGAATCAGGAAGGCAGAGGAATAGGACTGCTGAACAAACTGAAAGCATACAAACTTCAGGAAGAAGGTAAAGACACTGTGGAAGCCAATCTTGAGTTGGGCTTTAAAATGGATGAACGCGATTACGGTGTGGGCGCTCAGATTCTCCGTGATTTGAACATTTCAAAAATCCGACTGATAACCAATAACCCTAAAAAGCGAGTGGGACTGAAAGGATATGGTCTGGAAATTATTGAAAACATTCCGATAACAGTTCATGTGAATCCTTACAACGAAAAATACCTGGAAACCAAGCGTGATAAAATGGGACACGAAATATTAAGGTAATCACCTTGATTCACTCAGCCACTTATTAAGTAACTGTGTTCTTTCCTCCGTTTCCAATTGGGGTGTATCATACATTCCCGCTTCCGTTCTTTGGCGAAATGCTTCATAAAGTGTTACAGCACAGGCAACGGAAATGTTCAGACTCTGAATCATGCCCACTTGTGGTATTAAAAAATTTCCATCGGATAACGAAGATGCCAATTCAGAAACTCCCTCATGTTCATTGCCAAAAACCAATGCTACCGACTCTGTGAGATTCAATTCATAAAGTGAAGAAGAATTTTCAGTCAGCTTGGTTGAAAAAATTTTTGCATATTTTTTTCTTACTTCAGCAAAACACTTTTCTGTATTGTAGTAGTAATGAACCTGAAGCCATTTCAACGCACTGGCAGAACTCTTCTTTCCGAGTTTAGTCATCTTGTTGTCATGAGTGTAAAGCACATAAATTTCCTTCACTCCTACTGAATCACAAGTTCGTAATACTGCTGAAATATTATGCGGATCATGCACATTCTCAAAAATCACAGTAATATTACGCTGTCGTTTTGCAACCACTCTTCTTATTTTATTTTCTCTTTCCGGAGTCACGGGTGAAAGATAATGCTGCCGGTGAATATATTTCAAATCACAGTTTCATTAACTATCTTTATCGGTGAATAAAATATTCTTTGGCTTTATGCAATTAAAATATCTCCGCGACTCTTTGCTGATTGTTGCAGGAGTTCTTTCTGCAAGTTTAGGTCTCAAAGGATTTGTTCTTCCCAACAACTTTACTGATGGCGGTGTTACGGGAATCTCTATTCTCCTGTCTAAGTTGTCTGATATTCCTGTTTATATCTGGATAGTCCTGCTGAATGTACCATTTATCCTTTTAGGATACAGGCAGATTTCAAAGCTGTTTTCACTAAAAACACTGATTGGAATTATTGTACTTTCTGTTTCTCTCTGGTTAATTCATTTTCCTGAAATTACTAATGATAAATTATTGGTTGCCGTATTTGGCGGTTTTTTTCTGGGCGCCGGCATCGGACTGTGTATTCGCGGCGGCGGCGTAATTGACGGCACCGAAGTACTTGCCTTAACCATCAGCAAACGAACAATTCTGGGTATTGGGGATGTCATCTTTATTATTAATGTATTTATTTTTTTAGCGGCGGCTTTTCAACTTGGGTATGAAGCAGCGCTGTACTCCATTCTTACTTATCTCGTCGCATCAAAAACAGTTGATTTTATCGTACAGGGAGTGGAAGAATACACTTCTGTTACCATTGTATCCGACCGCAGTGATGAAATCAGGAGGGCAATTATTGAAATCATGGGAAGGGGTGTTACCATTCTGAAAGGAGAAGGCGGATACGGCAAAAAAGAAACACAGGGTGAGGATATCAATGTATTGTATTGTGTGGTTACCCGTCTGGAAATTCCTAAACTCCGTACCATTATAGATAAACTCGATCCAAATGCGTTTATAGTAATACAGAGTGTGAGCGAAATTCGCGGTGGTACAGTTAAAAAACGACCGTTGTATTGAATGACGGTATAAATTATTTCCGCACTCTATTGCACATTTTCTCACCTGACTTTTATTTGATCGGATGATGACTGAGTAAATGTTAGTTGATTGTAAAATAATCCGGTTTGTTCAAATTCAGTTTCTTATTATCTTTCGCCGCTGATATTTTTCCGCTGAACATTCATTCTTCAGCAGAGAAAAATTTTCTAAACAAAATTTAACCAATGCAATTATCAAATTCTTCCTTACGTATTTTTACTCTACTGTTATTATCATTCATTTCATACAATGGCTTTTCTCAAACGATTGTGTGGCAAGAGAACTTTAACGCAACCCCTTGCGCTTCCCTTTGCCTTGCCAATACTTATTCAGGCACAAACGGCGCATGGTCTGTTACAGTTTCAGGTAGCGAAGGAAACACTCCCAACCGATGGTATGTAAGTTGTGCTGAAAATGGAAATGCTGCGGGTGCCTGCGGAAGCGGATGCACCGGCAATGGCGATAATACACTTCATATTTGCAACGACCCAAGCTCTCCTTCCGCTTCATTATTTTGTCCTTCCGGCGATTGCGGCGCATTGTTTGACGCAGGGTTGGGATCGTTAGGAAGTGGGGAAGTTGTAACAGACAAACGGGCAGAGTCGCCTAAAATTAATCTGTCAGGAAAATCAGGTCTTAATCTAACATTCCTATACATGGAGGGCGGAAGCGCAAATGATAACATGACGGTTGAATACTTTGATGGCAGCACATGGTCGCAGTTAGGTGATCCTGCAAAAACAACAAATACTTGTTCAGGAGACCATAAAGGAAAGTGGACATCAATAACCTATTCTCTGCCGGCTTCTGCTAACAATAACGCTAATGTGAAAATAGGTTTTCGCTGGAAGAATAATGATGATTTTTCCGGGGATGATCCTTCAACTGCGATTGATAATATTAAGATTACCACTCAGTCCATGCAAAAACCTATGGCGGATTTCTCTGCTGACTCATTAGTATTTTGCAATCATGGCTGTGCAAAATTCACTGACCACAGCACAGGCAGCCCTAAAATGTGGGCATGGACATTTACGGGGGGAGTGGTTTCAGGAACTTCAAGCAATACTTATGTAGGGCAAAATCCTCCTAAGGTGTGTTACAATAAAAAAGGCACTTATGATGTTCAGCTTTATGTATCAAACGATTCGGGTCAAAACACACTATTAAAGAAGGCATATATCACTGTAAAAGAGTGTACTCAGGTTGCCGCAGATTTTACAGTTGATTCAACAGACATCTGCAAGGGCGGATGTGTTAAGTTTACAGATCTCAGCACTCCTCCCGGAAAAATTACTCAATGGGCATGGACTTTTCAAGGTGGTACACCCTCAACTTTCATAGGACAGAATCCTCCAAAGATATGTTATGCCAATCCGGGCAGTTATGATGTTACCTTATTTGTTACAGATGGTAACAGTCAGAATACATTGCTGAAGAAAGCTTATGTCAATGTGAGCAGTTGTCAGATAAAACCGGTTGCAAAGTTTACAGTATCGAAAAAAGAAATCTGTCAGAATGAATGTATTGATTTTACTGACAAGAGTACTGAAAACCCTACATCATGGAGTTGGAGTTTTCCGGGAGGAAATCCTTCTTCTTCCACTGAAAAAAATCCTTCTCATATCTGTTTTGCCAATCCCGGTACTTACAAAGTGGTGCTTACGGCAACCAATCAGTTCGGAAGCGATACAGAGAGTATAAAAATCAGAGTGAATGATTGTCCGAAACCCACTGCTAAATTTTCAGCATCGAAAACAAAATTGTGTTACACTGAATGTATTGACTTCACCAATACTTCCATCAATGCAGACTCTTATTCATGGTCTTGGAAAGGATCTCATCATATTACCTATGCCACTGATGAATTCACAAAAGTAAATCCGCACAATATCTGTTTCGACTCAGTCGGATTGTATCATTTCGTTCTGACTGCTACCAATTCGCAGGGCTTTGATACAACAGGTTTGTGGATTATGGTGGACTCATGCCCTTCACTTAATATCCCTTCTGCATTCTCTCCCAATGAAGACGGAAAGAACGAGGTATTCAGAATAATGGGGAGCAAAATAGCTTCCTCGCACATCTGGATTTACAACCGTTGGGGACAAATAGTGTTTGAGAGTACGGATGTACATACCGGATGGAATGGTCGGCTTAACAACACCGGCGAGCCACAGGAAGTTGGCGTGTATGTTTACTATCTTGAAGCAACTATGAACGATGGTTCATCGGTACAAAAGAAAGGAAATGTAACATTGCTGAGATAGATAACTCAGAATTCAAATCTTTTTAATCCTACATTCAGTCGCACACCGATTGAAAGATAATCGAGGTCAGCAGAGTATTTCTTAGAGAAGGCATCTGCATTACGATAGATATACATGGCATCAATATACAAGTTGTGACGAACCATGTATGTTACAGACAACTGTAACATCTTGTAATCCGTTTTTACACCCTGCCCTATCTCGTTATCAAATTCCTGATAAACATTTGTCGGAGTTGTAAAGAAATTAATGTTCCCGCCGAAGTTGGTTCCTGTAGAATCCTGTCCATACTTCGCCGTAAAATATTTTCCGGTAAGCCACAGATTCGGTATCGGCTGATAACGAACAATGCCAATCCATTCATTAAAATTTGCACCTAAAGGATGAGCTAACGCCTGATTGTAATTGGTATAGCCTGCTTCATCATTATGAGTATAGGTATAAGGTGTTACAGAATTATTTTCTATCTGAATATCCAGATTCTCAATATTCAAAGCATCCACATACTTCGCTCCTATCTGAATGGCGTATTTATTTCCCCAATACCCTTTATGCCCGCGTGAATAAGTAATATTCATATCATCAATGGTAAACTGACCATAAACAGAAACATGACGGAGGAAATTAACTTTAAAATCTCCTCCGATAAGCGAGTTGTCAGGGCTGCCTAACCGCTGCTCAACAGAACGGTAAAAAATGATAGGGTTGAGGTAATAGAATTCAAAGTCATTCACCCGCTTAAACACAACTCCTTCAAATACTCCTATATTTAAAAAGCGGGTAGCATTAATACTCAGGTGGTGAAACGCTGCATATTTTTTAGGCAACAACTGATCGCCGCCTCTCTGAAAGTCAGCGTTAAGACTTGCAAAAATATTGGTGTAATTAATTTTCCAGACCTGAGTGTTTAACTTCAGAAAAAGATAATCCTGAGAAAAATCAGAGAGCTGTAAACTGCGGTATCCGTTGCCTAAAAAATTTTTGTCATTTCCAAATGATACCGTTATGAATTTTGCCGCTTTGAAATCAAAGTATCCTCTTGTAGAAAAATAGTCTATACCTGTTTTATGAAATTCTTTGTAATAGCCCTCTCCCGGCACTGAACCCACCTTCTTAATATATCGCTGAACATAATTCGGATAGCGTGCCTGATTCTCAGCAATGAATAGGTAAAAACCAACCTTCTGTGCAATCCACCCTCTCAACTCCGCACCACGCGTGTTCACAAACATTCTGTCTTTAAGTGTATCCTGATGTCCGTCGGCATTGGCAATTCCAAAAGCAAGAACAGGATTCAGTTTTACCATGAAGTCTTTATTCTTCACGCTGTACAAGTCTGACTTGGTCTGATAAAAATACCTGAGCACCGGCGCTTTACTCATTACCGTGTCACTGTTTACCCATTCTGTATTGTCATCATCAGAGTACTCTAAATTTTTTCCGTCAATCAAAGAAAATTTAACAGGCGGATCAATTGTGTCAAAGTTGTGAAGTGATTTCACAATATTATTCCGGAGGTATGGCTTTGTAGAAGTATGTATATCCGTAAGTATGTGTCCTGATTTTATTTCCATCCGGTCTATGAACTGATAGTATCGCTCATTGTCTAAAGGAAGAAAAACGGATTGTGCTAAAAGAATACCGGGAAATAGAAATAATAGAGTCGTAAAAATCTTTCTCATGAAAATTTATAAATGAAAACTCAAAAGTAAATTTTATTCACCACTTCACTTTATGTCCTTTTACACTGTAGTACAATATGAAAATGTAACAGGGAATCAACATCCAGTATGCCTGCTGATGTCCGATAGAGTGATTGTCTGCAAGTTTTCCATAGAGCAAGGGAAGTAAAGCGCCTCCTGCAATTGCCATAACCAATAATGCCGAGCCAGTCTTTGTAAATTTTCCCAACCCGTGAATGGCGAGGGGCCAGATAGCAGGCCATACTAATGCATTTCCCAATCCAAGCAATGCAACAAACAGAACTGATACATATCCTTCCGTAAACAGAATCATAAAGCTGAACAGAATGCTTACACAGGCAGAAATTGCCAGCGCTTTCGACTGCGATATGATTTTGGGAATTGTAACAATACCAATAATGTATCCGATAACCATTGCAGATAAAGTAAACGATGTAAAATATTTTGCTTCAGAAAGCGGTATGTTTTGCGATTGCCCATAAAGCCCGATTGTGTCACCCGCAATAACTTCCACACCCACATACAGGAATAATGCAATTACGCCGAGCACAAGATTCGGATATTGAAGAATATTTTTTTTCTCTGCTATTGAATCCTTTGCAACATCTTCCTCTCTTTCCGATTCTATTTCAGGAAGCGGAGATAGCTTAACAAATACAGCAAGCAAGATTAAAACAAAAGCCATCAACATATAAGGAACGACTACGCGCGAAGCCAGTTCAGACAGTTTAATTTCTTTTGCTGTAACACTCATCGTTTGTAATTCCTTTGTCAGTTCATCCGCATCAGAAAGAATGATCACACTTAAAATAACCGGCGCTAAAACTCCCGCTACTTTATTACAGATGCCCATTATGCTGATTCGTCTGGCTGCACTTTCAATCGGACCCACAATAGTAATGTATGGATTAGATGCTGTTTGAAGAATGGAAAGTCCGGTTCCAATCACAAACAATCCTGTTAAAAACAAACCGTAAGTTCTTGTGTTTGCCGCAGGAACAAAAAGCAATGCACCGGCAGCCATAACCAGCAATCCCAGCATCATTCCGTTTTTAAATCCTGTCTTCTTCAGCACCCACGATGAAGGCAGCGCCATTATGAAATAAGAAATATAGAAAGCGAATGTTACAAAGAAAGTTTCGGTTGAAGTGGTTAACTCACAGGCAATTTTCAGGTATTGAATCAATGTTCCATTCAGCCATGTAACAAAACCGAAGATGAAAAATAATGCGCCCAAAATAATCATCGGGATAAATGCTGTTCTGGCTGATGAAGTCATGTTACAGAAATTTAATTGAATCAAAAATAATTTTCATGCTGAAACAGTTATCCAATTATTACTGACTTAAATAGAAATAATTGTCTTAAAAGAAGGTCAGGAAAGGTTAATTATTATTTTTACCGCTAAACATGGAGGAGATAAATCAATTCATAAAAATGGTAATAGATAATCCGGGAGCAGTATTTAATCCGGAGAATATCATTCGATATGGGGGTATCACCATATTGTGTATCACCATTTTTGCAGAATCGGGTATTTTTTTCTGTTTCTTTTTTCCGGGAGATTCATTAGTGTTCACTGCCGGAGTACTCTGTGCAACCGGAGCATTACCTTACACTTTGCTCACTGTTATTCTTGCCATGAGCGCTTCTGCCTCGCTGGGAAATATGGTGGGTTATTGGTTTGGAAAGCGAACCGGACCATTTTTAACCGAACGAAAAGAATCATGGTTTTTCCGAAAGGAGTATGTAACAATGGCTCACGATTTTTATAATCGCTATGGCGGGCTGGCATTAGTATTAGGCCGCTTTCTTCCGGTGGTGAGAACATTTGTTCCGATTGTTGCCGGTGTGTTACAGATATCCTACAGTAAATTTATTTTTTACAGTACGCTTGGCGCTGCTTTATGGATTATTCCGATTACAGTTGCAGGATATTTCTTAGGCACATTCTCATTCGTTCAGGAAAATCTCGAATACATCATACTTGGCATGGTGATAGTAATTACAGTTCCTGTAATTTTACGCTTGTTCAGAAAGAGAAAATAAAATGTACTACTGTTCCTGAGATTGAATCAGTAAACTCTAAATACAATGCTATGAAAAAAATACTATTTATATTTCTGACTGTAACAGTTCTGAATGTTCCTGATTCTTATGCTCAAAACGCTTCATCAATCAAAGACCGCATTACCGGAAAATGGATGTATGAAGGTACGGAAGAATTCGGCGTTGTAACACTCGACTCTTTGCAAAGCAATGACCGGATTGAGTTCAACTCTGACGGAAACTTCAATCAGATTTTTAACGGAGATAAAATATCCGGGACATATAAGATTACAGAATCAACCAAGCAGATTTTTATGACTGATACTGTAACAAAAAAGACGACTATGTACAAAGTAAAACGCTTAACCCAAACAGAATTAACGCTGGACTTTCAGACTCCCGATTTAGTACATACGCTTTATAAATACAAGAAGCAGGAATAGTACCGATTACCTAAGCAGTGTTACAGTTCCTTTATATATTACTTCTTTATCGTCGTATTGTGTAACTACTGCGAGATATACATAAGCGCCCACACTTTGATATTGATTCTTGAATTTCCCATCCCATAGTTTCATCGGAGAATCTGACTGGAATATCATTTCTCCCCAACGGTTAAAGATTTTAAGATTCACTGATTTTACGCCTTCCGAATAAAAGTTGAATGTGTCATTTACACCATCTCCATTGGGAGAAAAAGCGGACGGAAAATAAACCTGTCCCTGTTCAACACTTATCAGAACTGAATCACTGTCCGTACAACCGTACTCATCTGTAACAAACGCTATGTATTGTGTGGTCTGAGACGGTGTAGCTGTCGGCTGAAGAATATCAGGATTATCCAATCCTTCTGCCGGTGTCCATTGAATAGTTTTTACCGGAGAAGCAGTTGCATTAATCTGTGCGCTATTACCTGCATAGAGTTTAATATTCTGCCCTGCATCAACCGTTGGACGAGGGTGTATATCTATTCTTACAAAAGTGCTGTCTTTAGGACAGTTTCCCAAGCCTACTACGACTTTATAGGTTACAGATTTCAGTGGTGTTGTTATGGGAGTTGCAAGAGTAGAGTTTGTTAAATAATCTACAGGACTCCATGTATAGTCAGTTCCGCCTGAAGCAGCAAGCTGAACGGTTTGCCCTTCACAAATTGATGTATCAGTTGGAATAACTGAAACAATAACTTTATCCAACACAGTAACTACTACTTCATCTTCATCAAAACAATCAGGTCCGTTGCTGATTTGAACGGTGTAGGTGGTAGTAACTGTTCCTGTTACAGAAGGGGTGCTGCAATCCGTGCAACTTAATCCTGCTGCAGGAAACCATTTGTAATTCAAACCACCGGTTGCGGTTAACTGAAGCGGTTCACCTGCACATATCAATTGGTCAGCGCCAGCATTCACTTTGAAATTTCCTATTGTGGAAATAGTTTTCTTCACCGTAAAACTTCCGCACGGGTGAGTTACTGTTACACTTACGATATAAGTTCCTTTAGATGAAAAGACATGATTCGGATTAGGGAGCGTGGAAGTGTTATCAGCGCCTGATGCAGGGTCGCCAAAATCCCACACAACTGTAACAGGATTCGCCAACGCAGAATCAACCATTATAGTATCTTTTAATCCTTCGCATGAGTTGTAGGTCAGTACTGCCTGATGATGAGGAACTACAAAACTCTCAACAAAATCGGGTAATCCGAGTTCGGAGTAATGCTGTGTCACACTGCCTGTCTGTACACCATCCGTTTGATAGTTGCATGCAACGCCCGCCAGATTCGGATTCTTAATCACATCTAACTTCGGGCTGTTATTCTTCGCAATATAAATTTGTCCATCAGGCGCTAACTGAAGCCCACCCACGATATAAAAAGATGCGACTTTTTTTACTAAGAACCTGGATGCAATTATAGCAGCAGGCGTTCCTGTACTCAAATCATATTGATAGATGCTGTTCGTACCCTGAACACTTAAATATAATTTTGAGTTATCGGGAGAAAATGAAATTCCATAAGGTCCGCCATCTACTGAGAATGAACTTCCGAACGCAGAATCATTAAAGAAATTAGAAGATATTCCAGTTTGATTATCAAAGTCAGCGACCTGTAGATAATGCAGATTTCTATAGGATGCAAGCGCTAATTTTCTTCCATCGGGAGAAATTTTCATGTAACCGATTGACTGTATCGCCTGATCGGTTACCTTCCCAGTCATACTTATTCCTGTCCGGCTGATAACAGGATTGGCTGAAAGTCCCGTCTTAGTAAGTAAGTACGAATAGATGGAATCAGTACCCCAGCAATGAATCAGCACCCAATAATCCGTTCCGTTACAATGAGGAGTGGCAGTCAGTTTTTCGCAGGTAGGAGAAATTATTAGTTTGGATTTTGTCACTACATCACCTAACCCGTTGTTGAGACTCATATCAATAAGATTCAAACTCATACCTCCCGAGCCGGAACTTCCTGTGTATTTTCCTGCTCGTGCATCCACTGTGAAAATATAATATTGCCCCGCTGTTTCCGGTCTTGGAACAATGATAGCCGACTGCGTTGCAGAATAATTTCCGCCAAGTCCTCTTCCATTTGGCATTATAGTATGCGTTCTGTCCCAAACAGTGTCTCCCTCTGTATAAAATAAAAGCTGTCCTGTGTTTTTGTCGCAAATAGTAGCACATCCTTCGAAGGTTTCCATTTTACTATTGGTCAGCGCTACAGGTGAGCCGCTGCTGAAATCTAATCCTGCCTTGTTTCCGAAATACCAAATATTCGCCTGCTTTTGAGCTAATACTAAATAAAATCCAAAAAATAATATAGCAAGACAAAGAAAAAATCCCTTCACTTATGGTGTTTTGACAGCTTAAAACTAAAACAAATTATTCTTTACACCTAATGCTTGAATGGATTGACCTTTTATTTCTACAATCTAAAGAATAAACTAATTCTTAAATATTAACCGACTTGTATATTATATTGATTATCATGCTTAAAACACAGCAAGTTAAATTATCTATAATCAATTCAATAATGTTAAGAAATATTTTTCTACCCACCTGATTGGCGGGCTTAATATATCTGTTACATTTGCGACGGGCAAGTCTTATACGACCAGCTCCTGTTGAACTCCCCCAGGTTCGGAAGGAAGCAAGGGTAAACGGTCGTAGCGGTGCGATATAAGTAACTTGCCCTTTTAAAAAAGTATAGTTCTGAAACGAGTAGAGTTTTTGCTTAATCAGAATGAGAAACTAACAGAGAATGAAATTTTTTTTAGATACAGCCAATCTTAACCAAATAAAAGAAGCTAAAGATCTTGGTATTCTTGATGGTGTTACAACCAATCCTTCGCTTATGGCAAAAGAAGGAATAAAAGGCGAGGATAAAATTTATGAGCATTACAGTAAAATCTGCGAAATTGTAAAGAGTGATGTAAGCGCTGAAGTAATTGCAACTGATTATAAAGGAATAATTGCTGAAGGGAAAAAGTTAGCGGCTATTCATCCGGCTATAGTAGTAAAGGTGCCAATGATTAAAGAAGGAGTGAAAGCAATTAATTATTTATCTGATCAAGGAATCAAAACTAACTGCACTTTGGTTTTTTCCGCAGGTCAGGCAATACTTGCAGCAAAAGCAAGAGCAACTTATGTTTCACCCTTCATGGGAAGAATAGATGATACCAATTGGGATGGATTGCAATTGGTTTCACAGATTGCTCAGATATACGCTGTTCATCAATTCGAAACACAAGTACTCGCTGCATCTATTCGCAGTTCGCTGCACATCGTTAAATGCGCCGAAGTGGGCGCGCATGTGGTTACCTGTCCGCTTGATGCAATACTCGGATTGCTGAAACACCCGCTTACAGATATTGGTCTTGAAAAGTTTTTAAGTGACCACAAGAAGAGCCAGTCATAAAAAGGAGACTATGTAGCCATAGAATCTTTTTACCCCTCCTGTTTTCAGGAGGGGTTTTTATTTTAGATTATTCTTTTATTCCCCTTATCTGCTTCTCACCTAATCCATATTTATCAATAAGATAAACCAGTGAAGCCATTGCGGCTGCACCCATTTCCAGTTCACGGTCGTTGCAGATGTCTAATACATCTTTGCCTGAATGATGAATATCAAAGTACCGTTGTGAATCTACATAAAGCCCTGCTAATAATGAGCAGTTCCCTTTCAAGTGACCAATATCTGCACCTGAACCATTGTTATCCAAATCGCCGATTTCAAACTGATCAAGCAGCGGTTTCCAGCTCGTTAGTATATATGATTTCAATGCTGAGTTTACATCCAATGAAAATCCTCTCGGCGTAAATCCGCCTGCATCTGATTCAATAGCAGCAATATGTTTTTCACCATTAGTCTTTGCCCACTCCGCATATTTTGCTCCTCCCCTTCCTCCATTTTCTTCATTCATAAACATCACAGCGCGAATAGTTCTTTGAGGACGGATTCCCAGTGTTTTAAATAATCTTAACACTTCAATTGCCTGAACACATCCTGCTCCATCATCCTGTGCACCCACCGATAAATCCCATGAATCCAGATGACCGCCTACTACTATAATCTGATTCGGATAAAGTGTTCCTTTCAGTTCACCGATTACATTATATGATTTTACATCCGGCAAAGTCTGACAAGATGTTTTAAAAAAGAATACCAGATCTTTATCTTTCTTCAGCGATTCACTCAGAAGCTCTGCACCTTTTGTGCTTATGGCAACCGCAGGAATCTTCTGAATAGTATCGCTATAGCCCATAGATCCCGCGTGAGGAAAATCATCTATATGCTGTGCCATAGAGCGAACCACTACTCCTACAGCGCCATACTTTGCTGCCTCCATTGCTCCACCCCATCGCTGAGCAACTGATTTTGAATAAGCATGAAATGTATTAACGAATGACTGATCAAATGGTTCGTTGTAAAAAACAATTTTGCCCTTTATGTCAGATGGATTCATGTCTTTCAGTTTTCCTAAACCCTTCACCTCTATTACCTGAGCAGCAATACCGCCCTTAGGCGTTGCAATAGAGCCGCCTAATGCACAGACAGAGACATTTTGATTTAAACTTAGTTCCGGAGAATTGATACTTGCCTGTTCTTTTTCGCCGCGTACCCAGTGCGGAACCATACACTCCTGAAGCCATACTGTATCAACTCCTAATTCTTCCATTATCTTTTTCGTCAACTCTACACCTTTCTGCGCT
Organism: uncultured Bifidobacteriaceae bacterium; assembly: GCA_964424455.1. Lineage (GTDB taxonomy): Bacteria > Bacteroidota > Bacteroidia > Chitinophagales > UBA10324 > CAYRJA01. The sequence continues at coordinate 14,170 of CAYRJA010000079.1, forward strand.
CCTTCTGAACCGCTCAAACGATGCCCGCACTGTGTAGTCAGTGAGTATAAATCAGCATAAGCTTTATTATCTTTTAAAGCAGTTGAAAAAAACTTGGCTAATATTAAAGAGTCTGTATTCTGTGCAAAAACTGTTACAGTTGTTAACAGGAAGAAGAGAAATAAAAATATTGTTTGGATATATTTCATTTGGCAGATTATTTCGGGTAAATGTAGAAATGTTTTCATAGTGTGGTGAAAAAGTGAAACCTGAAATTTTTCAGATATCGCAAATAAATTATTCAGTATATTTATCGCTCAAAAAATCATACAATATGATAAACTTTTCAAGACCAACAATGAAATTATTCAACATAATTTTATTATCGTTTCTTACACTCTGCTCGCTGCATTCATTTTCCCAAACCATATCTGGAACTGTGTCAGTCGGATCAGGCGGCGACTATACCTCACTCACTAAAAGTGATGGCTTTTTTAATGCTGTAAATACTTCCACTGTTACAGGAAATGTAACCGTTAATATTATTTCGGATATTACGGATGAAACCGGCGCTGTGGCGCTGAATCAATGGACGGAAAGTGGTGCAGGCGGATATACTATGGTCATTCAATCCGGTGCAGCCGCACAGCGAATCATTTCAGGTATTTATTT
>CAYRJA010000080.1:0-11108 GCA_964424455.1 uncultured Bifidobacteriaceae bacterium
GCTATGGCGAAACTCGACCCGTTGCAGACAATAGCAGCTCAGAAGGCAAGACATTGAACCGCAGAACGGAATTTACAGTTATAAGTACTCAATAGATTGGTAATACAAATTGGAGAATTGTATTTCTATTCTGAAGGAATGAACTACAATTTTACAAAGCAGAACTGACTACATGGAGATAGTAACAAATACAAAATCAGCAGAGCGTAAAAGAGTTTATATAAGTTTCTTTGTACCGCTGTTATTTGTAACAGTTCTTTTTGCTATTCAGGTGTTACAGTGGGGGACAGGTCGGTTATATTACAAGTTGGGGGTAAATCCAAGAGATATTAGTGGATTAATAGGTATTGTAACAGCGCCGATTATTCATGACGGATTCGGGCACTTAGTCAGTAATGCTATTCCACTCATAACTTTAGGGACAGCAATGATTTATTTTTACCGGAATCTGTCATTCAAAGTGTTTTTATGGGTATGGATTCTTGATGGAATTGGCGTTTGGCTGTTAGGCAGACCTGTGTATCATATTGGTGCGAGCGGATTGGTTTATGGGATGGCTGGTTTTGTTTTTACTAGTGGAGTTATTCGTAAAAACAGAAATCTTCTTGCACTGGCTTTAACAGTTGTGGTAATGTACGGAGGAATGATTTGGGGAATTTATCCTCTTGAAAATGGAATATCATGGGAAGCACACCTTTTCGGATTGCTTGCCGGAATATTTTGCGCTGTTTATTACAAACCTTATGGACCACCCAATGATACCATTCCCAAATGGATGGAAAATGAAAATTATTTTGATGAACAAGAGAGGTCTGCTGAAGAAGAAAATAATTCCTCTATAAAAATTGTTTATCACTATCAGGATAAGGAAAATAAGGAATAGCTTTTATCTAAGGGAGTCAGCTTTCTGCAACAAAATAAAAAAATGTTATCAGACTAAATTTTACAACTACTGAATCCTATATGGAATAACTGATGAATACCGTAACACTATTTTATTTTCTGCAAAGCATTATTTTCATATTTCAGAATATGAACATATTTGTTCTCAAAAAACTGAATACTGTCTGTATCATCTGTTTCCGACAAAACCGGTTGAATATCATATCGGACACCCGGTAATGTAACTTTAGTATTCTTTAACTCATCTGCAAAATTATTTTCGTCTTTGGATAAAAGCGACCCGATATAATACATCAAGTCATAACCTTGATATGTAAATTCCGAGGGCTTGGATTTATATTTTGTGAAATATTCTGTACGGAAATAATTCAAATCAGGTGAGTTGTAACTGAGCCAGAAAGAAGCGGTAATATGCGTATTAAGTCCTTGCAGATAATCAACAGAAAGCGATTCCATAGATGACCATGTAGGCATTCCGAGTACTGTAATATTGTAAATATCTTTGAATGAATAGAGTTGTCTTACTATATTATTTACAAACACTTCATCAAATGACGGTATCACAAGGATGTTATTTCCGGTATTTGAAAGAAAGCTCCCGACTTTATTATAAAAACTACTGTCAATCTTATCTGTTAGCTCAGTCCAGTGAATAGAATTCCCAGAAGAGGTATAGTAATTCTTAAAGTAACCGGCATATACTTCCTCAGGACTATTATGATGGTAAACCAGAATAGCGTTTTTGGGTTTAGCACTTTTATCTATGAATCTCATTAAACTTTCGCAGTGTGTCTTGAGAGTAGCATTCATCAGAATGAAATAGGGGTCATTTGTAACAGGCGAGGAAGATGAAAGAGGGGAGAAGAGATATTTTTTATTTTCATTGCAATACCGGGCTGTTACGGTTAAGCTGCTGTTGTTCAGTGGTCCTATAATAATGTCCATAGTTTTCATTTCGGGCTTTGATAGAATCTTATTAACTTGAAAAGAATCTGTTCCACTATCATAAACATGAAGATTAATCATAATCCCAAGTTTATCGAGAGAATCTAAAGCAAGCATCACACCTTCATAGTAATGAACGGCTAATCCCGACTCTTTGGGAATTGAATTAGTAACTGTGTAGGTGGTGTCACTTAGAAAATTTTCTGTGTAAAAAGGGAGTAATAATGCTATGTTTTTAGCAGTTGAAGTTGACTTAGTTTTTAACACTTTAACCACGGCAGAAGATGCTGTGCTTATTTGTATTGTATCTGTTTTTTCTGTTATAGTAACACTTTTCTCATTCCCTTCCGCAACCGGTTGTAGTGATGCACAAGCGATAAATAAAGTAAAGATGAATAGCCACTTCATTAAACCCAAATATAATTTCAAATCTTAAATTGTTAATTCAGTACAATATTTATTCCCACTCAATAGTTGCCGGAGGCTTAGAACTGATATCGTAAACCACACGGTTAATTCCTTTTACGCCGTTTATAATTTCATTAGAAACCTTTGAAAGAAAAGAATAAGGAAGATGGCTCCAGTCTGCTGTCATTCCGTCGAGTGATTCTACTGCACGCAGCGCCACCACATTTTCATAAGTGCGCTCATCACCCATTACGCCGACAGATTGTACCGGAAGAAGAATTACTCCCGCCTGCCAGACTTTGTCGTATAAATTTTCTCTTTTTAATGCACTTATAAAAATATCATCGGCTTCCTGCAACATTCTGACTTTCTCTGCTGTAATATCACTGACTATTCTTATTGCAAGCCCCGGACCTGGAAATGGATGACGATTAAGAATACTTTGAGGGATATTCAACTCTTTGCCCACTCTGCGCACTTCATCTTTAAATAAAAGCCGAAGTGGTTCCAGAATTTTCAGATGCATTTTCTCGGGCAGCCCTCCCACATTGTGGTGAGATTTAATTGTAACAGAAGGTCCATTAACAGAAACAGATTCAATCACATCAGGATAAATAGTTCCTTGTGCCAACCACTTTATACCCTCTAATTTATGCGCTTCTTCATTAAACACTTCAATGAAAAGCCGCCCTATTATTTTTCTTTTCTTTTCCGGATCAGATACTCCTGCAAGGTCATTTAAAAATTTATCTTTTGCTTTTATTCCCTTGATATTTAAGCCCATATCCTGATAAGCATGAAGTACATTTTCATATTCATTTTTGCGGAGTAATCCATTATCAACAAAAATACAGAACAGATTTTTTCCGATGGCATGGTGAATTAAAACGGCTGCAACGGTACTATCAACGCCTCCGGAAAGCGCAAGGATTATCTTTTCATCTTTTACATTTTCCTTGACAGATTCAATAGTTGAGTGAACGAACGAAGCCGGAGTCCAGGTTTGATGGCACCCGCAGATGTTTACACAAAAGTTTTCAAGAATTTTTTTCCCTTCTACAGTATGCGTTACTTCAGGATGGAACTGAATACCATAAACAGGATGTGCAAATTCATCATTTTTATTACGAAATGCCGCAACTTCTATTGATTCAGTTTTTGCAATCAGTTGAAAGTGATTTGGAATTTTTGTAATCGTGTCAGCATGTGACATCCACGCCTGGCTTTCATGTTCCACATTTTTCAGCAGTACATCGTCTTCTACTAAGTGATGAAGATGTGCGCGACCGTATTCGCGTTTTGAACTTTTAGAAACAACACCTCCTAATTCTTTTGAAATCAATTGTGCGCCGTAACAGATGCCGAGAACAGGTCTTTTACCAAGTATTTCTTTCAGGTTTACATTCGGAAAGTCCTTATCATGTACCGAACAAGGGCTACCGGAAAGCACTATGCCTTTAACAGTTGAATCAATTTCAGTATAGTGATTGAACGGATGAATTTCACAGTAAATATTCAACTCGCGGATACGCCGGGCAATCAGTTGAGTGTATTGTGATCCGAAATCAAGAATTAGAATTTTTTCTTCCATTTTGAGAGTGCGAAAATACTAAAAGAGATGGCACATATTTTATAGTGTGAAGAATCATATTAATGCGGTATTTCAATTTGAGTTACCTTTCCCCCATGAAATACAATAGCTACAAGGGACTGATTCAGAATAACCGTGATTGGGTTCAAAAGAAACTGAAACTTGATAAAAATTATTTCACCGAACTTTCCAAAGGTCAAAAGCCACCTTTTTTGTTTATCGGTTGCTGCGATAGCCGGATGCCTTTAACAAATTTTACTGAGTCGGAACCGGGCGAATTATTTATTCACCGCAACATAGCCAATCAGGTTTCTATTACTGATATGAATATTCTGTCTGTATTGGAGTTTGCAGTGGAGAATTTAGAAGTAAAACATATTATTATAGGCGGACATTATTGCTGCGGTGGTGTAACTGCTGCATATAAAGGTACAGCGGATGGATTAGTCGGAAACTGGGTAATGCCAATTCGTGAAATTTATTTAGAACACAAGAAAGAATTAGATAAAATAAAGGATGAACAAAAAAAAATTAACCGGCTGTCAGAGCTTAATGTCATTGAACAGGTGAAAAATATTTGCAAAACATCTGTAATGGTAAAAGCCATCAGACGCAATAAATTCCCCGAACTTCATGGATGGATACTTGATATTTATACCGGACATATTAGGGAGTTGAAACTTCCGGTTAAGCAATGGCAAAAAATCGGATTATTACCATGAGTTAATTTATCAGTATTTGATAATAAGGTTTAAGTCATTATAATTTTTAAAACAATGAGAGCTGTATCATTAACCATTATTTTTCTCTTTCCGTTTTTCTTGTGCTTTTCACAATCGCACAAACCTTACCGTACCGGGGCTTACGAACTGATTTTCTCCTATGGCTACATGACTGATACAGCCGGAAAACAAATCAATTCAGAACCGCGTTTTTCAGGGTTCTTTAATCAGCAACAACAGGTTCATTTCTACATAGGAAAATATCTTGGTCTTTACACAGGACTGGGCGTAAGAAATGTTGGTATTGTAACACAACCTGCAAAAGGTGTTCGTGTAAAACAGCGTGCTTATGGTTTAGGCGTACCACTTGCATTAAAACTCGGTAATATAGAAAATGATAGATTTTTTTCCATTGGTAGTGAAGCAGAATATTTTTTAAATTATAAAGAAAAAATTTTCTTCAATAATAGTAAGTATAAATACAACGAGTGGTTCACAGACAAAGTAGCTCCGTTTAATACATCTGTATTTTTAACATGGCAGGATGCAAATGGAGTTTTTGTCAAGGCAAAATATTATTTCTTTGATTTCTTAAAACCACAGAACAGTCTTGCTCTGAATGATTCTGCTTCTGTACCGGGTTATTCAAAATCAAGTATGTTCTTTTCTATCAGCATTGGAATAAATATCCGTGCTAAAGACAGAGATGAATCAAAGGATTTATTGAAAAATAAACCGACTGCATATTATTTCAAAGACTAACATTTCGTGTGCAGACTATTCATTCTGTTTAAGCATCTGATAATATATTTCAACAGAAAGCCCTCCGAATTTCGGAGGGCTTTTTTACATCCAGAACCCTTAACCTAAACCGAACTGAATGTGTTAGTACGGAAGTATTAATGACTGTGGATTTCCGTTTATATCCACCCATTCAATTTTCAGGTAATAGTGTCCAAACCCGGGGCATGAAGTAGGTGACCCTGTAGAATCCAACCCAAATGTAACAGTAGCTGAATGTGAAAGTCTTTCATGTGTCAACTGTCCGCTGACGATACGGAAGTTACAATCCTGCCGAACAACAACCGGTTGAGTGATAGAAGTAGAGAAAGCATCTCCTTTGCGGTTCACTCCCCATTCAGTTATGTTGGTATTACTTCCATCGGTATGAATTCCGGAAATTGCAATGACAATTCCATTGTCGTATGTAAAGGAACGACGGCGGGCAACTTGCCATGTACGAAGGATATTGTTATCAAATGTTACTTTAATCACTTCAGTATTTATATCATGTGTTACAGCGCCAAGTGTAGCCAGATCTCTGATTAATCCGCCTGTTGCATTTGTTACAGTCCCTGTTCCGTTCAACAGGATAGATTTATTGTCTTTCAAGCGGCTAACTTTCAGATTTATGCTGATGGTAAGAACTGCTCCCTGATCTTTCCATTGAACGCCTGCCGGAAGCGAATAAGTAACAGTACCCACACGGTAACGCAAGCCGTCGCAGGTTTTACCGTTATAAGCCACAGTTAAAGTCTTTTTGCTGCCTGTAGTGTCGTAAGATATGTAGGCATCACATAGCGGGTTGCCTTCCACTCTGCCGCCACTCATGCCGGTGGTGGTTTGTAGTGCTGTATTGCCATCGTCAGCAATGGCGTCTATTTCGCCGGAAATCTGATCGCCATCATCTGTTTGTGTTTGAAATTCATTTTGACTACCGGGCGTATTAGGCGCCGGATTGTTTATTGGCTTTTTGCAGGAATAAGTGATAACTATTGTTAGCATCATCATAACTGCAATCGTGAACTTAATTTTGTTTCTCATGGCTTTGTGATTTTAAAAGTTTACAAAAATGATTTTGAGATATAGACAGGCGGAATTGTAACAGGTTTAATCACGAATAAAAAATATTTCCTAAACAACAGATATGTCCCTTTTTCAGAAAGAAATGGATGGCTATAATCTTTGTGAGTTATTATAACTCTGAAAAATTAAATTTGCCATTCATCTTTCAGATAAAGCCGGTTGAAAAGAGTTGACTCACTTTTACTTAGAAGTTTTGCAGGTCCGTTTGTGCTGACTTTTTTTATCACTCTTTTTGTATTGGTGATGCAATTCCTTTGGAAATATGTTGATGATTTAGTGGGTAAAGGATTGGAGTGGTACACAGTTGCTCATTTATTATTTTATGCTTCAGCCAGCTTTGTGCCGCTGGCATTACCGCTGGCTGTTTTGCTTTCATCTATTATGACGATGGGTGCGCTCGGCGAACACTTTGAACTGACCGCTCTGAAATCATCGGGAGCTTCATTGATAAAAATTTCCAGGTCATTAATTGTTTGCTCCATTTTTATAAGCATAGCAGCGCTTGGATTTTCAAACTACATCGTACCAATTGCCAACCTTAAATTTGGTTCGCTGCTTTATGACATTCGTCAACAACGACCGGCATTTAATATTAAACCCGGAATTTTTTACAACGGATTAGCCGGGTACAGTATTCGGATAGGAAGCAAAGGCGCTGATGGGCAAACTATAAACGATGTAATTATTTATGACCATACGGTAGGTAATGGAAATAACAATGTACTATATTCCCGCAGTGGAAAAATGAGCATGAGCGCTGACAAGCGCTATCTGATTCTTGTTTTATATAATGGAAAACAATATGAAGAAACTAAGCCGGATGGACCGAGTTCAAATAAAGACGATGAAGGTTTTGCAAGAGTGAGTTTTGTAAAATGGAAAAAAATATTTGACCTGTCTGAATTCAAACTGAATAGAACGGAGGAGAGTTTGTTTAAAGATGATTACCGGATGCTTAATCTGTCACAGTTGAATCAGGCGATAGATACACTGAAAACAGAAAGGAAAAAAAATATTATTGAATTAAAAGACTACTGTCACACATACCTCACATTTGCAAAGTTCAATCTGGATAGTTTTATATTAAAACATCCCGCAAATCTGGAGAGCAGAGATACGCTGCTTGCTTATCAGTCTTTAAACAGAGCAGACCTTTCTGATTTGTATGAAAGAACTATTCTTCAGATTAGGAATGTGAAATCATATATTGATGGCGCATCCAATCAGGAGAGAGTGAAAAAGGAAGATATTCTCAGACATGAATTAGAGTTTCACCGAAAAATATCTATGTCAGTTGCTTGCTTTCTGCTTTTCTTGATTGGCGCACCGTTGGGCGCAATTATCAGAAAGGGTGGGTTAGGGCTACCGTTTGTGGTGTCCGTAATATTCTTTGTGTTTTATTACATGATTTCTGTTGGAGGCGAAAAGTTTGCATTAAAAAATGTTGTGTCTGCTTTTTGGGGTATGTGGATGTCATCTGTAATTCTTTTACCCATAGGTATCTTCCTCGTTCATAAAGCAACACGAGATTCATCTTTGTTCAGAATTGAAACATGGACTAATTGGCTAAAACCCGTTCAAAAATTATATAACCGTCTTTCTGAATGGATTCGTTTCTAAAAATTTACAGGCGACTTAATTATTTTTTAACCTTACTGCTACTATTTGCAGCAGCAGGAGCAGTTTTACTAATTACTGTACCTAAAGGAGAGTTGGAACTATGGATAAATAATCATCACACAAAATTTGCAGATGTATTCTTTCTGTATGCCACATATATTGGTGACGGATGGACCTACTTCGTTTTTATTTTCTTGTTACTGTTTGCCAAAAGGAAATATTTTATAATGGCTGCTGCATCAGGAATTGCAAGTACCATAGTTACTAACTTGCTAAAACAATTTGTGTTTTATGGCGCAGAAAGACCTGTTAATTATTTTCAGGGGAAAGCGACATTATATCTGATAGAAGGTGCTCCGGTTTTACATTCGGCAAGTTTTCCTTCGGGACATTCATTGTCTGTATTTTCGATGTTCTGTGTACTGAGTTTTATAGTTAAGAATAAAAACTGGCAGTGGTTGTTTTTTACTCTTTCATTATTAGCCGGCATATCCAGGATTTATTTGCTTGCCCATTTCAAGGAAGATGTGTATGCAGGAGCAATTATCGGTACTTTAACAAGTGTCCTCATTATTTTCTTCTTTGAAAAATGGTTTGCCGGTAAGCCATTGATGGATGAACCTCTCTACCGTTTAGGAAAACAAAAATGAAAACGGTTGATAAAAATTATTTTCTAATATTCTTAGCAGGGCTACTGCTGTATGTGCCGTTTCTCGGTCATGTAAACTTATTTGACTGGGATGAAATCAATTTTGCAGAAGCTGCTCGAGAAATGATTGTAACACATGATTACCTGAATGTGCAAATTAATTTCTTACCTTTTTGGGAGAAACCGCCGTTGTTTATCTGGATGCAGGCGCTGTCAATGAAAATTTTTGGTGTGAATGAATTTGCAGCAAGATTCCCTAACGCAATCGTTGGTGTTGTTACACTTCTTGTTTTATATTCAATAGGAAAAGGAATCTCAGACAAACGCATGGGACTGTTGTGGGCGCTTACTTATTCAGGTTCTGTACTCCCACAGTTTTATTTTAAGTCAGGAATTATTGACCCTACATTCAACTTATTTATTTTTTTATCAGTTTATTTTCTTTTCAGGTTTATTCATAACAAAACAAATATTACCGAAAACATAAAAGAAATAAATGACTATAAATTGATTTTCCTCTCTGGAATATTTACAGGACTTGCCGTACTAACTAAGGGACCTGTTGCGTATCTGATACTGTTTCTCTGCTTTATCTTGTTCTTTATTTTCAGCAGGAAAAGGAAAATTTATTTCAGGCAATATCTTGTCCTTGTTACAGTTTCGATAGCAATTCCTGCGTGTTGGTTTGGATTAATGGCGCTCAGCAAAGGGTGGAGCGAGGTGGGTGAATTCATAATGTATCAATACCGGTTGCTTACAACAGAGGATGCCGGTCATGGCGGTCCGTTTTATTTTCATCCGTTAGTGTTACTCTTGGGTTGCTTTCCTGCTTCTGTTGTTTTGTTTACCGTCAGAAAAAATATTGATAATGAATCAGGTAAAACGCATGATTTTCGTTTATGGATGATTATACTGTTTGTCGTGGTACTGACAATTTTCAGTATTGTAAAAACTAAGATTGTTCATTATTCATCTCTGTGTTATTTCCCAATTACATTTCTTGCTGCTTTTGTTCTTCATCAACCGGAAGAAAATCTTCTTGGTAAGAAAATAAGCGCTGCAATCTCATTTATTATCGGAGCGCTTTATTCAATAGTATTGATAGCATTACCATTATTAGGGAATGAATTGCCACGCTTTACTGTGTATGTCCACGACAAGTTTGCACAGGCAAACATGCAGGCACAGGTTGAATGGATGCACTGGTTAGTGTTAATAGGAAATGTATTCTTCTTGTTTGTTGTGGTAAGTTTTATTTTTCAGTTAGTAAACAAAACAAGATTAGGATTTATAATCCTTTTCATAGGGACGATATTAATGATTCAGTTGACTTCTTATTTTATTGTTCCGAGAATAGAGAAATATTCTCAGGCAGCAGCTATTGATTTCTATAAATCAAAATCGAAAGAAGATTGCTATGTTGAAGTTTATGGATTCAAGAGTTATGCTTATCTGTTTTATACTAAAAAGCAATTGCCGGAAAACAAGAATCATTCAAATAAGGACTGGCTGCTAAATGGAGAAGTGGATAAGCCGGTTTATATAGTTGCCAAAATCACATCCGACGATGATTTGAAGCAGTATTTAACGATGGAGAAAATAGGAGAGAAGAACGGTTTTGTGTTCTACAAAAGGAAATAATTATTTAGCGGGCTTCTCGTAAATCTTAAACTTTGCTAATCCTATCCGCTGTAAGAAATGTTTGAAACTGACAGTCAATACCCCAAGTCCGTAAGTAACACTCCGGCTGAAATTGATAGAACTTGCTTCTTCAAAATATTTAGTAGGACAGGTAACTTCCGCTATCTGAAATCCTGCATAAAAAATCTGTGACAGCATTTGATTGTCAAAAACAAAATCATCAGAGTTTACATTGTAGTTAATGGCAGTCAGCACTTCTTTAGAAAAGGCGCGGTATCCAGTATGATATTCTGAAAGCTTCTGTTTAATAAGTAGGTTCTGCGACAGTGTAAGCAGTCTGTTGAAAATATATTTATACTTGGGCATTCCACCTCTTAGTGCACCTCTGCCAAGAATACGCGAACCCAACACAACCGGGTATAAATCATTGGCAATGATACTTGCCATAGCAGGAATCAAAAGAGGAGTATATTGATAATCAGGGTGCAGCATGATAACAATATCCGCATTCAGTTCAAGCGCTTTATTGTAACAGCTCTTCTGGTTACCGCCATAGCCCTTGTTTTTTTCATGGCGAATTATGTGTCGAATGCCTAATTTCTCACCCACCTGTACCGTATTATCCTTGCTGGCATCGTCAACAAGTACTACATCGTCAACAATGGAGAAATCAATTTCACGGTAAGTTTTTTCAATGGTTGCCGCTGCGTTATACGCGGGCAGAACGACTACAACCTTTTTGCCTTTAATCATAATGTGGGAA
>CAYRJA010000080.1:11118-14797 GCA_964424455.1 uncultured Bifidobacteriaceae bacterium
TATTCATATTCCTATTTTTGTTGCTCCTACGAAATCCACAGCAAATTGCTAATACTCCAACTTTGTAAAAAAGTTCCATTTCCGCTTAAAGACGGCGAATCTATCGCAGTAAACGCACTGACAAAGGGCTTTTCAATGCAGGGTTGTAATGTTACTGTACTGGCTATCAATACACTAAAGCATTATTTCAATATTCAGGATTTACCTGTTACAGTTAAACAACAAGCGGATTATCATTCTGTTAAAGTAGATACATCCATACAACCGTATAAAGCTTTTCTGAATCTTTTCTCACAACGCTCTTATAATATTGAGCGTTTCGACTCTGATGATTTCAGGAATTCTCTGATTAAGCTGCTGAACGAGAGAAAATTTGATATTGTATTGCTTGAATCGCTTTATCTCACTCCGTATTTGGAAGATATTCGTAAACACAGTAAAGCAAAAGTTATTCTTCGTTCCCATAATCTTGAATATGAAATATGGGAACATCTTGCTGTAACAGAGAAAAGTTTTGTAAAACGGAAGTACTTATCGCTACTTACTTCACGATTGAAAAGATATGAGGTAGAGAATCTGAATAGGTACGATGCAATTATTCCGATTAGCCCAGCAGATGAAGAAAAGTATAAGCGATTAGGTTGTAAAGTTCCACTACATACTACTGTAACAGGTATAGAAGTGAGTAATACTGAGAATGAGTATTTGCCCGGAGATTCACTTCCTGTTTTTTTTATTGGTTCTATGGATTGGATGCCTAATCAGCAGGGAGTAAAATGGTTTGTTGATAATGTCTGGAATAAAATTTCTTCGTTATATCCTAAACTGTCTTTCCACCTTGCAGGTAGAAATTTTCCTGTAGAGTTTGAATTATTAAAGAAACATCAAGTAACTGTGGAAGGTGAAGTGGCTGACACAGGTGAGTTTATTTCAGGTAAACAGATTCTGGTGGTTCCGCTTTTTTCAGGTAGCGGAATGAGAATTAAAATAATTGAAGCAATGTCTTACGGTAAAACGGTTATTTCCACTACACTTGGAACAGAAGGCATTGAATACACCAACGGAGTAAATATTTTACTTGCTGACTCAGCAGAAGAATTTATTAGTGCAATAGAAAATTGCTTGAACAATCCATCTATCACAAGAAGCATTGGCAGCGAAGCAAAAAAGTTGATAGAAGAGAGGTATAATCCTCAACTGATTTCAAAAGAACTGCTTTCTTTCTTACATTCACTCGCAAACAGATGAAGATTGCCTTTTTCGTTTCACGATTTCCGTATCCTCTTGAAAAGGGTGACAAACTTCGTGCATTTAATTTTATCAGACAACTCAGCAAAAAACATGAGGTTATCCTTTTTGCTGTAACAGATCGCAGAGTAACTGATGAAGATAAGAAAGCCCTGTCACCTTATTGTTCTTCAATTCACATTCATTACAGAAGTAAAATATCCATAGCAGTTTCATTGCTAAAAAATATCTTTTCTAAGATGCCATATTCTGTCGCATATTTCTATTCTAAGCATGCTGACAAAAAGTGGCAAAAGATTGTGAAACAGATCCAGCCTGATTTAATTTTCTCACAACTTATCCGCACTGCACCGTATTCAAATCATTATTCCTGTATGAAGGCGCTCGATTATATGGATTGCTTTTCAAAAGGGATGTACCAGAGAGAGCAACAAACTCACGGATTTATGAGGTGGGTTTACGGAGCTGAGTTTGAACGGCTGAGAAAGTATGAGCAGAAATGCTTACACGTTTACAATATTCACACTATCATTTCTGAGGAAGACAAGAATAGTTTTTCATTTAACGGAAAGGAAATTATAAAAGTAGCGCCGAATGGAGTGGATACAGAATATTTCCAACCGTCTCAGATCGAAAAGAAATTCGATTTACTCTTTACAGGAAATATGGCTTATCCGCCTAACATAAATGCAGTAGTTTTTTTAGTTAAAAAGATTCTTCCGCTTATATGGATGAAAAGACCTCAGACTAACTTGCTGATAGCCGGTGCTAATCCTGATAAAGAAGTAAGACTGTTACAGTCGAATAAAGTAAAAGTAAGTGGATGGATTGATGACATTCGTGACAGCTATAACCAGTCAAGAATTTTTGTAGCGCCTATGCAAATGGGAATTGGTATGCAGAATAAGGTGCTGGAAGCAATGGCTATGCAGTTGCCTTGTATTGTTTCCACTATGGTAAACCGTGCCATTCATGCTGAAACAGGAAAGGAAATTATTACAGCAAATACCCCGGATGAGTTTTCAGGAGCTATTCTCCGCTTACTTGATAATAAAGATGAAAGTGAACAACTGTCAAAGGCAGGCAGAGAATTTGTTTTGAAAAAACATAACTGGGAAAAGATTGGAGAAGAGTTGAATCAGTTAATAGCGCCTGTTCAGACGTAAAATATTTCTAATTAATAGTTAAGAGGAAATCTCTTCATTTTCCAGTAGGTACTCACTCCGTCAAAGCCATACTGTAACAGAGGGTTGAATATCATATATATAAGTAAAACATCGGGCGGCACTTTCTATCCGACCGATGTTAATAAATCTAAATTTCTTAGTCTCTTACCTGCTCACATTTACTTTCGCAGTATAAATATTGCTGCCTATTGTAACACGAACAAAATAATTACCTGCTGATGTAGTAGATGGAAGTGTGATAATTTCGTTGCTATGACCATCGTTGGCTTCACTGATTCTTGTCAGTATCGTTTGTCCTAAGATGTTCATTACCTCTATTCTTACCTGTACTGCATCATTGCTCAGGCGACTGATGTCAAGCTGAAATTGCCCGCTGTTCGGATTCGGATAAATACTGATGGCTTCACTGTTGTCCGTTGCAATTATTTGTGCTGATGGTGTTTCCGGTTCTATCATCTCTTGTTCCTCATCCCTGCATCCTGCTGAAAGAGTAGTGATGGTTTGAATCGTTGAGGAAGGTCCGCCTATTACATATCCATTGCATATATAGTTCGCTTTAGCATAACACGACATCTCATATCCCCTGCCTAACCACTTCACTATCACATAAGGACTGATGGGAGATATTGGGGAATTTATATTATAGGAGTTCCATATTAATGTTCCGGTCCTTTTCATAAAAAACTGATAAGTGCTGGCTTGGTTTTCCGAGCATATTTCCCTGTTCCAAGAGCCAGTGAATCCGCTACAGGTCGGGTTGCTCAATAGCAGATTGCTAATCGGATTGCATAATGGTTTTATTGTGATTCCACCCGGATACACCACTATGTCACTATTACCGGAGTTGCACTTAGAGGCAACACCTACCATAAAGGTCTGTCCCGGCTGTCCGACATGTACCTGGAAGGTGCCTCCCGTTACATTGTACTTATAACCGCTCGCAATGGTTGGTGTCAGTCGCTGGATAAATACAACATAATTGCCTGTCGGGCTGCCACTCATGCTTACTTCTATCTGACCTGGGCAAGTACTCTTCACTTCTATAATATTAGGTGTCGGTACACATGTGGATGAAGGCAGTATGGTTTTGTAAACCAATGCGCTCTTCTGACCAAATACTCCAGGTGAAGGACAATCTTTACGCACCACATATACTTCATAAGTGCCGCCGCCATACAATCCGGTGGTTATGGTTACCGTTCCGGAGTTGCTAACGGTAGTTACATCCTGATAAAGATAAGAAC
>CAYRJA010000081.1:0-14754 GCA_964424455.1 uncultured Bifidobacteriaceae bacterium
AAAACAACCCTTTATTGTGGTTGATTCATAGTTCTAATGAACTTTTTGGGTTAAATTCTTTTTTGTAGTTAGAAAGAATTGGTTGAATAAATACAACCGAAGAAAGTACTAATTTCTTTGGTAAGTCGTAAAGTATTCTGCAATACGATTCAAAAGAAATTTGAGGCATAGATTGATCTTTCTTTTTTTTCTCTGACTACACTCTTGTTTATTAAACTAAACACGATGAGTAAGCAGTGATTAAAGTGTATCCAAAGAGTTCTAAACTTGTTAGTGAAATTATATGTACTTTCTGTTCTTTCCTGCTACAAGTATCTAATATGATTTCATCTGTGAAGCAGGTGGTATATAAACTTATTAACAGAATGTTCTAATGAGATTTTGCGATACACTCGCTTTTTTAATTCATTTACTTTTACAAAAAATAATTTATGGATTCAAGACTGGCAGCTTTCGAACGGTTATTAAATATTATGGATGACCTCAGAGATAAATGTCCGTGGGATAAAAAGCAAACTATAGACTCACTCCGTATTCTGACCATTGAAGAAACTTATGAACTTGTAGATGCAATTATTGACAAAGACATGCCGGCGCTTAAAGAAGAGTTGGGTGATGTGCTGTTACACATTGTATTCTATGCAAAAATTGCTTCTGAAAAAAAAGAATTTGATATTACACAAGTGATAAACGATTTGTGTGAAAAGCTGATAAAGCGCCATCCGCATATTTATGGAGATGTAGTTGCTAATACAGATGAACAGGTAAAAAGGAATTGGGAACAAATTAAACAACAGGATACCAGCCGGTCACTGCTTGCCGGTGTTCCTTCCTCACTTCCTGCTGTGGTAAAAGCATACCGTATGCAGGAGAAAGTCAAGCAAGTGGGCTTTGAATGGGAAAATAAAACTCAGGTATGGGATAAAGTGGAAGAAGAATTGCAAGAGTTTAAAATCGTAGCGCTTAAACCAAAGAATGAAATTGTGCAGCAAGACATAGAGAGTGAATTTGGCGATTTACTCTTTTCATTGATTAACCTTTCACGGTTTATTGATGTGGACCCTGAAGCTGCGATAGAGAAAACGAATAAGAAATTCAAAAACCGTTTTCAATTGATGGAAAAATTGGCAGAAGAAAAAAACAAGCAGTTGAAAGACATGACCCTCAAAGAAATGGACGCTTTATGGAACCAGACAAAGGTTTCTGTACCCTGAAATACTGAATGAAAAAAATTTTAAAAAATAAATATTTCTTTCCTGTTACAGCGTTGTTGCTGTTACTGCTTGCTTACAATGAGCAGATTCTTTTTCCTGAAAAACATTCGCTCACTGCAGGGAAAGAAAAGATTGAGAAGCAATTGTCAGAATATGACAAAATTATCCATAGCGAAATTGCCACTGATGAAATAGTGAATAAGATTTCTTCATTCACTCTTACTGACCAAGAATCTGAAAAACTACTCTCCTATCCGTTTTCAGTTTTTGCCTTTAAACAAGACTCTCTTATTTACTGGAATAACAATTCTGTAATTCCACAACAACAGATTGAGTATTTTCATAAAGGATATAATTTCTTTAAATTCAGAAATGGCTTCTATGTAATCTGGAAAAAAAATATTGGAGATACTTCCTCACAACAACATCATGACCATTTGGTGGTTATGATTCCAATAAAATATCAATACAGCACCGAGAACGATTATCTCCGTCCTGATTTTGCGAAATCCTTTAACCTGCCGGATTACCTTGATGTATCTATGGAGCCATTGCCGGGCTCCTTAGGTGTAAACTCGCCTGACAAACAAGTTATCTTCTATCTTTCTGTAAATTCATTGATAAAGGCAAATGAAACTAATTACTGGATAGTCCTTTTTTTCTTTCTCGGATTTCTGTTTCTGATTTTTTCAATTCACAATCTGTTACAGCTCTTACCAATAAGAAAATCCGAATGGATCAGAATATTAATACCGGTTCTTCTGCTTATTGGTTTGTACTACCTGCTCTCTGATAAAAATATTCTTCCTGTATCAGTAAGGTCATGGAATATATTCGATGCTGATATTTTTGCCTCACCGGATGTGGCTTTTTCGCTTGGCGGAATGCTGTTACAGTGTGTGATGTTACTTTGGATTTCTGTTTGGTTCTATAACAATGTACTGTTCCGGAAAATAAAAACCTCAAATCTTCAGATTAAAGCGCTGTTACAATTCCTGATTTTCTGTGTTATATTCTTTATTGGTATTTATTTCTCTTATGCTATTAAGGGATTAGTCAGAGATTCAAAAATTTCTTTCCGGTTTTACAACCCATTTAATCCTGATAACATCAGCCTGATTGCTATTTTCTGTATTGCCGCATTGCTTTTCTCATTCTTTATTATCACTTTCAAATTACTTCGCGATTCTTCCTGGTTCAGTTTGAAAAATATTTATTGGTGGCTCTGTCTGATTTGTGCCGGGGTTGTCGGGACGCTTTATTATCCTTTCTTCGGAACAGGTAATAAAGGTTACGCAGTTGTGGGAGGATTGTATATTGTAATTCTAATCATTCAGTTATTCAGGGTACGAATTATTTTAGAAATCGGTTTTGTCCGGTTGTTTATACTTCTTGTATTGTTTTCATCTGCGGCTGCTTGGATGATTCAGTATTATGGTCACGAAAAGGAAATTACCAACCGTATTACATTTTCCAAGAAACTGTTTAATGAGCGGGATAATGTTACAGAATATCTACTGGGCAAAACGCGCTATGACATTCGTTGCGATAACTATGTAATGAGTTATTTTGTAAATCAGCATCTCTCTACTAAAGAATTTTCGGACAGGATTCAACGATTATATTTCAGTTCAGGATTCAATCGCTATGAAATTGAGTTTATCGCCTACAATGCTTCCGGTAATCCTCTAAAAATGGATTACAAATCAGAGTATGGCTACTTTGGAAACAACCTGCTGAAGAATGCAGAGCAAATTGAACCGGGTGAATTATATTTTTCTTCAAATCCAACAGGTAACTTTTCATATCTCAGCGTTTATCCTATCTTTTACAACGACATATTTGCGGGTAGATTAATTATTATTCTGAATTCAAAGATATACAGGGAGGTAAATGTTTATCCTGAATTACTATTAGAAGAGAAAAATAAAATTCCACAAGCCGACTATGATTATTCTTATGCTATATATAACAATGAAAAATTAATTGATCAGGGTGGAGATTACCCTTACAGTTATACCAATCAATTCCCCGACAGCCAGTTAATCGTTAATGAACCTTCTATAATAAAAGAATCCTCCTTCAGTCATTTATTGCTGAAACAACCAGGAGGAAAGTTAATTGTTGTAACAACTACGCTGAACTTCATCACTTCTTTTCTTTCTTATTTCTCTTATCTTTTTATAGTTCTGTTTTTGTTGTTGGTGTGTATTCTTTCAGGAGCTTTTATCAGAAACATCATCAGTAAAAGAAAATCAGAAAACTGGTTGCAGCGTGCCTCGTTCCGTAACATTATTCAAATTTCATTTGTCATAATCATTTTCCTTTCTGTAATTGTCATCGGCATAATTACAGGCAGATTTTTCATTTCTCAGTTTAATAAATATACTAAGAACAATCTTGCATTAAAACTGAAAATGGTTGATGAGTCTGTCAACTACCTTGTTCAGCATACAGTTACCGATGATTCTATTTGCGGATTTACACCAAAGAGTGTTCGTGAAATTCTGAACAGTAATATCTCAAGCATGGCTGATGTTCATGACATGGATATTAACTTCTATGACAGTAAAGGAAATCTGATAACCAGCTCTCAGCCTGCAATTTTTGAACGGGGAATAATTTCCAAAAAGATAAATGCTGATGCTTATTACAATTTGATAACTAAAGACAGAACACTGATTATTCAGAAAGAAAAAATAGGCAATCTTACCTTTCTTTCCGGCTATCATCCTGTAAGGAATGACCGCAGTGAGTTGATAGCATTATTGAATATCCCTTATTTCAACACAACAAAAAACCTGAATGAACAAATCGGCTTTTTCTTTTCTTCATTAGTAAATATTTTAGTGTTTGCGTTGATCATTGCCGGTTTTCTTGCACCGTTTATATCTAACCGAATCACAGGCAAACTGTCTTTCATTGCAGAGAAATTTAAGTTTATTAATCTTTCACGACACAATGAACTGATTGAATGGAACACTAAGGATGAATTAGGTCAGTTGGTTACCGAGTTTAATAAAATGGTAGTTAAGCTGGATGAAAATGCGCAACTCCTTGCAAAGTCAGAGCGTGAATCAGCGTGGCGTGAAATGGCAAAACAGGTAGCGCATGAGATAAAAAATCCTCTGACACCAATGAAACTAAGTATTCAGCACCTGCAGCGTGCTTACGCAAAGAATGATCCGCGCGTAAAAGAGATGACTGAAAGGGTAACTGTAACACTGATTGAACAAATTGATAATCTTTCAAGAATCGCAACTGAATTTTCAACATTTGCAAAGATGCCTAAACCGGAAAATGAGCAGTTACATGTTCATGAAATTCTAAAAGGTGTAACAGAATTGTTCGGCAAAGAGCATCAGATTAAGATTGAATTTACTCCTGCCGCAGTTAATGATATAGTAAATGCAGACCGCAGTCAGTTGATACAGGTATTTAATAATTTAGTGCTGAATGGCATACAAGCTATTCCCGAGGGCAGAAATGGTTTAATTGAAATTGCAACGTTGAATGAAATTGGTTTTTTAGTTATTAATTTTAAAGATAACGGCTCAGGAATGACTGAAGAAGTTAAACAAAGAATTTTCACGCCGAGCTTTACTACCAAATCTTCGGGTACGGGTTTGGGATTGGCTATCTGTAAAAGCATTATTGATATGACAGGAGGCAGTATCAGTTTTGAATCTGTCGAAGGTGAAGGAACTGTTTTCTGTGTAAAGTTGCCTTTGTATGATTCATAATATGCAGACAATCCTTAGCCGGAACTATCAAATCTTTCAACATTGTAACAGTTTTTTCTCATTGAAGTTGTTTAAACTTTTCATCTAAGTAAAATTAAGATAAAGGCAATAAAATGCCAAGCACGCCAATGCTTATCATTGGTTTCAAAACGGATGAGTAGTGTTTTAAAAGCGTCTAACCATGCGTTTGTTCTTTCAATGACAAACCGGTGTTTGTAAAGTTGTTCATCAAAAATGAAATCAGTTTGGTCTGTTACACCATTTCGTTTGTTTGTATCAATATTAGGAAAAATGCCTGTTCGCACACAGTATTGCCTAAAAGCAGCAACATCAAATCCGGCATCAGCATTAAGGAAAACACCGTCAAAATTTAGATGAGCATCTTCTAATTGCCCAACCATCTTGGTCATATATGCTTCCAATTCAAACGCATCATTATGATTGCCGGCGATGACTTGACTGCAGGTTAAAGGGAGTCCCTTGTTATCAACTATAAAAAGTAGATTACTTGTTTTGGATTTCTTTCTTCCTTGGTATCCTACCATAGTTCCGCCTCGTTTGACAGGGGTGTGGCTGCCATCTAGTTGGACAGTGGACATATCAATACAATGCCGGTGTTTAGTTAACAATCGTTGCCAAAGTTTTATCCAAGTATCGTCCTTGCTCCATTTTTGATAATGATGGTAAACGCTGTTCCAATTATAATCATGCTGTGGAAAAAGGGCTGGCATGGGTAAATAACGCCACTGAACGCCTGTCTTCAGCTTGTATAGGATAGCGTTTACAATCTGCCATAATGGAACCTTGCTGGTGTACCCTCGTTTTGCCTTTGGCAAATAGAGAAGTATATTTTTTTATAGTACTTTCGTCTAACACAATCATTTTTACGGGATAGGTAGTTCTATTTTTTTTCTGCCTATCCCGTTCTTTTAAACTGAATTTTCTGCACTGTACAAAAGTTTAAACAACTTCATTATAAATTAATTTAAGATGCAGCGTCCAATGTTGCTTTTTTATATAGTAGTCATCTATGTGTTCACATCCTTCATCTGGTGGACTATTCTTCTGACTGACAAGAACAATAAAATCTACAAAGAGAAATTGGAGCTTTTGAAAATGACAAAACCTAATGATTCTTTTGAAAATACTCTTGAATACAAAAAATTAGAAACAGAACATGACAAACAGCAATGGATGATTATTGGAGAGGGAGCTGTGTTTCTCTTGCTTATTTTTACAGGTACTGTTCTGCTTCGTAAGAGTTTTCTTCGTGAAATAAATTTTAACAGGCAACAAAAGAATTTTCTTCTTTCCATTACACATGAACTCCGATCACCTCTTGCTTCTGCCAAGCTAACTTTGCAAACTTTGCAAAAGCATCTTCTTTCGCCCGAAAAAAAGGGATTGCTAATTAGTAATGGATTAGATGATGTGGACCGCTTACAAAAGATTGTTGAAAATCTTTTACTCGCTACCCGAATCGAAGACCACTCATTCCGGATAGAACGGGAGCTCTGCAACCTTTCTGAAATCACTCTGGAAATAGCTAATAAATTTATTCTTATCAGTCACCAACATGACAGAAATTTTACACTTGATATAGATAAGGATATTTCTTTACACGCTGATAAAACAGCTCTACAATCTGTTATTACTAATCTGATTGAAAATGCAATAAAGTATTCTCCGCTTCATTCAACTGTACATATCCGTCTAAAAGAAGAGAAAGAAAATATCCTGTTAAGTGTTACTGATGAAGGTCAGGGAATTCCGCTAAATGAGCACACGCGGATTTTTAATAAGTTCTATCGTATCGGTAATGAAGAAACACGCAACACCAAAGGAACAGGATTAGGTCTTTATATTGTGGATAGAATATTGTCATTGCATAAAGGAAGTGTTACAGTAAAGAAAAACCTGCCGAATGGTTCAATCTTTGAAGTGAGATTACCCAAAAAATAACATCTGTTTAATAACTATAGAAAATGAACATCAGGATTTTATTAGTAGAGGATGAAAAAAATTTATTAGAAGCCATTAAGCTGAATCTGGAAATGGAAGGTTATGAAGTTGTTACGGCTGTAACAGGTACAAGCGCTATCAGTACTTTTGATGCACAACGGTTTAACCTGATTATACTCGACATTATGCTACCTGAAGCAGATGGCTATCGTGTATGTGAAACTATCCGGCTTACTGATACAGAAACTCCTATCTTGTTTTTAACTGCTAAAGATTCAAGTGAAGATAAAGTTAAAGGGCTGAAGTTAGGGGCGGACGATTATCTGACCAAACCCTTTAACCTGGAAGAGTTCTTACTAAGAGTAAAGATATTAGCTCGTCGTAGCTTGAAAGTAAAGGAAGAGAGATTGGAAAAGAATGTAGTAAGGTTTGGAGGAAATGAAATTGATTTCACATCATTCACTGCCAAAGGAACAGGCGGCAAAAAAATAATACTGAAGCAAAGAGAAGCAGCCCTTTTAAAATTATTGATTGAACGGAAGAATGAAGTGGTTTCACGCAGTTATATTTTTGAAACCATCTGGAAGTATGATGTTTATCCTACTACAAGAACTATTGATAATTTTATTCTGACTTTCCGAAAATATTTTGAGAAAGATTCTAAACGACCTAAACACTTTCTCTCTGTTCGTGGTGTCGGGTATCAGTTCAAAGAATAATTCACTTCATGAAATTTATCAGGATGTTAACACTCATTCTGACATTCTCTCCTTTATCCTCTGCCGGCGACCATGCAGGCATAGACTTCACTACCCGCACTGCCTCAGCGCCACATCCTCCTCCAATATCTTTTGTAGCTGTAACATGACTGAGTGTTCCGTCTTTCTCCACTATTGCTGTAACAGTTACAAACCCGGTGATATTTTTTTCTTTTGCTGATTTTGGATAGTGCACATTTTTTAATAGGAACTTCATCATCTCTGACTTACCTCCCGGAAATTCAGCAGGGATTTCAGCTGTATCATACACTGTAGAATCTTCCACTCCTTCTAATCTCAGTGAATATGTTACTGCCTGTTTCAGTGAATCTTGTCTTGCCTGCTCTTCCGGTGAAAGCGGTGGTGTAACTATTGAAACTTTATCAAGTACATAGCGAAGATTTCCATCTTGATTTGCAAAATCAAAAAATTTTAACTTGGGATTGAAAACTGCTGTTACAGTATAATCATTTCTATCGAGAGCACGATATACATAATTATCTCCATCCTTTGTTCTCTCTGTAATTTCACAATAGAAATTCTGCTGATTCATACTGATAACAAATTGACCACTGTCAATTGTGATTACTGCATCAATATTCATTTGCGCCTTAGTTTGCATGTCAGTAAGTTGATGGCTTGTCAGTTCCCATACCTGAGCATTAGCAAAAAATGTAACAGAAATCAACAAAGTGATTAAGATGGGAAACAGATGTTTCATGATAAAATATTTTAAAACGAAGCTAAAGAATAAAACTCAAATCAGAATATTGCTTCTTTCTCAAGATAGTTCAGCACATAATCTTTGATACCTTCTTCAAGAGAAGCAAATGGTCTATCATAACCTGCTTCTCTCAACTTAGTCATATCTGCTTCTGTGAAATACTGGTATTTATCTCTGATATCTTCAGGAATATCTATCCATTCAATATGAGGAGAAAGTTGAAGTGCTGAGAAAATTCCGTTTGCTAAGTCAAGGAAACTCCTTGCTTTCCCTGTTCCGAGATTATAAATACCGTTATGTTTTTTTTCATTCCAGAACCATAGTAAAACATCAATTACATCTCTCACATAAATAAAATCACGAAGTTGCATTCCATCTTTATAATCCTCGCGATGAGAACGGAACAATTTCATTTTTCCTTCCTTTTTAATCTGATTATATCCATGAAAAACTACTGATGCCATTCTTCCTTTATGAAACTCATTCGGTCCATAAACATTAAAGAATTTCAATCCACACCAGAACTGAGGAAACTTGTTCTGTAACAGCACCCATTTGTCAAACTCATTTTTTGATTCACCGTAAGGGTTCAATGGTTTCAGGCGAGGAATCAGTTCGTGCGAATCGCTGTATCCTGATTCACCCGCTCCATAAGTGGCAGCAGAGGATGCATACAACAACGGAATATTATACTTAACACATCTGAGAAAAATTTCTTTTGAGTAATTCAGATTTAACTCATCAAAAACCTTTTTGTTGAATTCAGTGGTGTCAGTTCGTGCGCCAAGATGAAATATAAAATCAATAGAATCATTCTGAAGATCTAACCATTCAAGAAACTCATTACGATCAATAATGTTCAGATATTTCTTCCTGTTATAATTCCTTAGTTTAAGTGAAGATGAAAAATCATCTACCAAACCAAGATTATAATATCCTAAGTCGTTGAACCCACGAACCAAACAAGAACCAATAAAGCCCGCTGCGCCTGTTATAATTATCATTTTAAAATTGTTATATCACCTTTAATCAACTGTTCATCTGAATCATTTATTTTGTATCTTATTTGAAACACTGTTTTAGAATAAATATAATAGAAAACTTCCGGTTCACCGGCGGGAAAGATACAAACTGAAGTATTTATGCTTAGCTGTATTTAAGTTATAAATGTAACCTCTTATTAAAAAAGAATAGTTGTGGATAAGGAATTGAATGTCCTGAATGTCCGGTCATTGATTTGTATTTATTTTATATTGTTGTGATGAGGGTTTGAGTGCTAATTATATAACAAAAGCGCCCCAAATCCGGTGCGCTTTTGTTTATTTTAGCTTTTGATAAGTTTTACTTCACCTTAGCCACTACTGCCTTAAAGGCTTCCGGCTGGTTCATTGCAAGGTCTGCAAGAGTTTTGCGGTCGAGCAAAATATTTTTGTCTCTTAATCCTTTGATGAATTTATTGTAGGTCATTCCTTCTTCGCGAACGGCTGCATTGATACGGATAATCCACAGTGCGCGGTAATCTCTTTTCTTTTGTTTGCGTCCTGCATAAGCATAGACCAATGCTTTATCTACTGCGTTCTTTGCAGTTTCAATATTACTTTTACGAGTTCCCCAGTAGCCCTTTGCTCTGTTTAAAACTTTCTTTCTTCTTGCTTTTGCTGCTACTGAATTGACTGAACGTGGCATTGTATGAGTATTTTAACTTTTTGAACTAATTAACTTAAAACTAACAGTTTAGAAATCTTCTTTTCATTTGCTGAATGAACGATAGCATCCTTTCCTAAACGATTCTTTCTGTCCTTTGCTTTCTTGGTAAGAATGTGGCGTTTAAAAGCTTTCTTACGCTTTATTTTTCCTGTGCCCGTCAGCTTAAAACGCTTCTTGGCGCTGGAGTTAGATTTCATTTTTGGCATATAGCATTTTATTAAGGTGCGCAAAGATAGTTATTACAGTCAAATTCGCAAGTGAATAACAAAAGCTTTCCACTAAAGACATGTTTATTTTCTGCCCTTCTCTTCGCTCCCTTACTTCTATTGATTACATTTGCGTCCCTTTCAAAAAACAGATATGAGCGATCAGAAGATTATTTTTTCAATGCTTGGCGTAAGCAAGATTTATCCGCCTCAGAAACAGGTTTTAAAGGACATTTACCTGTCATTTTTCTATGGAGCAAAAATCGGTATTATCGGTTTAAACGGCTCGGGTAAATCCACTTTATTAAAAATTATTTCAGGGCTTGATACCGCTTATCAGGGCAAGATTGAATTTACCGGCGGATATTCCATCGGCTATCTTCCGCAGGAACCCACTCTTGATGAAACAAAAACAGTGAAAGAAAATGTGCAGGAAGGTGTGCAGGAAGTAATGGATTTACTTAAAGAGTTTGAAGCAGTAAGTAATAAAATGAGCGAGCCGTTGGATGAAAAGGAAATGGAAAAAGCGCTGAACCGCATGGGCGAGCTTCAGGAAAAAATTGACAGCATTGACGGATGGGAAATTGACAATAAATTAGAGCGTGCTATGGATGCGCTCCGCTGTCCTGATGGCGATTTGCCTGTTACTAATCTATCGGGAGGTGAACGGAGAAGAGTGGCGCTGTGCCGGCTGCTGCTGAAAGAACCGGATATTCTTCTGCTCGATGAGCCGACCAACCACCTTGATGCGGAATCGGTTGACTGGTTAGAGCAACATCTTCAGCAATACAAAGGAACGGTTATAGCCATCACTCACGACCGTTATTTCTTAGACAACGTTGCCGGATGGATTCTTGAATTAGATCGTGGCGAAGGAATACCCTGGAAAGGAAATTATACTTCATGGCTTGAACAAAAAATGAATCGTCTTGCCAATGAAGAAAAAACAGAGAGCAAGCGGCAGAAAGTGCTGAAGCGCGAGTTGGAATGGGTGCGTATGGGTGCAAAGGGCAGACAGGCAAAATCGAAAGCCCGTTTGCAGAATTATGAGAAGATGGCTTCAGAAGAAATAAGAGAGAAGGAAGCGAAATTAGAACTCTATATTCCGCCCGGTCCGCGTCTTGGAGCTAATGTTATTGAATTTGAAAATGTAACTAAATCATTTGGCGACAAACTGCTGTATGAGAATCTGAGTTTCAAATTACCTCAAAACGGAATTGTAGGAATTATTGGTCCGAATGGCGCCGGTAAAACCACTTTGTTCCGTTTGATTCTTGGCACAGAAAAACCTGATTCGGGAAATATAAAAATCGGTGAAACCGTACAACTCGCTTATGTTGACCAGCAACACGCAGCGATAGATCCTGCAAAGACAGTGTTTCAGCAAATCAGCGGGGGCACTGAATACATTGAATTCGGGAAAACAAAAATCAACTCGCGTGCTTATGTAGGCAAGTTCAACTTTACCGGACCCGATCAGGAAAAGAAAATTGCAGTACTCAGTGGCGGTGAACGAAATCGTTTGCATCTTGCTATTACGCTAAGGCAGGAAGCTAATGTGCTGCTGCTGGATGAACCGAACAATGACCTGGATGTAAACACGATGCGCGCATTGGAAGAAGCGCTGGATGATTTTGCAGGATGTGCAGTTATTATCTCTCACGACAGATGGTTTCTTGACCGTGTAGCTACACACATTCTTTCCTTTGAAGGAAACTCTGAGGTGGTTTATTTTGAAGGCGGCTATACTGAATATGAAGAAGCCAAAAAGAAACGACTGGGCGATGTAACACCGCACAGAGTTCGCTATAAAAAGTTGGTGGCTAATTAGGAAACAGCTAATTTAAGATTTACTGTTGCTTCTTCTCCCCAGCAAGGTTCCTTGTATAGATTTGGTAATCTGTGGCTGTAACACCGCAAAGTCCTCTACGGGAAACTTTGCGAAGACAGAAACGGCGCCGGAAAAATCGGACCTTCTATTTTACTGACTGATGAGATTGAGAAAAATATGAAGCACTTGTTTGAAAAGCAGAATCTAAAAAAATTACGCTCGTTGTTCATCCGTATATAGAAGCGGGTGCATGAATAATTGCAGGGATTACTTATGCCGTAGGCATAAGGGCTTGGTAAAAAATCCAATACAGACACTCCTGGAGCGTCCCGAAGGGACGCAATAACCTTCTCGTTCAAGTTATTACCAAGACTTTGCTCCTACGGAGCAATATAATTGTTGCTGCAAATATTCATACACCCATAGAAGCTTATCTGAAGAAAGGCGGCTTTCTGAATTTTGGTTCGCCTCAGTCTAAATGGAACAGTCAATTCAAACGGAAAATTATTGTTGACTCTGCTGAGAGTTTAGCGCTCACCGAATACCATTTCTATGACAGTGAGGGTGAAGAAATAGAAATGAACTAAGTATAATAAGGCGAAAGCAGCAGGTATATCATCACTCCTGTTACAGAAACATACTCCGGGAACAGCCGAGATGAACCGGTACGGATGCAATCCGGATTATTTGATTGCACCCGGTTGCAAACCGAGCGCAACGGATTACCGGCTTTTGTTTATGCTGACCTAAAGTAAAGGAATACGATTTATTTGTACCTGTATTCATCTTCGCATTTTGTATAGGCAAAAGTAAAAATCCTCTAAGAGGATACAAAGTACGAAAGTGAAGAAACAAAGACAGATAATTTGATTATCATATCGTTATTTAATACGAAAATATTTTTTGGAATTTCCAATAGTTTCGCATATTTGTGAGTTAGCAGAAATAAAAAATGGCTATGACACCGCTTTAACAATCTGCTGTAACTTTTCATCAATTTCGTTTTGAATTTTCCAATTTGCCCGCACCCAATAATCAATCAATTTTCCGCTTTCCCTGCTTTCAAATATTACAAGGGCTTTGTCCTTCCCGCTATACTTCATATATGCTTGCATTTGCCAGTAAATCCTTCTCGGCAACTTTCCGTCTTTCGGAAGCCAATCATCCATCAACACGCTTTTGCAATCGCTCGGATAATCGTCAAATGTAAAATCGGGATGCCCTTTTACCAATCCGTTAAAAGCCGAAACCTCTATGTCCGTTTTTATCCTCGCTCCCCACACCGCTTTTATTCGCTCCATCAAATCCTTTTCCATCTGATAGCCCTTGTAACATTTGAGCCGAACAGGAATGGTATCTTCAAAGCCGCCCTTAAATTGATTGATTATTTCGTCCACGCTCAAATGAATATGGCTTAACGAAATGTAGTTCCGCTCTGGTTGAAAGTTGCTGTTAGCTGCGGTGTATTTTTCTATTTCCGCACTAAACCCGCCATTTTTTACATCTGCTAACATACGCTTGGCGTCAGGCGGGGTGATGTTGGTTGAATTAACTGTCTGCATTTTATTAAAGTTTATTTGTTATACAATCTGTTGTGCGTTGATTTCCCGCCCGAACGCCAAGCGTTTTACCGTTAGCGGTCATTGTAGGACGACACACAACACAGACAAGTAATGCTTGAAAAAGACATAGAAAACATAATTGCACAACACCCGGACATTATTTTCCCTAATGCTGGTTTCAGACTTGTTGGACAACAAATAAGACTTGGCAGCTGCCGAGCAGACATAATTTTTGAAGACAAGCACAATAGAAAAATTATCGTAGAGGTTAAAAGAGGTATTCTTTCTCGTGACGCTTCGGGACAAGTAATGGAGTATTACGGACTTCTTAAAACGGAAAGTCCCGACAGCTTTGTTGAACTTGTTTTGTGTGCTAACATTATTCCACCTGAGAGAAAAAAGTTTCTTGAGACAGTTGGCATTGAATGCAGGGAGTTGGGCATAAATTATCTCAACCAAATTGCGGAGCAAGTAAATTATAAGTTTATCAACTCACAACAGACAGAACAAAAGCGACAAGCCACGACAAGCACTATCCTACCGTCTGCTGACAACATTTGGATATTTCAGCAAACCCACAACGCTATGACATTATGAACGCACTTGCAGACGATGAAATTGGCGACAATATTCATTGGCTTGTAAACCAACATAAAACTGACATCTGCAAAGGACACATTGGAATGATTTGGCTTTCTGGCAAAGAGGCAGGAATTTATGCGATTACTGAAATACTTACCGACCCAACTTTAATGTTAGAGCCAATACCCGAACAAAAATATTGGACGGACACATCCGACAAAGAAGGTGAAAAGACAAGAGTGAAAATGAAGATTATCAAAAGTTTGCTCCACTCTCCACTGACAAAAGAAACTATAATGAAAACCCAGGGACTGCAAGGGATGAGAATATTAAGACAACCTCAGGGGACAAACTTTCGTGTGACAGCAAAGGAATGGAATATAATCAAGACGATGATATGAAAGGGAAAGAACAACGAACCGCTAATAACTAAGTTTTCGTCTTGCCCGTAGGGCACGAGATGAA
>CAYRJA010000082.1:0-14542 GCA_964424455.1 uncultured Bifidobacteriaceae bacterium
CCATGCGGCAAATATAATACTTTTAGACTATTTATGAAATAAAATTGGTATTACAGCAGCTTTATTTTTATAATTACCGAAATAGATTGACGGAGATTATCTTAATCAAATTTCATTTCAGGTATATCGCCTTCTATAATCAACCGTCCTTTTGTTTTAGATTTTATTTCTTCTACAGAAGCTCCGGGAGCACGTTCAAGTAATTTGAATCCCTGTGGAGTAACCTCCATTACCGCCAAATCAGACACTATTTTCTTTACACACTTTACACCCGTCAGCGGAAGAGAACATTTGGGTAGCAGTTTAGATTCTCCCTCTCGGTTTGTGTGCATCATTGCAACTATAATATTCTGCGCTGATGCTACTAAGTCCATCGCTCCGCCCATTCCTTTTACCATTTTACCGGGAATTTTCCAACTGGCAATGTCACCTTCTTCAGAAACTTCCATTGCCCCAAGAACTGTCAGGTCAATTTTTCCGGCTCGTATCATTCCAAAACTTTCTGCTGAATCAAAGAAGCTGCCACCCGGAAGAATTGTAACAGTTTCCTTACCTGCATTAATCAGATCTGCATCAATTTTTTCCTCAGCAGGATAAGGTCCCATCCCAAGAATACCGTTCTCTGACTGTAACATTATTTTTATACCTGCAGGAATATAGTTTGAAACCAATGTTGGAATACCAATACCGAGATTTACAAAATATCCGTCTTTCAGTTCCTGTGCTATTCGTTTTGCTATTTGAAATTTATCGAGTGCCATGCTTATTTATTAATTTGATAATTTAAAAATCAGATGATTGTACTTTATAGTATAATCCTCTCGCTTACTTACAACAGATTTACTTCTTAATAGCCACCGTTCTCCGCTCTATTCTCTTTTCATAATTCTTCCCCTCGAATATGCGGTGAACATATACTCCTGCTACATCTATTTCATCCGGACCAATTTCTCCCGGCTCAACTAACTTCTCCACTTCGGCGATAGTAATCTTTCCAGCTTTAGCCATTGATACAGAAAAGTTCTTAGTCGTTTTATCAAAAATAAGATTCCCGTACTTATCTCCCTTGCTTGCTTTTACAATAGCAAAATCAGCATGGAAAGCCAGCTCCATCAGATATTTTTTTCCATTGAATTCACGAACTTCTTTTCCTGCCGCCACTTCAGTTCCAAAACCTGCCGGTGTAAAGAATGCCGGGATTCCCATTCCTGCCATGTAACACCGGGTAACCAAAGTTCCCTGTGGCACTAAATCCACTTCTAATTCACCACTTAATAACTGCCGTTCAAACTCTGCGTTTTCACCTACATAGGAAGCAATCATTTTTTTTATCTGCCTTTTCTTTAACAATAAACCCAACCCGAAATCATCCACACCGGCATTGTTAGAAATACAAGTTAGTCCTTTTACGTCCTTTTTCACTAAAGCATTGATGCAATTTTCAGGAATTCCGCATAACCCGAATCCTCCGAGCATCAGAGTTGAATTATCCTTTATATCAGCAATAGCTGAATCTGCATCTGAATATACTGTAGTCATAATTATGATTATTTGTGCGAATGTAGTTTGATGTTTTGACAACAAAAAAACATCCGGGCAAGTTTCATGAGTTCTTTCTATTCCTTGATAAATGCTTCCGAACCATATTCTTCGATTGACTTGCTATGGAATCTGCAGAAGAAATGTCTTGCGCATTCTTTATCATTTCACTCTGTTTTTGTATAGCCAACTCTACTAAATTTTTATAGGTTGAATCCATTTCTGCAGGATGATTCAGATAATAATTGAAAGTGGAATAAAACTTCTGCGGAGTGACATCGTTTCTTTTAAAAATCTTTTCATACTCAAAAGCTGTCTTTTTCATCTGCTCTACATTCTTTAAAGAACTACCATTCAGCATCATCGCCTCTGTCAGGTGAATGTCCAGCAAAACCTGAATCATTTTATCTTTGGGCAGTAAATTTCTTGATTCTTCTTTTTCTTGCTTGTGAGAACAGGAAAAAAAGACAGAAATTAAAATGAGTGGAATAATTCTTCTCATACAATCGGGCGAAGTTAATCGAAACCAATTCAATTGAATAGAAACGATGCAGAAAACAGTAGATTATGAAGAGTTGAAAAAATATTTAGAAACAAAAGGTGTAACACTTGTTGCCGTTTCAAAAACCAAACCTGTTGAGCAGATTCTTGAACTCTATAACAAAGGACAAAAAATTTTTGGCGAGAATAAAGTTCAGGAAATGGTAAAAAAATATGAAGCGCTTCCAAAAGATATTCAATGGCATTTAATCGGACACCTGCAAACCAACAAAGTGAAATACATTGCCCCATTTGTTTCACTGATTCAATCTGTTGACAGCTTTAAGCTGTTACAGGAAATAGATAAACAAGCAAAGAAGAATAACCGCGTGATTCCTGTATTACTTGAAATGTATATAGCACAGGAAGAAACCAAGTTCGGATTAACCATAGAAGAATGTAAAGCATTGTTACAGAATAAAGAATTATCTAACCTTAAAAATGTTTCCATTTCCGGAGTGATGGGGATAGCTTCTAATACAGAGGATAGCGAACAGGTTAGAAAGGATTTTCGATTGCTAAAACAATTTTCTTCTGAAATTTTTTACAAAGAAAAATTTTTTCAACACTTCTCACCACTGCATGATCCGATTGTTTCAATGGGAATGTCAGGCGACTATGCAATAGCCATTGAAGAAGGCAGCAACATGATTAGAGTCGGCAGCTTGATTTTCGGAGATAGAAGTTATTAACATCAATATAATATTAGATAATCAGAATTATCTTTCCGCAGAATTTAAAACCAATAATTATGAAACTCTCTTCAATTTTTATTTATGGATTACTGACATTCTTTCTCTTATCTGTGAATGTGTCGGCACAACAACTCTCAGCGGAAAACACTTATGAAATTACCGGTAAGGCAAACCGGGGCTATCTTGGTAACATTAATGTTGATGAGCCCAACAATCTTATTGAACTTACTTATGTTACAAAGGCAAATGACAAAAAAGCCAAGTTTGAAACCTATCAGTTTGATCTCTCATTCAATTTTAAAAACCTGCTGACTGATGAAATTGAGTTTGACAAAGCAAAGACTAAATACAAATGGTTTAAATACCGTGGTGAAGATTATTCAGTAAATGCTATTTCCGTAGAGGCAAACCTCATGGGAACCTTAGTTTTGAAAAAGAAACTTATCACCTATCATTGGAACTGGTTCTGGGGTGGATACGATGTACGGGTGAAATTGCTTGAAAAATTAAAACCCAAATCTGATGAAGGAAATAAATTCCAGGTATGGACAAAGGCAGAAAATAATGAAACCGGCGATGTTATTGTTTTGGTCACAGAGAAACCAAAGATAAAAAAGGGAGTTGATCCATATTTAGCACAGAAGAAATTCCATATCCTTCAAATTAATACTGATCTTGACATAGTTAATGACAAGCCGTTTGACTTCGAGTATCCACAGGCATTAGTAAGTTCACAAATCATAGCAAGCAACGAAGGCAGTGATAGTGATGAAGATGGCGACGATATTTCCTCCGGCGATCTTGGCGTACTGCTGGCTCCCGGTGGTTTTGGTAAGAAAGTTTCAGATCCTGACCCAAACAATTACACTTTTTTAAGAATAAGTAATACTGCAGAATTAAAAGAACGAATTCCGATAAAGTCCGGGATGAGTGTTTGGGGAATTAACAGTATGATTACTGAAAATGGTGCAACATATATTTTCGGACCTTCTAAAGGGGATACTAAATACTTCAATCAGGTGTTAGCTGCAGGAACAGACCCCGAAACATTGAAATGGGATCATTTTCAAATTGCAAAAATTGCAAACGGCAATACTGTTTTTGTAAATGCTGTTTCCTTAGACGAATTTGAACAAAAAATCCAGACTCCTCCTTCACAGAAAAAAGCTCCTGCTTATAAAGGGAAAAAATTTGCCTTCTCTTCCATCGGATTTTCAACTTCTGGAGATATTTTTATTATGGGGCAAAATTTTTCTCTTGCCAAAGACAATAATGGTTATCAATACAGAAAATACAAGGACCCTCTCATGTTTCAGTTCAGCAAGGACGGAAGATTGAAAGCACAATTTGGTGTTCGTCGTGATGAGAATAACAAATATGCAGAAGCATCCCGCTGCTACCAAAATGTTATAGAAAGTAATGATGGAAAGAGTCTGTACTGGATGATAGGAGAAGTAGATGGAGTTCGTGCAGAAAAAGAATTAGGTAATTCAAAATACAAAGTATTGATGTATCCTTCTGTGGCTAAAATAGATATTGCCAACGGAAAGATTGGTGACTTTGTAAGATTCGGACAGGATAAATATTACCTGAATAATCGTTTCCCTTACCTGCCGGTTGACCAGAAACATTCAATCGTTTTCTTCGGTGAAAACAAGAATGGAAGAACCTTATGGTTCGGTAAAATGCCGGTAGATAATTAACAGAAAGATTTTAGCCACAGATTCGCCCGGTAAATGTGTTACAGTAAAGGTGAGTCTGTGGCTTTTTTATTTAATGAAAGATTGAGTCTGCTATCCGCATAGATTCTGCAAACGCTACAGCATTAATACCCTGTTCTATTTTCTTTTCAGTGAAGAAAGCAATCAGATTTTCCGTAGGCATATTTCCGGTAAGTTTATCCTCCGCCATCGGACAACCGCCATATCCTTTTAATGCTCCGTCAAAACGGATACATCCGTTGTTGTATGCTGCTTCAATTTTTTCTTTCCATTCATCCGGTTTGGTATGAAAGTGTGCTCCAAATTCAACTGACGGAAATTCGGGAATTACATGGCTGAACAGATAAGAAATGTCTTTGGTCGCAGCCGTTCCCACCGTATCTGCAAGAGAAATAATTTTTATTCCCATGTTATGAATCTTTTTTACCCAATGTATTACAATCTCATCATTCCATTTATCGCCATAGGGATTTCCAAAACCCATACTTATGTAAATGACAAATTCCTTTCCATACTTCACACACAGATTCTGAATTTTTTCAACTGTAACAAGTGATTGTTCTATTGTAGAATTCGTATTTCTTTTTTGAAAGGTTTCTGATATTGAAAATGGAAAACCTAAATAACTGATACCTTCAAACATCACTGATTCCTGTGCGCCTCTCAGATTTGCAACAATAACCAACAATCTGGTTTTTGTATTTTCTAAATCAAGTTTTGAAAAAACCAGCGCTGTGTCTGCCATCTGCGGAATGGCATGAGGAGAAACAAAACTTCCAAAATCGAGAGTGTGAAACCCGACCTTCAGTAGCGAGTTAATATATTCCACCTTCTTATTCGTAGGAATAAACCCGCGAATACCTTGCATGGCATCACGCGGACATTCAATAATCTTTATCATTATTATTCAAAAAATATTTAGTAAAACCTGTAATAATTAAAAGTGTAAATTTAACTTGCATTAGCAATACATTCACACTTTAACAACTCTCTTTATGAAAAAGTTATTTTACAGTACAGCAGCTATACTGCTTCTCAGTGTAGTCAACTGTTTCTCACAGACCATTAACAATGCAGGTTTTGAAAACTGGACTAATAAAAACTGGTATGATGAAGCGCCACCCTTCAGTTCAACCAATGTTTTTTCATACATGACTAATAAGGTTTCTACTGTAATTAAAACCACCGATGCTTATGGCGGCAATCATGCAGTATTAATTTCAGTGGATTCACTTCCCGGAGTGGGAAATAATATTGCCGGTATGCTATACCTTGGAGATCCGGGCGGTGGCGGTCCTTTTTCTATAGCTGGCGGATTCCCATACTCCGGCAAACCGGATAGCCTTATCGGATATGTGAAATATGAAATCGCTCCGGCTGACACGGCAAAAATTCTAGTTGGCTTTAAAAGTAATGGAATCACTATTGCTTATGCAGAATATAAAATAGTCGGAAGCGAAGCGAACTACACAAGATTTTCTACACCTGTTAATTATTTTCTTCCTTTAACACCTGATACAATGGTTGCCATGGTACTTGTATCCAATAATAACAATGGCGCTCCTGCAATGAATAAAATTTATATTGATAATTTAAGTTTTGTAAAGAAAGCCGGTGGTTCATTGCCTCCCTTTCCAAACGGCGATTTTGAGACATGGAAAAGTATATCGAGTAAAGAACCCGACGGATGGGTAACTTCTAACCTGTACACTTTGAGTGATCGTGAAAGTGTTACAGATACTACCGCCAGCCATAGCGGAAACTTTGCTGCAAAACTTATAAACCGTAACACTTTTTTTGGCGGTGACCCAATGAGTTTTATACTCAACGGAAGACTGGGACAAGACGGTATTGAAGGCGGACAACCGGTCAGCACAATTCCTACAGCGTTTTCCGGATACTATAAATATTTCCCTCAGGGCAACGATACAGCAGTTGCTATTGTACATTTCTCAAAATGGAGCAGTATCACTCTGCAGTCAGATTCAATTGCAGAATTTATCATTTATCTTCCGGCAGCAAGCAGCTATCAGCCATTTACTTTGACCATTCCGGCTTTCCCCGGCACGCCTGATACTGTGGTGGTTGGATTTTCTGCCAGTCAAATTAATGATTCTCTTGCTTCACAGACTCTGAACAGTACATTGATAGTTGACGATGTGGTTTTCGGATTACCTACCGGATTGTCTGTTCCGCTAAAAGAATACTTCAGTACAAATACACTATATCCGAATCCCGCAACTGAAACTGTAACACTTGGATTCGGTTTAGTCGAAGCAAGTGATGTGACGATAAGGGTTTTTGATATAAGCGGAAAAATGCTACAACAAATCTATATAGGGCAAAAAGAAAGCGGAGAACATCAATTCGCACTAAATGTGAATGATCTGCCTGAAGGAGTTTATTTCTACTCCTTTAATGCCGGCGACAAAGATGCCGTGAAGAAATTTATAGTAAAGAGGTAAACATATTCTTTATTCTTATTTTAAAAAAGAGGGACTCATCTCCCTCTTTTTTATTTCATTCAACCCACATACAGTTGTTAGAAACGCATACTCTTTCGCCATTGCTTTCGTTTACATTTGCAAAGTGAAAATCAGAATAGGCATTTTTTTTGGTGGTTCGTCACGCGAACGTGAAATATCGTTTGCTGGCGGAAGAACGGTTTACGACAATCTGGACAAATCTCTGTTTGAGCCGGTTCCGGTGTTTGTAGATTCACTGCATAATTTTATCCTCCTCGATTGGCAATACATTTACAAAGGAACCATACGCGACTTTTTTCCGCCTGTTGAACATATTCCTGATTCTAAGCATCCCTTTCAGATTTATGAAGAATCACTGGGTTCGCTGACTGACACACAGCAGGAAAAGATAATTTCTTCCATAGGAAAAAGAATCCTACCTACCGATCTTAAAAAATATTTTGATTTTGCTTTTCTCGCTCTTCATGGAGCGTTTGGTGAAGACGGCACTATTCAGGGGATGTTTGAATTTTATGAAATTCCTTATTCCGGTTCGGGTGTTCTTCCTTCTGCTGCCGGTATCAACAAGGCATTTCAGAAACAGATAATGTCAGACAGTGGTTTTGCTTCTACAAAATATGTTACAGTAAAGAGAAGTGAATGGAGTGAAGCATCTGTTGACAGCGTTCTTCAATCCATAAAGGAGAAAACAGGATTTCCTGTTGTAGTAAAACCGGCAAATCAAGGTTCATCTGTCGGAGTGTCTGTAGTCTATGAGGGAAACAGAGAACAGCTTTTGGAAGCTGTCAACAAATCGTTTTTCATTCATGAATTTAATCCTGCCGGCTGGCTGAAGAAAAGCCCTGAAGAAAAAATAGATTTCATTAATGCTGTTACAGATATAAGAAGCGGAATAGGACTTCCTGTTACAATCAAGACAGAGGCAGAATCTTCTGACGGGAGCAGTCATATCATTTATCACCCTGAATCTCTACTGAATTATCTGAATGAATATTCAGCAAATCATTCCGAGCTGTTACAGATTGAGGCAGTGGATGGAGAAAGTGAAGTGATTATAGAAGAATTTATTGAAGGAAAGGAGTTTTCCTGTATTGTGATAGTGAATGAAAACGGAAAACCGGTTGCACTTCCGCCGACTGAAATTGTGAAGGGGAAAGAAGTTTATGATTACCGTTCCAAATATCTTGCAGGACTTTCGCGCAAGACTACTCCCATACAACTTCCCGAAGAAATTATTGAAGCCATTCGCCGTGATTGTGAGAAGTTGTTTTCATTTTTTGGCTTTCATGTATATGCACGCATAGATGGTTTTCTGCGGAAGAACGGTGACATTATTCTCAACGACCCCAATACCACTTCAGGAATGTTGCCTTCATCATTCTTCTTTCATCAGGCAGCAGAAATCGGTTTAAATCCATCGCAGTTTCTTACCTACATTATTTATACTTCACTGAAAGAAAGAATCCGTCATTCAGCACGCACCAATACTTTTGAGCAATTACTTGCGCGGCTGAATACAGCATTAGATTCACTTCACATACAGAAGAAGGAAAAAATAAAAATAGCAGTGATACTCGGCGGCTATTCTTCTGAACGACATATCAGTGTGGAGAGTGGAAGAAATGTTTATGAGAAGCTTTCCTCCTCTGACAAGTATGCTCCTATTCCTGTTTTCCTCACGGGAAATAATCAACAACACGAACTTTACAGAATTCCCATCAACCTGCTGTTGAAAGATAATGCCGATGATATTAAAGATAAAATTGACCACTTCCATGTTCATCCGGTAATTGAGCGAATAAAAAAACAATGCAGCGCACTCACCAAACAATTTTCATCTGCAGACTATTTATTTGAACCTAAGAAAATCTCTTATGAGAATTTATCAAAACAGGTAAATGCAGTGTTCATTGCGCTTCACGGCAGACCCGGAGAAGACGGCGCTGTACAACAACAGTTAGAGAAATACAACTTGCCGTACAACGGCTCAGGAGTTAAATCGTCGCAAACAACTATTAACAAATTCAAAACGAATCAACTGCTGTTACAGAACGGATTTTATGAAGCAAAGCAGACTTTAGTGTTTAAGAAAGACTGGTTAGCTGATAAAGAGAAATTTATAAATAACATTCTGTCGCTTCATTCATTTCCTTTTATTGCCAAGCCGGTGGATGACGGATGCAGCAGTGCAGTAAAAAAAATTAAGACCAGAGCAGAATTAGAATCATTCGTGAATCTGATGTTCCGGAATACGAAGGAACAAGACAAGAAAGACACCGCTGTTTTAAAAATGAAACTGAAAGAAGAATTTCCTTACAAGGAAGAAATTCTGATTGAAGATTTGATCGCAGCCGGCGATGCTGAACATTTTCTTGAAATCACTTGTGGCATTCTTACTCATCTGAATGACCGCGGTGAAATTGAATATGAAGTATTTGAACCCAGCGAAACTCTTGCAGGTGATGAAGTACTTTCATTGGAAGAAAAATTTCTTGCAGGTGAAGGACAGAATATAACACCCGCCCGCTTTGCCAAAACTAAAGAAGAATACAACCGAATAGCCACACAGGTGAAAAACGATTTGGAGAAGGCTGCGCGACTGCTTAATGTTACAGGTTATTGCCGTATTGATGCATTTGTAAGAATATTTAAAAACGGTAAGGTGGAAACAGTGGTGATAGAAGTGAACTCACTTCCGGGTATGACTCCTGCCACTTGTATTTTTCATCAGGCAGCTATCAATCATTACAAACCTTATGATTTCATAGACAAAATAATGGAATTCGGATTTAACAGACAGTTGGCACATTCTGCATAGAGAAAGCAACAACTTTTGTTAAATGAATAAAACAGGCAAGCGGTAATATGGAATTTCAATGGAAAAAATATGAATAAAAAGACAATCCGAAAGAAAAGATGGTTGTTACAGATTCTGCTGGCGCTGCTGGTATATGGATTATTTTTCTGGGTTAGCGCTATGATGATTGCCAACTACACGCAACACGGACAAACTCTTTCAGTGCCTGATTTGCGAGGTATTTCTTTAGAGAAGGCAACTGAAGTTCTGAAAAACAAAGGGCTTGAATTGAAGGTGGTTGATTCCATCTACAATGCAAAAAAACTTCCGTTCACTGTACTTGACCAGACTCCCGCACCCAACGCAAAAGTGAAGCAAGACAGAACGATTTATCTGACAATTAATTCACGGCTCGCACCCAGTATAAAAATGCCGGACTTAAAAGATGCCTCTCTCAAACAGGCACAAATGATTTTAGAAAGCGCGGGATTGACTATAGGTAAATTAATTTACAAACCGGATCTTGCACAAAATGTGGTACTTGACCAGCTTTACAAGGGTAATCGCATTGAAGCAGGAACATCTGTGGTAAAAGGCGCAGTAATAGATTTGATTCTTGGCGACGGACTGGGTGTTACAGAAGTGGAAGTACCTGATTTATTCGGCTTAACCTTGCGGGAAGTGAAATTTGTATTGGATGGTTCATCACTCAATCTTGGGCAAGTGATTGCAGATAACTCCGTAAAAGGCGATACACTCGGAGCATGGGTTTATCAACAAAATCCTGAATATCCTGCTGACCACAAAGTGAATATGGGAGATGTGGTGAATGTATATGTTACAAAGGATAAATCTTTGCTGAGCAAATGAGCAGAGGTCGTGGATATTTATTTAAGAGTAGAAATATTTTTTTTAAGACTTTTGAGTTTTATGTGAATGACCTACTGAGTGAAGAGAAGAATCAAAACGCTACAAAACTTCAGTTTGTTTTACATAACACGAAACCCTAATTATTGATGAGATTTTTTTGCACCTTATTTCTTGCTACTTTATTTTTCACTGCATCTGCGCAGGAAATAATCACTGAGTTGAAATACAATCCGGCATTAATTACTGCAAGCAAACATCAGCGGGCAAAATTCAGAGGTGTTACAGATACTATACAACTTCCTTTTGTTGATGACTTTTCTAATGCCAAAGTGTATCCTTATCCTGACAGTAAGTTGTGGGCAGATAAGTATGTTTTTGTAAACACCACCTACCCTATCAATCCTGTAAGTATTGGTGTGGCAACATTTGACGGATTAAACTGGAACGGAATGCCTCATGATACCTCCGGCGCTATGGTTGCCGGAGATGCGGACACACTTACTTCACAGCCGATTCACTTGGAGAGTTTGTCACCTGCTGATTCGCTTTACCTGAGTTTTTACTATGAAGCACAGGGCTATGGTGATTATCCTAATGTCGGAGATGAGTTGATGTTACTCTTTAAAAAAAATGATGGGACATGGAAGGAAGTATGGAGCAGCGACGGATATGATAAACCGATTCCGTTTTCACAACAGAAGTTTACTCTTGTAATGATTCCGGTAAAAGATGCAGCATATTTTCACAATGCGTTTCAATTCCGCTTTCATAACATTGCCACTCTTTCCGGCAACAACGACCACTGGCATATTGACTATGTGAGATTAGACAAGAACCGGTTTCTAGCGGATACCACTTTAAATGATTTGACAATTACGAATATCCCTTCTTCCGTTCTGAAAAACTATCAGCAGATGCCGTGGAGTCAATTCAAAGATTTTCAATCCACTGAATTGGGTGCCAACTTCACAGTAAGAATGAAAAACAATTTCAATGTGGCAAAAAATGTGGCGCACGATTTCAAAGCAGTTGAAAATTTTACTTCTACAAACTTTCCCGGACCCGGCGTAACTGCATTTAACATTAATCCGCTCTCTTATGACTCGGTATCCTATCCGACATTTACTGTAACAGCCGTTCCACCGGTTGACAGCGCTTCACTTTCCCTGAAATGTTATGTTAGCACCACCTCGGATATTAATGTGCATAATGACACTGTTACAAGGATTCAAAATTTTTTCAATTATTACTCCTATGATGATGGTTCTGCAGAAAAAGCGTATGGATTACAGGGTGTAGGAGCAAAACTCGCCATTAAATTTTCATTGAACCAACCGGATACTCTGCGGGCTGTTCAGATTCATTTTGCTCATATTGATGCAGATGAAAGCAACAAGTTTTTTTCAGTAATGCTTTGGAAATCTGTAACACCTGAGGTGATTATTCATCAGATGGATTTTAAAAGACCGACTTATATTGATTCCCTCAATGGATTTTATACTTATGTTCTGGAC
The DNA here is from genome assembly GCA_964424455.1 of uncultured Bifidobacteriaceae bacterium. Taxonomy (GTDB): domain Bacteria; phylum Bacteroidota; class Bacteroidia; order Chitinophagales; family UBA10324; genus CAYRJA01. The sequence continues at coordinate 12,163 of CAYRJA010000082.1, forward strand.
ACGCCACAGGCAATTTCCGATGAATTTTATATAGGCACCATGCAGACTTTTGCAGATCCGCTGGATATAGGTTTAGACAGAAATACAGATTCACACCAGAATATGTTTTACAATGTAGTAGGCGCTTGGGCAGCATCCTCCATTAACGGCTCTGTAATGATTCGCCCGGTTATTGGGAAGCAGCTTCCCGTATTGACAGGTGTAACACCTGTTTCAGTAAATTCAGAATTTTTAATTTATCCGAATCCTGCTGAAAACATTCTTAAAGTGAAATCAGAAAATAATATTTCAGCATCTTACAAAATATCTGATTACACAGGAAGAATACTGTTACAGTCCGATGAGTTGAGAGAATATATTGATGTAAGCACTCTTACAAACGGCTTATACTTTTTACAGATTAAAGAAAAGCACTCAGGCAGAGTGAGCACCCATAAGTTTATAAAACTCTGATATACGGTTTCACGCTCAAAAGGTGGTTCTTACAATACTAATTTACTTTATTCGGAGAGATTCTGTTTCAATGTGATATTAATTGAGTGTAATAGTGCTTGAATAAAATACTATATAATTCTTTTCTAAAACATTGATTTAATAATTTTGATAAAGGAATTGTTAAAAATCTGCCATTAGCGATAAGCATATCGAATCCTACGAACAAATAAGAGACCATCAACAAATGACAACCTACATTTCAATATTGAGAGGAATAAATGTTAGTGGAAAGAGATTAATCAAAATGGACGCTTTAAAAAAAATGTATGAGAATCTAAACTTTGACAACATACAAACCTATGTTCAAAGTGGAAATGTTGTTTTCTTATCAAAGGAAAATGACCCGAAAAAACTTGAGAAAATAATTTCATCAAAAATTAAATCCGAGTTTGGGTTTGATGTTCCTGTAATTGTGCTGTCTGCAAAAACTTTAGAAAAGATTATTGAAAGCAATCCGTTTACAAAAGACAAACTGAAAGATGTTTCGTTTTTACATGTAACTTTTCTGGCAGACAAGGTGGCACAGCTTGACAAAGAAAGCATCATAGAAAAGAAACTACCCAATGAAGAAATCAGATTTGCGCCTAATGCTGTTTATCTTTATTGTCCTGATGGATACGGACGAACCAAACTCAACAATAATTTTTTAGAAAATAAATTGAAAGTAACAGCGACAACCCGAAACTGGAAAACAACAAACGAACTTCTGAAATTGGCAATAAAATAATCTTAGCAATATTTGAAACCTGTAATACTTTTTGATGGTGTTTGCAATTTCTGTAACAGCTCTGTGAATTTTATTATTCAAAGAGACAAGAAGAAATATTTCCACTTTTCCGCTTTTCAGTCTGAAGCCGGACAGCAACTCGTCATGCAGTATCATTTAGAAGACCTCAATCTGCAGACATTGGTATTGATTGAAGACGGAGAGATTTATTTGCGCTCTGCCGCTGCACTTCGCATTGCACGAAAACTGAGTGGTGGCTGGGCAACATTCTATCCGCTCATTATTATTCCCGCTCCTCTCCGCGACATACCTTACAAACTGATTAGCAGAAACCGCTACAGATGGTTTGGCAGAAAACAGGAATGTATGATTCCCACTCCTGGTATAAAGGAGCGGTTTCTTACCACACTGAAATAATTACTTGCCCAGATAAGAGGAATACATCCACACAAGTTTTTCCTGCTCGCGGATATAATCGCTCATCAGCGCATTCGTGCCCTCATCATCTGCATCAGCAGACAACTGTAACAGTTCACGCTGTTTTACCAAAATCACTTCAAAGGAATGGAGAATACTTTTTACACCTTCTTTACCGTCGGAAACATTTTTCAGACTCTTTATTCCGGAGTCGGAGATGTAATCCTCAAAAGTGTGTAACGGCTTACCTTCCAATGTAAGAATCCGTTCAGCCACTTCATCAATTTTTATCAGCAGGTTGTTGTAGAGTTCTTCAAACTTGAGATGCAGTTCGAAGAATTTATCTCCTTTAATATTCCAGTGTAAGCCGCGTGTGTTCTGGTAAAATACCATGTAATCTGCCAGCAGATTGTTAAGCTTCCCGGATAGTTTATCACTTTGCTTTTTGTCTAATCCTATAGATGTCATGCTTGAAAGGTTTTTTGTAAAGTTAACAATTGGAATACTTTACAACACTGATTATAGTCATAAGTTCAAAAAGTTGAATTCCTCTATATGATTTTATAATTTCTTATACCGTTTACTCTATCAATCAGGATATGAACTACTTCTTCTTTGCCGTCAGCACTTTATTATACCTTAATTATGTACAAAAAATTTGTATTGGCAAAGGTTCCGGGTAAGTCGGGTGCATACCAAATTGTCGTTAGGCAGCTATCGCGGGTGGCTGGTTAATCAGTT
>CAYRJA010000083.1:0-14484 GCA_964424455.1 uncultured Bifidobacteriaceae bacterium
TATGAATTTTACCTGTCTTCTTTTCAGACTATCTACGATTTATAATTGGTATAAAAACCTGGATGAGAAAGAAATGCTGTTTCAGTTGAAACAGATTGTTTATGAATTGGAATTGCAAAATAGTGTTACAAAAGAATCAAAAAGTATAGCCGGACTTATTTCAGAAAATATAAGTCTGTTACAGCCGGACACTAATCAGCGCAATACAATCAAAACGGGCTTTACCGATTTTGATAATAGGTATGGCGGATTCCGCTTAGGTGAGTTTGTGGTAGTTGGCGGAAGACCTTCAATGGGCAAAACACAGTTACTTATCCATCTTGCCCTTCATATTTCAAAGTCAGTTCCGGTATTGTATTTTTCATTTGACTTGTCAGAGCATCTGTTGACTAACCGTTTTATTTCTTCATTCTCAGGAATTGCAGTGGACAAAATTTTGCAACAGGAACTTACAGACGAACAGAAAATTAATTTACCTGCCATCACTGAAGAGTTAGGAGAACGCAAAATATTTGTGAACGACAGTTGTAACAGTTCTCTTTCTGCAATGAAGGCAATTTGTCAAAAGCATATTCAGGAAAACGGCGTGAAACTCATTATCGTTGACTATTTACAGATGATGAGTTCAGCCAGGCACCGCAATAACAGAGATACTGAAATCAGCTATATCACAAGAGAACTGAAGAATATCGCCAGAGATTTTGATGTTTGTGTAATTGCTTCCAGCCAGTTAAGCCGATCAGTGGAAACAAGAGGTGGTGCAAAGTATCCGCAACTTTCCGACCTGCGCGAAAGCGGAGCAATAGAACAAGATGCAGACAAAGTAATTTTCATTTACCGCCCTGAATATTACAATATTGACTGTGATATGGATGGAAACAGCACAGCAGGGCTGACCGAACTTATTCTGGCAAAAAACAGAAATGGAAAGGTGGGAGTAGTCCGGCTTCTGCATGATGAAAACTTTACCGGCTTCCGCAGCTTTGACGGATTCAAAGAAGATTTTACATTTTCTAAAAACAGATTAGAAGAAATAGATAACTCATTTTAAACAGAAAAGACATAGAGCCGTTGCTTAAAAAATTATGATGTCAGACATTTGTGACAGTGCGGTTGTGTTCCTGCAACCCGTGATGTAGTGGCAGCAGTTTCGTTATTGATTGCGATGCTCACTGCGTTCCGCTTCTCATCAATAGCGATGAGATCAAAGATAATTTACAACGGCTCTTTTTTATTTTATGCAAACGGCAACTGATATACTCTCCCTGTCAAAAGAAAATAAGATACATCTTCATAAATATTTTTATGAAGGATCGTACCACTTGCGAAAAAATCTGCGGGCATGTAAAAAACATGAATTGAATGCTTTGCTCTTTCTCTCTTTAGAAAAACCGGCTGAGCTATGCAGGTTTTTAAAAACTCCATTTTTCCGGTTAGAAGCAATCATCAACAATCCTGTTTACCATCATTATTCCATCCGGAAAAAGAGAGGCGGCGAACGGCAGATTTTTGCACCTGAAAATAAACTGAAGTCAATTCAGAAGCGGTTGAACTATTTTTTACAGGCGTACTACTTATGGATAAAACCGGAAGAAGTGCACGGCTTTGTGGTGAATCCCCGCTACTTAGGCGCAAGCTGCAATATTGTAGAAAATGCAAAAAGGCACACAGGTAAAAAGCACATTCTGAATATTGACCTGAAAGATTTTTTTCCATCTGTTACAGCAAAGCAGGTAAAAGAAATTTTTTCTTCCGGATATTTCAACTTTAATGAGTCCATTGCCACTGCTTTAACATTGCTGACCACTTACGAAGGCAAACTTCCTACCGGCGCACCTACTTCACCGGTGATTTCAAATTTTGTTTGTCTGAAGCTGGATAAAGATTTGAAAAAATTCTGCAACGAAAACAACTTAACCTTTTCACGATACGCCGACGATTTAACTTTTTCTTCCAACTTACTGATTTCTTCTGACACCGTCCTTGACATCATTAGCATGATTAAAAAAAACAACTTCCTCATTAATGAAAAAAAACTCCGGCTGAAATCATCCGGACGGAAACAGACAGTAACCGGATTGACAGTAAATGAAAAAGTAAATGTGGACAGAAAACTGTTGAAGAAAATCAGGGCGATGCTCCATGATATGACGACAGTCGGCATTGATACCGCCACATTCCGGCACTTTCATCTGAATGGAAAAGTAGAACCCGGGCATAGGGAAAAATTTATTAACCGCCTTAAAGGATACATTCATTTTGTTGGTCAAGTGAGAGGAAAAGATGATCCGTTTTATATCAGGCAGAAGAGTTTGTTTGATGGAGTTTTTAAGTAGAACACACCGATTTCTTCACTCACAAAAACCCACTCCGTCATACTCCGGCAGGAATCAACTGAAAGATATTATCCTGATTTTATTTTGAAACCGCTGTGTTTAATTAGAGATTATCTTTGCTCTTCCAATGAATATTCCCCAACTTTTTTCGAGAGCGTTGCAATTTGATTTTTTAACTGCCGAAGAAGGTCAATACCTTTTTGAACACGCATCTACTACAGAGTTGATGTGGGTGGCAAATGAACTGAGGCAGAAACAGAAACCCGGAAACATCGTCACCTGGCAGATTGACCGCAATGTGAATACTACCAATGTGTGTATTGCCAACTGTAAGTTCTGTAACTTTTTTCGCAAACCTGGTCATGAAGAAGCATACATCACTGACATAGAAACTTACAAGCAAAAGATAGAAGAAACTTTCCGCTATGGCGGCGACCAGTTGCTGTTACAGGGAGGTCATCACCCCGATCTGGGATTAAGCTTTTATGTAAATCTTTTTAAAGAAATAAAGTCTCTTTATCCTAAGCTAAAACTGCACACACTCGGTCCGCCGGAAGTGGCACACATTGCCAAGAAGGAAGGGATGACTCATACGGATGTGCTGAAAGCATTGCTTGAAGCGGGCATGGATTCATTTCCGGGAGCAGGAGCAGAAATTCTCAATGACCGTGTGCGCCGGTTGATTTCAAAAGGGAAATGTGGCGGACAGGAGTGGCTGAACATCATGCGTGCCGCACATCAACTTCACATCACCACTTCAGCTACTATCATGTTCGGTCATGTGGAAACACTTGAAGAACGGTTTGAACATTTAGTCTGGATACGGGAAGTGCAATCCGAGAAACCAAAAGATGCAAAAGGATTTCTTGCCTTTATCCCCTGGCCCTTTCAGGACGAAGGAACTTTACTCAGGAGGGTTCGCGGCGTTCGGAACAAAGTAACAGGAGATGAATACATCAGAATGGTGGCGGTCTGCCGTATCATGCTTCCCAACATTATAAATATTCAGGCATCATGGCTTACTGTTGGTAAAGAAGTAGCGAAGATTTGCTTACACGCGGGAGCAAATGATTTCGGTTCAATCATGATTGAAGAAAATGTAGTAAGCGCTGCCGGAGCGCCCCATCGCTTTACTGCAAAAGGAATTCAGCAGGCAATACGAGATGCAGGATTTACTCCTCAGCTTCGCAACCAGCAGTATGAATTCCGTGAAGTACCTGAAACCATAGAGGAGCAAGTGATTACTTATTAGTGAGAATTATTTATTGAAATAAATACTGTTACAGTATTACTTTCTGTACTAACCTTTGCAATGGTTACTTTTGGCAAAAAAGATTTTCATTGTTTCCTTTTGATTCGCTTATTCATATTGCCGGACTTATAGCGGCGCTGATTATTGGAGTTACACTTGGCTTGTTTGGCAGCGGAGGAGCGGCTGTTACAGTACCGGTACTGGTTTACCTGATTGGTTTCTCCACCTCTCAGTCTATAGAATCTTCTTTATTCATAGTGGGAGCCACTTCTCTCGTAGGCGGATTAATCAACTGGAAAAGAGGACTGGTAAAATGGCATCCTTTAATTTGGTTTGGTATTCCGTCGGTGATAATGGTGTTTATCACCAGAAGAATACTTTTTCCGATGATTCCGGAGATTATATTTCAATGGAACAACTACACTTTAAAAAAGGATTCGTTTCTGTTGGTTCTGTTTGCAGTGATGCTGGTATTGGTGGCTTACCGGATGATTAGTTCTCCGGTGTTAAAGCAGCATAATGAAAAAGGAGTAGCAATTTTTATGAGTATAATAGTCGGGTTGATAGTGGGAATGTTAACCGGATTACTTGGTATCGGCGGGGGATTTATGATTGTACCTATATTAATATTGTATTTCGGGCTGGATACCAAACAATCAGTCGGAACTTCTCTTTGGCTGATTGCAATGAATTCGCTTATTGGATACAGCAGCAGAATATCATACGAAGCGAGTTGGTCTTTTCTCCTCATTTATACCTTGTTGTCTGTTGCCGGAATGTTTATGGGTATTCGCTTTTCCAAACATATTTCATCTGCAATATTGAAGACAGCATTTGGTTATTTCATTTTACTTCTTGGTATTTTTATAATAGTTGAGGAAATATTTTTTCCGGTTGTTAAATAAAAAAGAGTTTACCGGTTATCCGGTAAACTCCTTTTGGCTTTTCAGAAATATATGAGTTTCTGAATTTATTGTTTTAATATTTCGAGAACATCAACGGAAGATGAAGAATGTATCTTAATCAGGTACAATCCCATTGATAGTTCAGGCAGGGTAATGCGAAGTGAATTTGTTCTGAGATTATTATAGTTATTGGAGAATAAAACTCTTCCAAGTAAATCATAAATTTCAATTTTCTCTATAGAGTTATCATTATTGCTTTGAAGAACAATAAAATTATTAAACGGCTGAGGGAATATTTTCCATGAAGATTTAGCATTTGCTATTGCTGAAATACCGGTTGCTCCTGTTTGTATGTCTTTACAAATTGTGAAAGAACAATTTGAGCCGTTGTAAACAGTAAGACAAACATGATAGATGGTATCTTTAGCGTAAGTATGAATGGGGTTGGGTGTGAAATCAGTTGTCCCGTCTCCCAATGTCCATTCAAAGCCGGAGGCATCTTTACTTTCATGCGAATCAAAAGTAATTTGCTTCCCATTGCTACTGGTTTGAGTATAGGTGAAAGAAGCCTCAGGTGAAGGCAACACAGTTATTTTATATGCGACGGAAGTATCAGAACAATTTCCCACATAGGAGTATGTCCGGTAGTAAGTGTCAGAAACAGGAAATGCAAAGTAGGATTCATTCGTCTCACCTGAAATATTACTGAATCCACTGTTCATAGCGGATGATGACTGCCATTGTAATGAGCCATTGCTGTCATTCACATTCAGAACGGCAGGCGTTCCGCTGCATATCGTGTCGCGCGTTGTTGAAATTGTGCCTGCGCTTGCATTATTACCTACTGAAATAATCACCTTGTTAGATGTGGCAGGAGAACCTGTAACACACGCGGCGTTGGATGTCAAAATGCAGGTTACTGTATCATTATTGTTCAGTGAAGAACTGTTGAATGAATCACTGTCTGTGCCTGCATTTGTACCATTTATTTTCCATTGATAAGTTGGAGTTGTTCCGCCATTATCGGGAGTTGCAGTAAAGCTAACTGCTTCACCATTACATATAGAAATAGCTGAAGAAGTAATTGAAACCGATGCTGTAACCGATGAGTTAACAGTCATAGTAATTCCGTTTGAGGTAGCCGGCGAACCTGTAACACACGCAGCATTTGAAGTCATTACTACTGTTACAACATCATTGTTATTCAGCGATGAAGAAGTGAAAGCAGTATCTCCACTTCCTGCATTAGTACCATTTATCTTCCATTGATAGACCGGAGCGGCGCCTCCATTACTTGGAGTGGCAGAAAAAGTAACAGATGAACCGGGACAGACAGTAGTAGCTGATGCAGTAATGCTGACAGATGCAGCAACAGACGGATTAACGGCCATGGTTATACCGGAAGAGTTAGCGGGAGAACCTGTAACACACGCAGCATTTGAAGTCATTGCTATAGTTACCACATCATTATTATTCAGAGAAGAAGAAGTAAAAGCAGCGCCGCCGCTTCCTGCATCCGTGCCATTCACCTTCCATTGATAGGTTGGAGCGCCACCGCCGTTAGTGGGTGTGGCAGAGAAAGTCACAGAGCCGCCCTGACAAATAGTAGTGGCAGAAGCAGAAACAGAAACCGATGCTGTAACAGTAGCGTTAATAGTAATGTTTGTTCCGTTATCTGTTCCGGTTGTTGCCGGATTGCTGCTGATTACTCTTACTCTGTATCCTGAGCCGGTTGCAGCGCCTGCAGGAATAGTTGCAGCAATCGGAGAAGCGCTGCCACTGCCAATTATTACAGGAGAAGCAAAACTTCCGGCAGCGTTGGAAAGCTGTACTGTAAAAGTATTTCCACTGTTAAAAGTACCTGTCGAATTAAAAGGAACTGAAACAGATGCGCCCGCACAGAACGGACTGCCTGTTACAGTGCCGGTAGTTATGGTATTACCTGAAGAAGAAGGACAGGTAACACAAGTAATTTTAATATCATCTACATCAAACGGCGGATCCTGACCACTGAAAAGATTTTGATTATTAGTCCAGTGAAATCCAAGTTTTAAACCTGCAATATTCTCAGCAGCAGCAGGTAAAGGGATGGAAGCATTTGTACAACCGGAGGTGGATTGATACCGGGTAGCTAACCATGTCCATGTAGTACCATTATCTAAGCTATATCCGAACTCACCATAAGCCTGATTAGCAAGTCCGCGACTTTTCCAGATAAATGTAACATTCAGTCCGGTAGCGCCCACAGTGGAAATGGCAGGTGAATAAGCATGAGATTCTGAAGCATTATACGAGGCATAAGATGAAGCAGTCGGATTTCCGCTATAACCAACATGCAAGCGGTTACCTACTCCACATAGCGAACCATTATTGATATACCACTGATTACTTCCACCACCTTTAACAATATTCCAACCTACGCCGGCATTATTATTCTCAGTACCGCCGGCGGGCGAATCAAAGGTATCACTCCATAAAGTACCTTGCGCATCAGCATTAAAGGAAATGAATAGTAAAACAGCAAGTGAGAGGTTTAATATTTCAAAATGAAACTTAAAACGGGATTGTAAATTCTTTATCATGCAGAGTTGTTTTTTGTTGCGTTCAAACCTAATATTTTATACCCAATCAAACAAAACAACACTCTCACCTTTTCGATGAAAAGATGAATACTAATAAAACAGATATTCTTAAAACAGATATTCTTTTGAAGGAACTATTCTTCCCGCTTTGTTATCAGTAATTACCTGTCAATCCTTTTATTCTTTATTTTTATTCCCAAACCTGACTACCATGGAACTGAAACGATTGTTTGATATTCCCTATTATCAAAAAGAAAAATATCCACGACAAGATGCTATCACTGCTAAAGAAAACGGGAAGTGGCACAGCTATTCTACTGATGAGTGTATTCAATATATTAATAAAGTCAGTTTTGCTCTTATGGCAAGTAATATTTTGCCCGGAGATAAGATTTCTATAATAGCTAACAATCGTCCCGAATGGAATTTTATTGACTACGGCGCTATGCAGGCAGGAGTGGTGAATGTGCCGGTGTATCCTACTATCAGTGAGGATGATTATGTATATATCTTTAATGATGCTGAAACTAAAATAGTTTTTGTTTCATCAGAAGAATTGTACAACAAAGTACAGAACATTCGTAACAGGGTTCCTTCTATTAAAGAAGTTTTTACTTTTAATGAAGTTGCCGGAGCAACACACTGGACACAGTTTTTAAAGCGTGGAGAAAATGGCGACGCAACTAAATTAGAAGCCATTAAATCATCAATACACGAAGAAGATATAAGCACCATTATTTACACATCTGGCACATCAGGATTTCCGAAAGGAGTGATGCTGTCACACAAAAATGTAATGGCGGATATTCTTGGTGCAAAGCATATTATGCCGGTGGACCAACGCCACCGTGCTATCAGTTTTCTGCCGCTGAATCACTCTTTTGAAAAGATGATAGTTTATCTCTATATGACTTTCGGGTTGGCAATTTATTATGCAGAAAGTATAGACACGCTGGGGGACAATATTCGGGAAGTAAAGCCACACATCTTCACTGCTGTTCCGCGTGTGGTGGAAAAGGTGTATGAAAAAATTATTGCAAAAGGAATGGAGTTGAAAAGAATCAAGCGTGCATTATTTTTCTGGGCAGTTCGGTTGGGTGAGAAATGGGATAACCAAAATCCTCCCGGCGGCTTGTATATGCTAAAATTAAAAATTGCACGCAAACTGATTTTTAGCAAATGGCTGGAAGCGCTCGGCGGACAAACCAAGCTGATTGTAACAGGTTCTGCGCCTATGCAACAAAAATTACTTCGTGTTTTTACTGCAGCCGGTATTCGCATGATGGAAGGTTACGGTTTAACAGAAACTTCTCCTGCCATGTGTGTGAACCGTTACAACCTTGACGAAAACATGATTGGCACAGTAGGAAAACCATTAGATGGCGTTCAGGTAAAGATTGCAGAAGATGGCGAAATACTTTGCAAAGGAGATATTGTAATGATGGGTTATTATAAACGACCTGACTTAACAGCAGAAGCTATTGATAAAGACGGGTGGTTGAAAACCGGAGATATAGGTGAATTTATAAATGGAGAGTATCTGAAGATAACAGATAGAAAAAAAGAATTATTGAAAACTTCAGGGGGAAAATATGTGGCTCCACAACCGGTTGAAAATAAATTTAAAGAATCTCCATTGATTGAGCAGATGATGGTAGTAGGGGACAAGCGGAAATTTGTAACAGCCCTGATTGTGCCGACAATGGCTAATCTTAAAAACTGGTGTGAAAAGAAGAACCTGAAATTCAATAGCGTGGAAGAAATGTTACAATCATCGCAGGTGATTAAGAAGTATCAGGAAATTGTGGATGAAATGAATGGACACTTCGGACATATTGAGCAGATAAAAAAATTCAGACTGATAAAAGATGAATGGACAACGCTTGGAGGAGAATTGACCCCAACTTTAAAACTGAAACGAAGAATTCTGGAAAAGAAATATGAGAGTGTGATTGACAGTATGTATGGTGAGAATATCAGTAACGAGGTGTAAAACACATTTTATTACCACATGAAATTAACCTGCTGTCAGTCAATCAGTATATTTCCTAAAGAAATAAATCTGATAAATAGTAAACTTCCGATACAGTTTCTCTTAATCTTATTACGACGATAAAAAACTAACCTTATCAGAAAATGAGAGCATAAAAAAGATTAATCAACTAATTGTTAAACTAAAAAAGAAAAAATAAAGTTACAGAAACACTATACTTTGTACTTGATACTAAAATACTTGAAACTAATACTATGAATCGCTCAATAAAAAAAGTTGCCGTACTTGGTTCCGGTGTAATGGGAAGCCGGATTGCTTGTCACTTTGCCAATATCGGAGTGCAGGTGTTACTGCTCGATATTGCACCTAAAGAATTATCCGACGAAGAGAAAAAGAAAAATCTTTCACTCGACCATCCTGTAGTGAAGAACAGAATAGTTAATTCATCCTTACAATCTACGCTCAAATCCAATCCGTCACCGATTTATGATTTGAAATTTGCACACCGGATTACAACAGGAAATTTTACTGATAACCTGAAGGACATCGCTTCCTGCGATTGGATAATTGAAGTGGTAGTTGAAAACCTGAAAGTCAAACAATCAGTTTTTGAACAGGTTGAAAAATACCGCAGACCCGGAACACTGATTACTTCTAATACTTCCGGAATTCCAATTCATTTAATGACGGAAGGAAGAAGTGAAGATTTCCAAAAACATTTTTGCGGCACACACTTCTTTAACCCACCGCGCTATTTGCGCTTACTGGAAATTATTCCCACACCGAAAACAGATAAAAGTGTTATTGATTTTCTGTTACACTATGGTGATTTGTACCTCGGCAAACAAACCGTTTTGTGCAAGGACACTCCCGCATTTATCGCTAACCGTATTGGTGTATATGGTGTGTTCAGCATTTTTCATTTGATGGAACAGATGGGCTTTACAGTGGATGAAGTGGACAAACTCACCGGACCTGCTATTGGTCGCCCTAAGTCTGCAACTTTTCGTACTGCCGATGTCATTGGCATTGACACATTAGTGAAAGTAGCAAATTTTGTCTATGAAACTTGTCCGAAAGATGAAGCGCGTGAGTTATTCCACATTCCCGGCTTTGTACAGCAGTTGGTGGACAAAAAATTTTTTGGCGACAAAACAAAGCAAGGTTTTTACAAAGTAGTTAAGAACAAAGAAGGCAAAAAAGAATTTTGGGCAGTCAATCCTGCAACAGGAGAATATCAACTGAATCCCAAACCTAAATTCGCTACTCTTGAACAACTCAAGCAAACCGATGACCTGCGTATCAAACTGAAAATAGCTGTTACAGGAAAAGATAAAGCGGGAGACTTCTACCGGAACTTTTTCTATGGATTGTTTGCATATATCAGCAACCGTATTCCTGAAATAAGTGATGAAGTTTATCGCTTGGATGATGGAATGATTGCCGGCTTCGGATGGGAGTTAGGACCATTTGCTACCTGGGATGCAATGGGCGTTCAGGAAAGTGTTACAGCGATGGAAGCAGCCGGAAAGAAGCCCGCACAATGGGTTTATGACATGCTGGCTGCCGGAAACAAAACATTTTATAAAGTAGAGAAAGGAAGGAAACTCTGTTACGACATTGCTTCCAAATCCTACAAATCCATTCCCGGAACGGATGCATTTATCATTCTCGAAAACTTCAGTGAGAATGTAGTATGGTCAAATGCAGGCGCACGATTGCTTGATATTGGTGATGGAGTACTCGACATGGAGTTCCGGACGAAAATGAACACCATCGGGAGTGAAGTGATTGAAGGAATTCATAAGTCAATAGATATTGCAGAGAAAGATTTTCGTGGATTGGTGATTGGAAATGACAGTGCAAACTTTTCTGCCGGAGCTAATCTCGCTATGATGCTGATGCTGGCGGCAGAACAGGAGTTTGATGAATTGGATATGGCGGTGCGGACTTTTCAGAATACTTCCATGCGCATTCGTTATTCATCTATTCCTGTGGTGATAGCGCCTCACGGACTGACACTGGGCGGCGGATGTGAGTTTACCCTTCATGCAGATAAAGTAGTGGCTTCTCCCGAAACTTATATCGGTCTTGTAGAGTTCGGAGTAGGAATTATTCCCGGCGGCGGCGGCACTAAGGAAATGACACTGCGTGCATCGGATGCTTTCAGAGAAGGAGAAATTGAATTTCCGGAACTGCAGAGGAGATTGTTGAATATTGCCACAGCAAAAGTTTCTACTTCAGCACAGGAAGCGTTCAATATGGGTATTTTCAAAAACGGACGGGATAAAGTGGTGATGAATCAGAACCGTCTGATTGCCGAAGCCAAATCTGCTGTAACAGAATTAGCGGATGCCGGTTATACTCAGCCCGTTCCACGCAATGACATAGAAGTGTTAGGTCGTTCAGCGCTTGGTACATTTCTTACAGGTATTAATGGAATGTTTACCGGAAATTATATGACGGAACATGACAAATTCATTTCTCAGAAATTAGCTTATGTAATGAGCGGTGGCGATTTATCACAGCCCACAAGAGTGAGCGAACAATACCTGCTGGATCTGGAGCGTGAAGCATTTCTTTCATTGGTTACCACTAAGAAATCTATGGAACGAATCCAAAGTATTCTGACTACCGGAAAACCACTGAGAAATTAATCAGTAGAGAAACAGCGAACTGTAACAGTTGCGGGACAGAGCGAGAAGGTAGATTATTTCCCAAAGAAGCGACAGGAGAGCAGACTGACATCATCAGTAAACATTTGCTTCCCTTTGAAAGTGACTAACTCATCAACCAACTCATTGTTGAAGGTTTCAACTTTCTTATGGTGATTTAATTTGACAAATTCAGTTAAACGCTCGATGCCAAAAGGTTGCTTTTTCTCATTTTCCACTTCGGTCAGCCCATCGGTGTAACAGAGCAGAAAACCTTCCTTTACCACAGCGCTTCCGCAAGTAATTCTGGGAAGTTTTTCAAATACGCCCAATAGTGTACAGCCCTCTTCTAAAAATCTTATCTCATTGTTCTGTACCAATATTGAAGGCACATGACCCGCATTAATATATTGCAAAGTCTGATTGGCAAAATTGTAATGAGCAAGAAACAGGGTAATGAATTTCTCGCCGCGGGTAATCTCGTTCACTTTCACATTCAAATCCTGAATAATTTTTTTCAGTGAACTTTCCTGTTTCACAATCAGTCGCAGGCTTGCCTGAAAATTAGCCATTACCAAAGCGGCTGCCACACCGTGACCTGAAATATCGCCGATGCAAAAAATGTATTCATTCTCATTCAGCTTTATAGCATCATAGTAATCTCCGCCGACATCCAAGTGGGGGAGGTAGATGGCATCCATTTCCATTCGCTCATCCTTAGGAAGATTTTCAGGAATGAGCATGGTTTGCATTTTTCCGGCAAGCTCTAATTCTTTCACTAAACTTTCCCGTTTCAACTGCTCCTTAAACAATTTCTTGTTTTCAATAGCAACGGCAATGATGTTCGAAATGGTTTGAATATAATTTAACCTGTCATCAAGCGATAAGTTAACTCCTCCGAGTAAAGTGTAGGCAAGCGGCTGCTCTTTGTGAAACACCGGAATAATAATATCAAACTCCTGAGCAAAGGGATGTTTATCCTTTTTCAGAGAAGTAACAGAATTAAAGCTGAGTAACTCTCTTTTGTGAATACTGCGGACAAATTTCTCTGTAACACCATAATGGTTATCACACTTCCAGTTACTGAACAAAGTGAATACTGCAATTTTACCTATGCCTATTTCCTTCACTAAAATATCTTCATACAGTTTCAGCAGTCCGGAAGATGAAAGGTTGTTGTTAATCGCCTGAGTAATTTCCAAAAGGGAATTCAGTTCAGCCGTTTTTATATTCAACTGATCTTGTAAAAACTGAGAAGATAATTTCTTTTCGCCCGCTTCCGCTTTCATAGGATATATCAAGGGTTAAAAGTAAAACAGTTAATTATTGAATTTTGATTCTCTGTTTGCTATTCAGTGTGGAGAAAGAATAATTCGTACAACAATTTGTACAGATGTAGAACGACGATTATTTGAATTTAGTCTTTACATCAAGCGTATCGCGCAGACCATTGCCCAAAAGATTGAAGGCAAGAACTAAAATCATAATGGCAATACCCGGAATAATGGCAAGATATGGAGTAGAGGAAATAATAAATCCGTAGTTATCCTTAATCATGCTTCCCCATGAAGGAGTGGGCGGCTGAACACCGATACCCAGAAAACTTAACCCCGCTTCTATCAGAATAGCTGAGGCAAATTTTGCTGCGGCTATCACTAAAACAGGACCTATGATGTTGGGAAGAATATGCCTGAAGATAATTCTCAGGTCTTTGAACCCAAGCGCTTTTGCCGCCTCTACATATTGCATTTCACGGATGCCCATTACCTGTCCGCGAATGATGCGCGCCACTTCTACCCACATGGTTAAGCCCACAGCGAAAAATATTTGCCAGAATCCTTTTCCAAGAGCAAGCGTGATGGCAAACACTAATAGCAAAGTAGGTATTGCCCAAATCACATTAATCAGCCAGGAGATAATTTTGTCCACCCATCCGAGATAGAAACCTGCCAGAGCGCCGAGTGTAATACCGATTATCAGTGAAATAAGTACTGCCACTAAACCAACAGAAAGTGAAACACGAACACCGAGAATCAACCGGCTGAAAATATCTCTTCCGTAAGTATCAGTGCCCAGCCAGAACCGGCGACTGACAATATTTTCGCTCTCTGCTTCCTTCTGTAAATCTTTAAGTGATACCGTTATTTCTTTTTCATCCAGATTTATAAATGTTACAGAATCGGCTGTTACAGTTTCAGAAGAATGAGAAAGCGAGTTGGCATAAACCACATCAGCCAGCGAATAAGTTCTCTGTTCGGGTTCTAATCCTTCACCCATAAAAACCGAAACAAGCAACTTATCATTTTCAATTTTGTAATTAAGTATGGGAATCATCCGGTAATCATTCTCCTTACCAAAGAGCATAGTAGAAAAAATATTACTGCCGGAAGATTGCTTCTCTTTTCGCACTAACAGAAACCTCATCTTAAATCCCGGGCGCTGTAAAGAAATTTCAGGAATGATTTCATTGGCATCCGGAGTTTTGTCTGGGATAATCAAGTAACCGAGAACAGCTATCACTGCTGAAATCACGATAAGAAAAAGCCCGGCAAGAGCCGTTTTGTTTTTTTTCAGTTGCCTGAATGCTCTGGCAGCAGGAGTGTCGAACGAGGCATTATCCGGAAATATTTTTTTTCTGCTGAACATCAGTGACTTTCGGGGGCAAGATAATTTGCTTTATCCGGTATTTGAAAAATCATTACTACCGCTGCAGGGCTTTCGGGTCTAAAATAATTGATAGTCAAACTTTAAGTGGGTATAAA
>CAYRJA010000084.1:0-14326 GCA_964424455.1 uncultured Bifidobacteriaceae bacterium
AACTGATTAACCAGCCACCCGCGATAGCTGCCTAACGACAATTTGGTATGCACCCCTGCATTCAAAACATTTCATACAATACTTTATTTTTGTCTGCTTCTGTAGAACTCAGTTGATAAGTGTGTACGACTGAGAAAATAGCTGCACAAGTTTAAAATGTTAGGACTAAAATTACCAACCGATCCACGATGGGTGAATCTTGCAGAAATGAGTCTGCAGGAAATTCTCACTGACCACGCATACTGTGAGCAAAAAGCTGCCTCAACCTGTATATCGCTGATTCAGTCTTATCCTGAAAGAGAGAAATTAGTAGAAGATCTTTCTCCGATTGTAACAGAAGAGTGGGGGCATTTTAGAATGGTGCTTGCAGAGTTGAAAAAACGAAATCTGAAACTCGGAAAACAAAGACGCGATAAGTATGTAGTGCAATTAATGAAACTTGAACGTAAAGGCGATAGAATAGAACGCCAGCTAATGGATAAACTGTTAATCAGCGCATTAATTGAAGCAAGAAGCTGCGAGCGTTTCCGATTGTTGTCGGAAGGATTGAAAGAAAAAGAACTGCGGGATTTTTATCACCTGTTTATGAAGTCAGAAGCCGGACATTATCGTCTCTTCATGGATTTGGCAAAAGAATATATGCCTGCCTCTATAGTGAATGAGAGATGGCAAGAGATGCTTGAAATAGAAAAGGAAATTATTTACTCACTCGAATTGCGTGGAGACAGAATGCATTAACTTTTTACTCGCCTGTTCAAATAAAAAAAGCCCTTCTACAAGAAGAGCTTTTTTCATTCTTTTAATCTTTGGTTTGGTTATGCAGTAGGTGCTGCAGGAGTTGCGGCTTCTCCTTCAGCGCTCTTTTTACTTTTCTTTTTGCGTACAGGTTTACCTGTTTTTTTAGCATCCATAATAGAATTACGGTGAGATTCTTCCCAAGCAGACATTTTACTGTCAGCAATTTCTTGTGTCAGCACTCCTTTTGTCACTCCGCGCAGCAAGTGTTTATGATAAAGAATTCCTTTGTAAGAGAGAATTTTGTGAACTGTATCCGTTGACTGAGCGCCTTTTTGCAGCCAGTCGAGTGCACGATCTTTATTAATGTCAATCGTAGCGGGAATTGTTGTCGGATTGTAAATTCCGATTTTCTCAATGAATTTACCATCTCTCGGCGAACGAGAATCGGCAATGACGATGTGATAGAAAGGAGCTTTCTTTCTTCCCATGCGTTGAAGTCTGATTTTAACAGGCATTGATTAATTGTCTTTTTTAGGGGTGCAAATATAGACTAAATGAACTAAGATACAAGTAACTATATTCGATTTTGCTTAAATCTGTATACAATTAAGACTTATTGGAAGATTTATTATAGAATTTAGTTGCTTATATGGAAAAAAACGGTTCAACCGGTTCAATTATTTGTTTCATCATCCGAATGTTTCGGATCAGAATTTTCATACGCTTTAATAATATGTTTCACCAGACGATGGCGTACTACATCTGATTCATTTAGAAAGACCACTCCAATGCCTTCAATCTCCTTGAGAATATCCAGCGCTTTAAAAAGTCCGCTGCGCTGGTGTTTTGGTAAATCAATCTGCGTTAGGTCGCCGGTGATGATTGCCTTGGCATTCGGACCAATTCGGGTAAGAAACATTTTGATTTGCGAATCCGTCGTGTTTTGTGCTTCATCGAGAATAATGTAAGAATTATCTAAAGTTCTTCCGCGCATAAAAGCGAGAGGCGCTACTTCTATAATTCTGTTCGCCATATAATAACTCAGTTTATCAGCAGGAATCATATCATCCAATGCATCATAGAGCGGGCGCAGATAAGGGTCAACTTTTTCTTTCAAATCACCGGGCAGAAATCCGAGCGATTCGCCGGCTTCCACAGCAGGGCGGGTGAGTATAATTTTTTTTATCTGCTTGCTTTTCAATGCACGAACGGCTAATGCAACTGCCGTATAAGTTTTTCCGGTTCCTGCAGGACCAATAGCAAACAGAATATCATTTTCTTCAGATTCAGATACCATTTTTTTCTGGTTTGTGGTACGTGCTTTTACTACCACACCATTGGGACCATATACAATTACATCTTCGGCAAACTTGAACACATCCAAATCTGAAGGGTCACCTTCTCCAAGTAAATCCTCAGTGGTTTTATCGGAAATACGTCCGTATTTTTCCACAAACTGAATCATCAGATTCACCTTTTCTTCCAACGCCTCAATATCGTTGTGGCTGCCTTCAATTTTTATTTGATTGCCACGTGAAACAATTTTTAGTTTTGGGAATGCTCTTTTCAGTAAGTTCAGTCGTGAGTTGTTGATGCCGAGAAAATCAACCGGCTCTATGCTGTCAAGTGTAATTGTTAAATCTGTCAAATTATTTAGTTTTATTTTAGCAGCCCAAAGTTATAAACTTTAAACTTTAGCGCTTTGTGATTTCTAAAAGGTAAACGTGCAAAAGTTTCACATTGTCCTTTGAGAAAGACACAGCCGAAAAGTTCGCTTTCATTTGATGAACATCGTTACACTTACTACTGATCTTGGGCTAACCGACCACTATGTTGCTGTCGTGAAAGGTGAGTTACTGAAAGCAGTTTCCGACGTTCAGATTATAGATATCAGCCATGAGATTAAACCATTTGATATTGCGGATGCAGCGTTTGTACTCAGAAACAGTTATGAGCATTTTCCCGCAGGCACATGTCATATTGTTGGTGTGAATACGCAACAACATGAAGATATGGGATTCTTAGTGATTGATAATGCAGAACAGTTTTTTATCGGTCCTGACAATGGAGTTTTCTCTCTTGTATTTGATGAGTTGCCGGCAAGGGTCTTCCGTTTGAAAAATGATTCACAAATCAAATACAATACATTCCCTATAGGCAGTATAATGGTGGAAGTATTTAAGCATCTTTCTTCCGGAAAAAATATATTGGATATTGCAGAAGCTACACGCAACATTCAGACATTGATTCCGATGCGTCCGATATTTAATGAACGGTATATACGAGCTTCAATTATCCATTTTGACAGGTTTGAAAATGCAATACTGAATATCCGTAAAAAAGAATTTGATGAGATAAGCAAGGGAAGAAATTTCCAATTGTATTTTAACAAGAATGATGATATACGAAGCATATCAAAAAATTATTTCGATGGTAATGAATCGGAGATACTTTGCTTCTTTAATTCTTCCGGCTATCTTGAAATTGCAATGAACCAAGGCAATATAGGAGGTTTGCTGGGATTGAGAATTGGTGACACTATTCAACTTGAATTTAAATGATTGTAAGAATAGTTAAAATGACTTTTCATCCGGATAAGGTTGAAGAATTTTTATCAGTGTTTGAAGAAGTGAAAAATAAAATTGCTTCTTTCTCCGGATGTCGTCACTTAGAGTTATGGCAGGATAATGTGAACAAGAATATATTGTTTACTTACAGTATATGGGAAGATGAGCAAGCGTTAAATCATTATCGCTTCTCTGAACTGTTTAAAACCACATGGAGTCGGACCAAAATTCTTTTTAAGAAAAAAGCAGAAGCATGGAGTCTTAATAAAGTAGGGTAGAGGATTCTGTGATTTATATAGAGAGAAAATCTGCTTTATGTTCTCTGAGAAATAATATACATGGTAAACAGCATCTCCGTAAAGAACAGATTGTTGATTGCTTACATCTTTTTGCTAAAGAATAATTGCTAACTTTATATGACTTAAATGATTTTGATGTGAGGTAAATAAGCAAATGAAGATACACTAAAGTCAGACTAAAATCAAAATCTTATGGATAAGAATAATAAGAATGACACTAAACCTATCAAGCGGTCAAATACATTTGTTGCATTAAGCAGAGAACATCATCACTCGCTGTTACTAAGTTGGAAAATAAAAGAAGGACTATCAAAGAATGTTGCTCCCGACAGAATCTATAAATATTTACAATGGTTTACTGAAACTCATCTGCTCAAGCAATTTGAGTTAGAAGAAAAATATATTTTTCCTCTGTTAAGTGAAGTACATCGTAACAAAGCTTTAGAACAACATCAGCAGTTGAAGCGCTTGCTGTCCGCTAACCCAAAAAATGAACAGACGCTGACAACATTTCATAATCTGCTGACGGAGCATATCAGATGGGAAGAAAGAGAATTGTTTGATGAAGCACAAAAGAATCAAAGAATTAAAGAGTTAGAGGGAATAGAAGTTTTGAATAAAAAAGTAGAATTTATAGATAACGAGTCGGATATATTTTGGACATAAATATTTTATTTAGTAAAAAATAGTGGATCAATCATATAGTTAATTTTTGAACAGAGCAGGGTGGAACCGTTATCATCATAAGGTGTTACAGTATTTCATTTGCTTTATTATTATTGCATGGACAGTGGACTTTTAGACAGAGATATTGATTTATTAAGAGAGAAATTTGGTTATAATGAAGTTAAGCAGAAGAAAACTCCCGTAGTAGTATTATTTCTGAAACACTTTACCGGACTGACAGCATATATGCTGGAAGCAACAATAGCTATTTCATTTTTATTAGGTAAAACATTTGATGGTTGGATAATTATTGCGCTATTGGTTTTCAATGCCGTAATAGGTTTCTACAATGAGCTAAAATCAAGTAAAACAGTAGCCGCTCTTCAGCAAAAGTTACAAGTAGTGGTAAGAGTCTTACGCAATAGTGAATGGAAACAATTACCCTCAAGAGAATTATTGCCCGGTGATGTGGTGCGTATCCGTACAGGTGACTTCTTAACTGCTGATATGCAGGTGACAGAAGGCAGTATTATGACTGATAAATCTGCCCTTACCGGAGAATCTGCTTTAATAGAATGTAACACCGGAGAGGCACTCTATTCAGGATCTATAGTAAAATCCGGTGAGTGTACAGCTAAAGTTACAAGTATTGGACTAAACACACTTTTAGGTAAGACAGCTAACCTGGTTCATGCTGCAAAAAATAAAATGCACATGGAAGCGGTAGTGATAAAAGTAGTGAGAGTGCTTTTCGTTTCTGTAGTCGGTATCTTAACTGTGACAACTATTGTAGGATTACTGAACGGGCAAAGTTTCATTTCTATAATGCCATTGGTACTGATATTACTTGTTTCAGCCGTGCCTGTAGGATTACCTGCCATGTTTACCATCAGCATGGCAAGAGGTTCAAAAGAGTTGGCAGAGCGTGGATTATTAGTAACAAGATTAAGCGCTACCGAAGATGCAGCTACTCTTACCACACTTTGTATTGATAAGACCGGAACGCTTACAAAAAACATTTTATCGCTGCAGCAAATATACTGTAACAGCGGTTACAGTCAGGAAGATGTGCTGCTGTTTGGCTCATTGGCTTCGGTGAAGGAAGATAATGATGCAATAGATATGGCATTTTTCCGAGAGGCAGAAAAGCAAAGAGTTAATCTTTCTGAATACAAGCAAATATCTTTTATGCCATTCAATTCTGAAACAAAAAGAACGGAAGCAGAAATATCATCACCTGAAGGAAAAAAACTTTCAATAGCAAAAGGAGCATTCAATGCTATAAAAAATATCTGTGTTACAGCAGACATAAGTATTGATAGAACAGTAGATGAATGGGCACAGAAGGGATATAAAACAATAGCTGTTGCAGTTAAAAAAAACGAAGAGTGGAAAATGGCCGGAATAGCTGCACTCTATGATGCTCCATGGGATAATGCAAAAGACATTCTTGCACAATTGATAGAATCCGGATTAACCATCAAGATGCTTACAGGTGATGCTTTACCTATTGGTAAACAGATAGCAAAAGAAGTAGGAATAGGAGATAAGGTAATTTCAGTAGTAGATGTAAGGGAAATTGACGGAAGTTTTTCGGCTAAAACTATTCATGAATACGATGGTTTTGCAGAAGTATTGCCTGCTGATAAGTTTAATATGGTAAGAGCTTTCCAAAAAGAAAGTAAGATTGTGGGAATGACCGGTGATGGTGTGAATGATGCACCGGCGCTGAAGCAGGCGGAAGTGGGTATTGCAGTAAAAACAGCGACTGATGTAGCCAAACAAGCAGCGAGTATTATTTTATTGAAAGACGGCTTGCAACAAATGCTTGACTTGATAAAAGTAGGGCGTGGTATTCATATCCGGATTGTAAATTATACTGTAAATAAAATAGCTAAAACCATACAGACCATACTCTTCGTTTGCGTTACTTTCATTCTGACGAAGCAATTTGTTGTATCTCCATTGGATATGATTATTATGCTTTTCCTGATTGACTTTGCAGTACTGTCGCTTTCAGTAGATAAAGTTACCATAAGTGAAAAACCTGCGAATTGGAATATCAGCCCTCTTGTACAAAAGGGTGTGCTGCTTGGCTCACTACTTTTTATAGAATGTTTTGTTTGGTTTTTTATCGCAAAAAATTTATTCGGAATTACAGACGAGGAAGAGTTGCACTCACTGGGTTTTGCCTGTCTGTTTTATTCAAGTCTGATAGCAATACTTGTCATTCGTACAGATAAAAGGTTTTATCAGCAGCCTATCAGCAGGACATTGCTCTTTGTAATAATTATAGATGCTGCCTTAGTAATTGGTTTGTTATCAGTTGGCATTACTGAATTTAAACCATTGACTGCTACAATAGCCGTTATTACCATCCTTTATTTTCTGTTCTGCAATCTGGTAATAAACGACTACCTGAAAATAATTTTTACAAGACAGAGAAAGCAGTAAACGCAGTTATACAACCGTTACAATAACTACTTCTTATGCACCTCTGAAATTATTTCTTCTCGTCCTGCTTGAGTTTTTGTGCATCTTCCTGCAGTTTCATTTTTGCATTTGCTTCTTCGTCCTTTACGCCAACTGCCGTTTGCACGGTAGCGGAGTCGTCAGCTAATACTTGCTCATCCTGACCAACTAAGGAAGTGTCCGCTTTGAATGATTCTTCAGTAGTAGTTGATTGATTTTCGCTGTTACTGCAAGCTGTTGTCATAGCAAAAAGTGTAACCAGCATAGCTGTATTCAATATAGTGCTTTTCATAATGTTATATTATTTAAAGTCAAAGTTATACTTCTAATAAATTAATACAACTTTTTTATAATTCTTTAGAGTTGAACATAGCTTAGAACAAACTTGTCTGCTTGTCATTTTCCTTTTTATCCTTGTCTGTTGATTTTGCAGGTGTTACAACTTCCCATTCCATTTCTATCTTTTCTCCGGATGGAGAAAGCTCAACCACATCTTTCAGATTATTATTCTGATTTTTTGAAACGATGGAATTCTTACTACCCTTAGACTGATATTTTGTATCTGTAACAGATTTATTTTTAATCGTTGCTTTAGTTGTTATACCCTTTGATTCCTTCGGCTCTGTCTTAGCTGTCTGCTTTGATGAGTTAAGTAAATTACCATTATTTTCTATTTCGGTATCAGCTTGTTTTTTCATTCCTATCCATTCAGCGCTGATAAATTCATTGCCAGCCAGTTTGTTGCCGATGGCTTTCCATCCCTTTACTTCAACAAAGGAATTGACATCAATTTTACTTTCAGTGGGAGTGCGCTTCTTTCCCTTTTTTAACAAAAATTTTGAATGAGGATGAGTAGTTGCCAATAGCACTTGATTGTTTTCTCCTTCGGGTATAAAAAGAAATTTCTTGTCATTCGTCTGTGTCTCAATCTTAAATCTTTTCAGGTAGTAAGTTTGATTGGAAGCATCAAGATACAAAGCAGAAATAATCACATCGGGATTAAATTTCTCTATCACTAACAGTTTGTCCGAATCATATTTGTTCGTGAGTTCGGTATTGGTTGTTTCGTAATTCCCATCATTGTAAATAGAAAGTATAGAATCGTTTTGTTCAAAAAGTCCGATGTATTGCCCTTTCCCTTCTTTATTCAGCTTGCCGAATTGAGAATCGTACCAGAGTTTTGCTCCGGTATGCACCGGTTCCTCTTTCTTCAGCAGTTTAACTTTTGAAACTACATACCGCGCAAGAATATTTCCCTGCGAACTGCGTCCTTTGACTGCAAGTTCTTTAAAATCGTAATCGAATATCTTTTTGTGCGCCTTGCTGTTCGGATGAAGTGTTACTGTAACAATTTCATTTTCACCATTAGGACACTTTGAGAAATAAACCACCTTTGATCCTGTTGTTCCTTTAGTTAAATCATATTCTTTATCCCGTGTAACACCGCCCACTTTAAATCGCTTAACCATAGCATGACCGGCTTTACCATCCTGATAAATCATGTGATAAACAGTTTGGTCATCATTCTTGTTAAATATTTCTAAGTGAATGATGTCTTTACCTACAAAAACTTTCTGAGTAACTTTAGTTACCATCATTTTTCCGTCTCTGCGGAAAGCAATTATTTCGTCGTAATCAGAGCAATCAAAAGCAAATTCATCCTTCTTTAAATCCGTTCCGATAAAACCTTCGGAATAATTCACATACAGTTTCTGATTAGCAATGGCAACATGCTTTGCTTCAATCATATCAAATACTTTTACTTCAGTTTTGCGCTCGCGGTCTTTGCCGTATTTCTTCAGCAGATTTTCAAAATAATCAATTGCATATTCTTTCAGGTGCTCGATATGATACTTGGTCTGTTTGATTTCATCTTCTACGCCTTTGATATGTTCATCTGCTTTAAAGGAATCAAACTTAGAGATGCGTTTAATTCTTATTTCAGTCAGTCGTACAATATCTTCCTCAGTAATTTCACGCCTGAATAATTTTTTATATCGTGAAAGTCCTTTATCAATTGCTTTAATAACCGCTTCCCATGTTTCACATTCTTCTATGTCACGATAAATTCTTTTCTCTATAAATATTTTTTCAAGAGAGGAGAAGTGCCAGTCTTCCTCCAATTCACCGAGTTTTATTTCCAACTCGCGCTTCAACAAATTCATCGTATTCTCAGTAGAAATTTTCAGCAGTTCATTTACACTGAGAAAGTGCGGTTTATCCTCCAATATCACGCAGGCATTGGGAGAAATGGAAATTTCACAATAAGTGAATTTATACAAAGCGTCAATCGTAATATCAGGCGAAATGCCGGGAGCTAATTGAATCTGAATTTCTACATCTTTTGCAGTATTGTCAATTACTTTCTTGATTTTGATTTTACCACTATCATTTGCTTTTACAATACTTTCTATCAACTGAGTAGTTGTAACAGAAAAAGGTATGTCGCGAATGACTAATGTTTTTTTATCGAGTTCCTCAATTCTTGCGCGTACCCGTACTTTCCCGCCACGCTTTCCTTCTTCGTAACCAGTTACATCTATTAAACCTCCGGTTGGAAAGTCAGGATAGAGTGATACTTTCTTTCCGCGCACTGCATCAACAGAAGCTTTCAGCAATTCACAGAAATTATGAGGAAGAACTTTTGTAGCCAGCCCCACCGCAATTCCTTCAACACCTTGTGCAAGCAGCAAAGGAAATTTCATAGGAAGTGTAAGCGGTTCCTGTTTACGACCGTCGTAAGAAAGCTGCCATTTAGTTGTCTTCGCATTAAAAGCTACTTCATGTGCAAACTTGCTTAGTCGCGCTTCAATATATCGCGGAGCAGCCGCATCATCACCGGTACGCACATCACCCCAGTTTCCCTGCGTTTCAATCATTAAGTCTTTCTGACCAAGACCAACCATTGCATCTCCAATAGAGGCATCTCCATGCGGATGATATTGCATCGTTTGACCGATGATGTTTGCCACTTTATTAAAGCGACCATCATCCATCTCCTTCATTGCGTGAAGTATGCGGCGTTGAACAGGTTTCAGCCCATCTTCTACAGCAGGAACTGCACGCTCTAAAATCACATACGAAGCATAGTCAAGAAACCAGTTCTCGTACATGTTCTTCACATTCTTAGTCTCCTGATTCTGTTGTTCTTTATTTGTTTCTTCAGTCATTTATCAAGCAAAAATTAATAATCAATAATTGTAAAATCAGTTTTCTGTTTCTCATGCTACTGCTGCTGCTTCCACTTCCACTAAATCTTTTTCCATGCGTAGGTTTTCTATAATAAATTCTTGTCGTGCAGGAGTATTCTTACCCATGTAGTATTCTAAAATACCTGCAACAGTCATTTCAGATTTCAGCAGGATAGGTTCAAGGCGGATGTCATCTCCGATAAATCCTGCAAACTCGTCAGGAGAAATTTCTCCCAGCCCTTTGAACCGGGTAATTTCCGGCTTACTTCCGAGTTGCTGAATTGCTTTCTGTTTTTCTTCTTCACTGTAACAGTAAATAGTCTCCTTCTTGTTGCGAACACGAAATAAAGGTGTTTCCAAAATATAAACATGACCGTTCTTTACCAAGTCAGGGAAAAACTGTAAGAAGAAAGTAAGCATCAGCAGACGGATGTGCATACCGTCCACATCGGCATCGGTAGCAATCACCACGCGGTTGTAGCGTAATCCATCCATTCCATCTTCAATGTTTAAAGCGTGCTGTAACAGATTAAACTCTTCATTTTCATACACAATTTTTTTTGTCAATCCGTAACAGTTCAGCGGCTTTCCGCGCAAACTGAATACTGCCTGTGTTTCTACATTGCGTGATTTGGTAATGGAACCGCTCGCAGAATCACCTTCTGTGATAAACAATGTGGACTCAATTGCCTTTTCATGATTCTCATCTAAGTGGTACCGGCAATCGCGAAGCTTTTTGTTATGAAGGTTTGCCTTTTTAGCACGCTCATTCGCCAACTTACGAATGCCTGAAAGTTCTTTTCTCTCCCGTTCAGATTGCTGAATCCGTGTCAGTAATGCTTCTGCAGTAGCCGGATTCTTATGAAGAAAATCATCTAAATGCTTTGTTAAAAAATCTCCAACAAAACTGCGCATAGATGGTCCGCCTTCATATACATTCTGAGAGCCGAGTTTGGTTTTAGTCTGTGATTCAAATACCGGCTCCTGCACACGAACACTGATTGCCGCCACTATAGAAGCACGAATATCATTGATGTCGAAATCCTTTTTATAAAAATCACGAAGTGTTTTTACCAATGCTTCTTTAAATGCCTGCAAATGTGTTCCGCCCTGTGTAGTGTGTTGTCCATTTACAAAGGAGTAATATTCTTCTCCGTACTGATTGTCGTGTGTAATTGCTACTTCAATATCATCACCTTTCAGATGAATGATAGGATACCTTATTTCTTCAGCATTTGTTTTACCCTGTAACAAATCGAGCAAACCATTCTTACTGTAAAATTTTTTGTCGTTGTAATTAATGGTAAGTCCTGAATTCAGGAAGCAATAATTCTTCACCTGCTCTTCCACAAACTGAGGAATGAACCGGAAGTTTTTAAACATTTTCTCATCGGGCTTAAATTCGATGAGCGTTCCCATTTCTTCTTTACTCTTTTCCTCTTTGTGATTATTCTTCAGATTGCCGTATTCAAATTCAGCGCATTTGGTTTTTCCTTCGCGAAAAGACTGTACCTTGAAATAGGAGGATAAAGCATTCACCGCTTTTGTTCCTACACCATTCAGTCCGACAGATTTCTGAAATGCTTTCGTATCATACTTGCCGCCTGTATTGATTTTTGAAACACAATCAATCACTTTACCTAACGGAATACCGCGACCATAATCGCGAACTGTAACATGCTGATTGGATATATTTATGTCTATGGAGCGACCGTTGCCCATTACGTATTCATCAATGCTGTTGTCAATTACTTCTTTCAGCAGCACATAAATACCATCATCCATAGCGCTGCCATCGCCAAGTTTTCCGATATACATGCCTGGACGGAGACGAATATGCTCTTTCCAGTCGAGTGATTTAATACTGTCTTCGTTGTAAACTGTTTTATTTTCTACCATTAGTTTAATTATTGTTGTTAGTATTTGTTGTCAGTCGTCATTAATTTTCAAAATCCAATATGATAAGATGAATCGTAACTGACGGTGTGCAAGTTACGTTGTTTTCATAGAGAGAACTGATTGTGTTTTAACCGTTGTATGTGGATATTCTAATGAATTGATTGTGAGAATAAATATTCAATAACACATTCAAGGTTGCTTTATGTAAACAAAAGATAAATAAAATCAATCTCTGTGGGTAGCTAATTCCTGAAGACAGTAGAGGTGATAAAATCAAAGCGCCTGCAATACAAAACCTTTCAGATAGTTTGTTTCATCAATACTCCAGACTATCGGATGATCTTTTGCCTGATACAAATAAGAAACCTGACGAATGGTTTTGTGCGCATCGTGTGCCGCACTTTCTACCGTTTCAAAAAAAAGTTGAGGTGACATAAAATGAGAACAGGAAAAAGTGAAAAGAAATCCTCCGGGTTTTAGTAACTGCATTGCTCTACGGTTTACCTCTTTGTATCCGCGTACTGCCGCTTCGGTTCCTGCACGGTTTTTAGTGAATGCCGGCGGGTCAAGAATAACTACATCAAATTGTTTCCGCTCTTTTACCCATTGCGGCATAGCATCAAAGGCGTTAGCGGTTTGAAAATGACATATACTTTCAAAGTCATTCAACTTTGTATTAACATTCGCCTGCTGAATAGCTGATTCAGAAATATCTAACCCTAAAACACTTTTTGCTCCAAACCTCGCAGCAAACAGAGCGAATGAACCGGTATAAGTGAAGCAATCCAGTACCGAAGCATCTGTTACAATATCTTTCAGTGAAAGACGATTTTCTTTTTGGTCAAGGAAAAAGCCGGTTTTCTGTCCGTTTTCCAAATCAATACTGAACTTTACGCCACATTCATCTATCAAAATATTATTTGCAGGAAATGATTCAGACAAAAATCCTTTGACCTCTGACATACCCTCGAGTTTTCTTACCGGCACATCATTTCGCTCATAGATTCCTTTTGGTGAATACAGTTGTGCTATTACATTCACAATCTGCTGCTTCCATTTGTCCATTCCAAGCGCGAGTGTTTGTAAAACAAAATAATCTTCGAACTTATCAATCACCAGTGCGGGAAGAAAATCCGCTTCACCAAAAACCAACCGGTAATTTTCTCTGTATCCGATTCGTTCCCGGTATTCTTTGCACTGCTTCAAACGGTTGAAGAAAAATTCTTCATTGATTATTTCCTTTTCATCTCTGGTCAGTAAACGAACCACAATTTGTGATGCAGGATTATAATAACCCTTTCCGATAAAATCATTTTTGTAATTAACTACATCTACAATTTCTCCCGGTTCGGGAGTTCCTGAAATAGTATTCACTTCATTTCCATAAATCCACGGGTGTCCGGCTTCAGATCTTCTGCCTTTTCCGCGTGCAAGTGTTACTCTGTTTGTCATCGGGTAAATGTAAAATTATTCGTGTGGCTCGTCGGATAAAAATTTAGTTAATCACAAAAAATTATTTTCCACTGTTACAACTCAGCGTAATTATTAACCGGATATGGAGTACAGGAAGGTTGTTTATGTGTATTACAAAATCCTCATTCATTAATATTATATTGTAGTTCATAAAGCGAATAGCTCACTGTAACCGGTATAAAATAATCATAGCGAACAGAGTAGATGATTTTGAATATAAAAAGATTGTGTAAAAATTGTTTTTGACTTTTAGCAATAAAGATTTTTACTTTGCCCGCATTTCCAGAGAAGTCCGTACGAAATTATCAATAGTTTAAAACCAGTTAATGGCGAAGAAGAAAACAACTGCAAGTAAGAAAAAGGCGACTGTTGCAAAAGCAAAATCTGCTGCACCGGAAAAGAAATCTTCTCCTGCAAAAAAAATTACTTTCAATCCTGAAGGAAAGAATCTGCTGATAGTAGAGAGTCCAGCAAAAGCAAAGACGATTGAAAAATTTCTCGGTGGCGACTTTGTTGTAAAGTCAAGTTACGGACATATCCGTGATCTGCCCAAAAATGATAAAGCAATTGACATCAATAATAATTATGAACCTGTTTATATCATCAGCGAGGACAAAGAACAGGTAGTGAATGAGTTAAAAAAAATTGCAAAAAATTCTAAAGAAGTATGGCTGGCAACAGATGAGGATCGTGAGGGGGAAGCTATAAGCTGGCACTTATGTGAAGCGCTTGGATTGGATGCTGATAAAACCAAACGAATTGTTTTTCATGAAATCACCAAGCCGGCAATTAAAGAAGCAGTGGCTAATCCGCGCACAGTTAATATTGATTTAGTAAACGCACAACAGGCACGGCGCGTACTCGACCGGTTGGTAGGATTTAAGTTGTCACCGATTCTATGGAAAAAAATTTCCCGCGGCAATGTAAATCTTTCAGCAGGGCGTGTGCAGTCAGTAGCAGTTAGATTAATTGTAGAACGAGAAAGAGAGATTACTGCGTTTCAGCCGGTTTCTTCTTTTAA
>CAYRJA010000085.1:0-14281 GCA_964424455.1 uncultured Bifidobacteriaceae bacterium
TATTATCCGAATGTCCGAATGTAAATTGATACGCAAACTCCTGTAACCATCCATTGTATTGAATCTTACTGAGCAAAACTGTCTGGTATGAAGTATCAAAGGGAACAAAAATATCCGGCATAATTCCTCCGCCACCATATACTACTCTGCCACGAGATGTATAATATTTTGTAGTATCCTGTACCTGAATGCTGTCTTTGTTAGTCAGCTCTCCGTGTGAGTAGCGGTGTGCTATATCTTGATAATATTTTTCCACTCCTTCAGAGTAAGATTTCTGAATACAGCGTCCGGAAGGAGTATAGTATTTTGCAATCGTCAGACGGACAGCGGAGCCGTCGTTCAAATCATATTGTTCCTGTACCAGCCCTTTTCCAAAAGATCGCCTTCCGATAATGGTTGCCCTATCCCAATCCTGCAATGCTCCTGCAACAATTTCACTTGCCGATGCTGATCCTTCGTCTATCAACACACACAATTCTCCTTCTTCAAAAATACCTTCCTTATGTGCTTTATATTCTTTCTTAGGATAAGCCCTTCCTTTTGTGTAAACCAGTAGTTTGTTTTTATCAATAAACTCATCAAGAATTTCAGTTGCCTGATCCAATATGCCGCCGCCATTTCCGCGCAAGTCGAAAATAAGTTTTTTCATTCCCTGCTTCTTCAGACTTTCTAATGCCTGCTTAAATTCATCATAGGTAGTGCTGCTGAACCTTTGCAATTTGATGTACCCAATTCCGTTGTCCATCAGGAAGGAGGCATCAATGCTGTTGTAAGGAATAACTCCTCGGGTAATAGTAAAATATAGTATTTCTTTCGTGCCTCTGCGCTTTATACCCACTTTCACTATAGAGTTTCTTGCTCCTTTCAGTTTTTTGACAATCATTTCATCCGTTAACCCTTTCCCTGTTGCAGATGAATCATTAACAGAAACGATACGATCTCCCTTTTCAAGTCCGACTTTTGCCGAAGGTCCGTTGGCTATTACACTCAGCACTGTTACAGTATCTTCAATTCTGAAGAATTCAATTCCTATTCCCTCAAAATTCCCCATCAGATCCTGATTTATTCCAACTAATTTTTCAACCGGTATATAAATAGAGTGTGGATCCAGTTTTGAAAGCATATCCTCAATTACACTCTGTTCAAGCTTCGTACCGTTTACCGTATCTACATATTTCGCATTAATATATTGAAGCACTTCATCAAAGTCAGAATTATTGTCGGGGGAAAATAAGAGCCGCTTGCCGGTTGACCCCTGCAGCATCACACCGATTTGAATTCCAAATACAAGAACTACTGCAAATACCAGCGGGAGCCATACTTTAAATTTAGTTTGCATTAATTTATAATTGCGCGCAAAGAAACAACTTTTTGTTCAGCGGTTGAAAGGTGTATTTGAAGATTAGCTGCAATAATGTGTATTTGAATTCTCATCTTCAAAGATTTCATCTGTTCATTCTCATTACTTTTGCATTCTATGAATACAATAAAAAAGATTACAGAAGAATCATCGAGCTACCACCGTCTTGAAGAAATGAGCATACATGATTTGCTTACCAATATTAATAAGGAAGATAAAACTGTTGCAGATGTTGTGGAGAAGGCAATTCCGCAGATTGAGAAATTAGTTGAACACATTGTTCTGAAGATGAAAGAGGGAGGAAGACTGTTTTACATTGGCTCAGGTACAAGCGGACGACTCGGCATCGTTGACGCTTCAGAATGTCCGCCTACATTCGGTGTGGAGCAGGGATTAGTAATGGGACTGATTGCAGGCGGAGACAATGCTATCCGTAAAGCACAGGAGTTTGCAGAAGATAATCCTGAGCAAGGCTGGAAAGATTTGCAGAGCTGTAACATCAACACAAAAGATACGGTGATAGGTATTACTGCCTCTGGCACTACACCTTATGTAGTGGGCGCTATTGAAAAATGTAAAGCTAACAGTATTCAAACCGGTTGTATTACCTGTAACCCCAACACTCCATTGGCAGGTGTTACAGATTTTCCTGTTGAAGTAATTACAGGTCCTGAATTTGTAACAGGCAGTACACGCATGAAAGCAGGCACTGCCCAGAAATTAGTGCTGAATATGATTTCCACTTCTGTGATGATTCAGTTAGGAAGAGTACTCGACAATAAAATGATAGATATGCAGCTTACGAATGAAAAGCTGATTGACCGCGGCGCAAAATTACTATCCCGCCAATTTGCATGGGACTATAAACGGGCACGAGCTATTTTATTAGAATTTGGCAGCGTACGGACTGTTCTGGAAAAACACAGAAGAAGATAATTAGTTGATTGAGGAATTTGGTAATATTGGAATTGAAAACCAATATTGATTTTGCATACTATTGAACCTTATTTCAACTGGCGCGATCTCTACATAGCAGAAGAAGATAAACTTTCTCCTTTCTATGAACGGGAGTACAGTGAGTTTGAATTTTCCAAAACTATTTACAATTACTATATCCATCCACAGTGGGATGAGTTTGGTTCGCCAACGCTCTACCTGAAAGTCTTGTATGTGGATTATATCAATAACTTCTCAATCATTGAATTTATAGGAGAGTGGAACGATGCTATCGGCAATGATATTATGTTTCTTAAACGTGAAATAATTGATCCGATGATAGAACAGGGTATCAACAAGTTTATTCTTCTTGGTGAAAATGTACTGAACTTCCACGCCTCTGACGATTGCTATTATGAAGAATGGTATGAAGAAATTGCTGAAGAAGGCGGCTGGATTGCTGCACTTGGTTTCCGCGATCATGTAGTAACAGAAATGAGAAGCCAGCGACTGGAGCATTATATATATATGGGTGAAAAATTCAACGATCTGAACTGGCGGATGATAAAGCCGCAGTTTCTGCCGGAAGTGATTGAAGATATTTTATTAAAGCCAAAGTCCCTGAATGAAGCACAGGAATAAATAAAGTACCATCAAAGAACGGATGAAAGGTTTATCAGTAAGATAATCGCTGTACACATTTCATAGCTGTATGTGAATAGAAATTTATCGGATTAACTTAATGACTGATTAGATTTGATTATTCATGAAGCGAAAGAAATTGTTATCCGGCATAAATAATTATTCTGTTACACTATTTATTCTTTCAAATCTGTTCTCCGTTTTCTCATCTGCTCAGGACATTCACTTCTCTGAATTTTATGCTTCTCCCCTATTAGTAAACCCTGCTAAAACCGGATTCATCAACGGTGACTACAGATTCACCGCAGTTTATCGCAGTCAGTGGGGAAGTGTTACAGTTCCATACCATACAGTGGCTGTATCATCGGACTTGAGCATTACTCAGGACAAAAACAAAAAAAATATTATCGGAGCCGGTATTGTTTTTTTTAATGATAAAGCCGGTGATGCACAGCTCAGTAATACTTATGCGGGTCTTTCGCTGGCTTATCACAAATCCATAGATAACTTTCAGCAGCAATATCTCAGTGCAGGCATATCAGTCTCCTATACTTCCTGTACGATTGATTATACAGGCATGCGCTGGAACGAACAATACAAAGGTGGCATACTTACTGAAACACTTTCAGCAAATTCAACTTCATATTGGGATTTGTCAGCCGGCGCTGAATACAATTTTTTATATAGCAAAAATCAAAATTTTAGTGCCGGCTTTGCAGTTTATCACC
Organism: uncultured Bifidobacteriaceae bacterium; assembly: GCA_964424455.1. GTDB lineage: Bacteria > Bacteroidota > Bacteroidia > Chitinophagales > UBA10324 > CAYRJA01. Next base: position 3,667 of record CAYRJA010000085.1, read on the forward strand.
TAAACCAACCTGTAAACACTTTTTTCGGTGACGCCACCTCATATATTCAACGGAAATATATGCTTAACGCGGGCGTAAGCATTCCAATGCAGACACGGTTAACTGTGTTTCCTAAATTATATTTTGCAAATCAGGGTCCGTACCATGAAACTATTTTCGGCAGTCTTTTCCGATACAATCTGAATAATTCTTCACAAGGTTACTATGGTGTTTACTTCGGTGGATTTGTAAGGTGGAATGATGCAATGATTTTTACCACTCGTTTTGATCTGAATAATCTTTCCATGAGTTTCAGTTACGATGTAAACTACTCCCGACTTGCGGGAGTAAGCCATTCACTGGGCGGACCGGAACTCTCTCTTCTCTATACAGGAAATATTTTCAAAAACTATCATAAAAAAATTTATTGCCCTCGCTTTTGATGGAGTGCCAAATCGGACATTAATTACTTCTAAAACAAACATTCATCTACCCTTCTCAGTTGAAAGTTTTATTACAAATATTTTCTCAGTTGATGTTTTAATCTTAAATCGCTCATCTATTCTTTCTCCGATAATACAGGCAATTCTACCTGCAACATCAAGAACATAAATATTCTCTTTTTCTGTAAGTGGTATTTTCCTGTCAATGAGGTAATCACTGATTTTCTTTTTCTTGTTGTTCATACCGAGAGGATAAAAATAATCTCCCTTTTTCCATCTTCTGATTATAAGAGGTGATTTAAGTTTTGATATATCCAGACAATTAATGGTGCTGTCGTTAGGAATTTTGAAAGAGGCGACCTCTTTTATTTCTGTTACCATGCTGAGATGACGGATTGATAATTTCTGATTTTTTATTTCAAGTAAATATTCCTGCTGCTGTTCTTCTTCAACCGGAGAAATCAATAAATATTTTCTATCTCTGATAATTCTGTGGGAGGATGAGAAAAATTGCTTCCCGGATTCTCCATTTAAACATTCAATAATTTTCTGAACAATAGACTCATTAAAATGAAAAGGTTTTAATATTTCAAATAATACTGTCTGAACTCCCTGTAAATTTTTTAATGTTCCAATTGAAATACGAAAACCATTTCCTTCTTGCTGTAACAGTTTTTTTGAAAGTCTGTTTATCTCCTTCTTATATATCTGTTCTACATCACTAAAATACCTGATAGATTTTGCAACTGATTCTTCAAATTGTGGATTGATATTTCTCAATAATGGTATTACCTGTAGCCGTATCTTATTTCTCTCATACTTAGTTAGTTCATTTGAACTATCCACCCTGAATTTGATTTTATTTTCTTTTACAAAAGTTTCAATCTCACTCCGTTTAGCAAACAGTAATGGACGAATTACTTTCCCGTTCTTAGGGAGAATACCATGCATTCCTGCTATTCCGGTTCCTTTTACTAAGTTCAGTAAAACCGTTTCAATTGAATCGTTCAGATGATGAGCCGTTGCTATAAAATGGTAACCGTTTTCTTTTCTGATTTTTTCAAACCAATCATACCGCAACTCACGGGCCGCCATTTGAATGGAGAGTTTTTTTTCTGTCGTAAATTTTTCGGTTTCTAATCTTACTGAGAAAAATTTTACTCCCATCTTCTCTGCCAATGCTGCAACGAATGCTTCATCTTCATCTGATTCTTTTCCTCTCAGTTGAAAATTACAGTGTGCAATTCCAAAATTTTGTTTTGTTCTGTAAAATAATTCGGTAAGAGTAACTGAATCTGCACCTCCGCTCACTGCAAGAAGTATAGGAGAATGAGGTGGGAATAGTTTTTCGGAATTTATAAACTCAGAAAACTGCTGAATCATCTTATAGTTTTAAGCACAGCAAAGTTGTCATTAATTTTTTCAGATAGAAATTTCTGAATTCAATACTTCATTTATATTTGCCTCCGAATCAAAACTTCTAAATCTAAAATCTTATGAAAAAATTTACCCTTAGTGCTATTCTGGCTTTTGTTTTATCATTGTCAGTAGCTGTTATTTATTCTTCCTGTAAAAAGGATCCTTGTAAAGATGTTGTATGTCAAAATGATGGCGTATGCGACGATGGTACTTGTGATTGTACAACCGGATATGAGGGCGATGATTGCAGTACAGAATGGAGAGCTAAGTTTATTGCCAGTTACAAATCATCCGGTACAGATAATACGGGAGGTACTTATACCGATATCCCTACAAATATTGCTACTTCGAGTTCAGGTGTTAGTAAAATCATTATAAATATTACCGGTGCCTTCTCTTTTACCGCTACTTTAACTTCATCCACAACTTTTACAGTAGATAATCAAACTGTTTCAGGTTATACCTACTCAGGAACAGGAACACTTAGCGGCAGCAACATTGCTTTATCACTTACTGAAGTTGAGGTTGCAACAAGTACCACTACAATTTATACGTTAAACATGGTAAAGATTTAATAGAGTCTTTCTATAAACTAAAAAAGCCCTCTGAATTTCAGGGGGCTTTTTAGTTTGTGTGATATTCACTTTACTTTTTCTGTCCTTCATTTTTAGATTGATCAGAAAGTCCTTTCAATCCTTTTTTTGTTGGTTGTTGTTCCTTAGACTGATCGGAAAGTCCTTTTAATCCTTTCCCGTTATCCTGTGACTGATTAGAAAGTCCCTTCAATCCACCGGGTTTCTGTGGTGCAGGAGCAGATGGTTTCGTTGTTGGTTTTATAGCTCCTTTCTTTTTAGCAACATTAAGTATTGAATCTGCCTTTGCCTGCGCCAGTGTCATATATGATTTCAGGCAATCATCTTTAAGCGACTGTCTTAAAGTCACAAGACGTGCATTAACGGTCGAGTCAATCTTTAAATTATCTTTTATTGCCTGTTCGGCAGAGTTGTCGTTTTTACAACTGTTGAAGGCAATAGCGAAAGCTAATCCGCTTGCCAGTATTGCAAATGTTTTTCTCATGTTCGTTTTGTCTTTTTAAGAGTGAGTTTAAATTATTTGATGACTAATCCGTTTGCTTTACAAATGGAATCACTCATCATTTTCACCACAGAGGCGCTTTGTGCCTGACAGGCGTTGTTTACAGAATCTGTAAGAGCCGCAGAACTTACTGTATAAAGTGAATCAATTTTTGCCTGAATGATAGCGGGATCCATAGGCTTAATGCTCTGGCATCCAACTATTGAGAGAGTAAGTAGGCATCCTCCCACTAAGAAGGCGAATGTTTTTTTCATAATTTTGTTTTTGAGGAGTCAAATGTAAAAGAAATTTTGCCTAAAGAGCAAAATCAATTCTATATGAACATGTAATTAATTATTAGCTAATGCGTTAGTTGGAGTTGAATATGGAACAGGAATTGCAAAAAGCGAAAGGAATACTTTCTGTAAAAATGAAATTCAAGGTTTTATTAGTTGCTGCAATAATTATTTTTCCGTTGCTTGCTCCTGCACAGAATACGGAGGGAATGTTTCTTCCTGCAATAGTGAATGGCAATGATACTATCGGTGTTGCAACACTTCCTGAATTTGTCATAATTTCAAAAAGATTATTCTCTGATCCTACAGAACAATATCGGTTTAATCAGTTGAAGAAAAATATATTTATAGTCTATCCTTATGCAAAGGAGGCAGGCAAAATTTTCAATGAACTGAATCAGTCGCTGTCCGAAAAAAACCGGAAACGCGACCAAAAAAAATACCTGAAACAAAAGGAGGAGGAATTAGATACACAGTTTGCAGACCAGTTAAAAAATCTGACTACCACTCAGGGAGAAATATTAGTAAAGTTGATTGCACGCGAAACCGGTCAGAACTGTTACACCCTGATTCGCGAATTCAAAAATCCGCTGTCTGCTTTCTTCTGGCAAAATGCAGGAAAACTGTTCGGGTATAATTTGAAGATTACCTATAATCCTCAGCAGGATGCCGACATAGAATTAATTGTCCGCTCTATTGAAAATGACTTGTAATATCAGCGCTTTAATATCTTTACTGTAACAGTTTACTCTGTTATTGCACTTCTGAAATCTTAAATCCTATTTTTTTGAGTTCATTCCAGAATTGCGGATATGATTTGTTTACTACTTCGGGATTATGAATATCTATAGTACCAAGTGTAACAGCTAACGGTGCAAATGCCATTGCCACACGGTGATCATTATGAGTGTTAACAGAATAGTTTCCCTGTTTGATTCTACCTTTTAATAAACAGTTTCCTTCACTATCTGTTTTTAGTGTAACACCCATTTGCTTCAATTCTTTTTTAAAAATTTTCAACCGGTTGCTTTCTTTGTACTCCAGATGAGCCACACCGGTAAAAACTGCTTCCCATCCTTTAGCTGCACACAATACGACAAGTGCAGGAAATAAATCGGGAACAGAGGAAAGATTAAATGTGAATTTCCGGTTTTGAATGTCTTCTGATGAGGTTTCAAAAAGAGAAAGCTGCTGTTCAGTTAATTTGGTAAGTTGTACTTCGCGTGACTTAAAAGTGGAAACAACCTGCATGGATTGAAACATAGCTTCCACTACTGAATCGCCCTGTAAAGATTCTTTTGTTAACCCTTTGAGGATTAAGATTGCGCTTTCGCTCAAAGATGCCAGTTCATACCAATAAGAAGCAGCACTCCAGTCTGATTCAATATGAATGGGCTTTATCTGATAATTTCCTTTCGGAACAATCAGTTTATTATTCTGCTGTTCAACTGTCACACCGAAATAGTCCATCAACTGAATAGTCATTGTAATGTATGAGGCAGAAACTGTTTCACCTTGCAACGTTAATTCCAGCCCCTTTGGCAGATAAGGTCCAATCAACAGTAGTGATGAAATAAACTGACTGCTGATATTACTATTGATTTTGAGTTTTCTTCCACTCAGTTTTCCACCAATAATCTTTAATGGGGGAAAGCCCTCCTTTTCTTCGTATTCGATTTCTGCACCTAACTGACTGAGCGCATCAACCAACTCTGTTACAGTTCGCTTTCTCATACTGCCTTCTGCTTTGAGCAGCCATTCTCCCTGCAAAAAAGAGAGCAGAGCAGTAAGAAAGCGAAAAGTGGTTCCCCCTTCACCTGCCTGTACTTCATTTGATTTAATTTGCAGTGCATTTTGCAACTCAACTGTATCATTCGCTTCAGAAAGGTTTTGCTTTCTTAGTCTCTCACCTGTTAATTTTTCAATAATTAACACACGGTTACTGATACTTTTTGAACCCGGCAAACGAACAGTTCCTTCCAATATCTTTTTGTCACATGAAATACGGTAAGTCATCTGGTAAAAGTAATCATATATACAAAAAGTACTTCTTTCTCCGTTTCAGGACGAAAAGGGTGTATCAGCAAAACTGCATAGTAATACCAACCATTTAACTGTAATCAGTGATGATGCTTCCCTTGCTTACGCAAATAAAGCGCAAACTGACTTCCAATAAAGGCAAGCAGAATCAAAATGGTACTTAAAGCGGTAAAAATATTTTCCATACCCGGTGATTTTAGTTCTCAAGTTACAAAACCGGACAGGCGGTTTGCAAATTTATTTTCAAAACCAGTGCTTCCGGTTGAAATACCATATTAGTATCCCTGCAAGTAAAGCACAAATCCCAAGAATTATATAGAAAGCATAAGGATGTCCTTCCAGAGGAATTTGCACATTCATTCCATAAAAACTTGCAATCAATACGGGCATAGTAAGTACGATAGTAATAGATGTCAATCGTTTCATTACCACATTCAGGTTATTGGAAATAATAGAAGCAAATGCATCCATTGTTCCACTCAGAATATTGGTATAAATATTTGCCATCTCCAGTGCCTGGCTGTTATCCACTATAATATCACCAAAAAATTCCTGCTTGTCTTCATCTTCTTTTATTTTCAGAAAGTCTGTCCGTTGCACCTTCATCATCATCAGTTCATTAGAGCGCAGCGAGGTTACAAAAAATACCAGACCTTTTTCAATCATTAATAATTTTTTCAACTCCTCATTTCGCATCGAATGATAAAGTTCTCTTTCATAGCTGTTACGCTCATTATTGATTTCTTTCAGGTAATACAGAAAGTAAAATACACACCGGTCAAAAATCTGTAACACAAATTTATTGCGGTCCAGAGTGGTAAAGTTTTTTACATTATTGTTCAGAAAGCAATCCACTACAGGATTTTCATAAGTGCTGATGGTGATAATTATATCCTGCGACAGAATAATTCCTATGGGTATGGTCATGAATTTGGCATCATGCTCATTCTCCGGCTCTGTATTGGCAACAGGCGTTTTCAATACAATCAAGTCCACACCATCTTCCCTCTCAAATCTGGACATTTCATCAATATCCAGCGAGTCAATTAAATAATCCAGCGGAATACTGTATTGTTCACTGAGCTTTTTCAGATGTTCATGGTTGAAGGGAGGATATATATTCACCCAACACTCCGGTTCCGGAGCTTCGATGGTTCTGAGTTTCCCCTCATATGTTTTGTAATATTTTATCATTCTCTTCCACCTTAATGATTATAGAAGATGCTTATCAATAAAGCATCGCAAAGGTAATATCTCATTTGGCAAATAGAACTATTATATTAGATGTCAAACAGACAATAAATTTTGTTTAACAATACCCTTCAAAGGAGTTTATTGTAATTATTTCTTCTTATTCAGATTTTCTAATTCTTTTTCTGCCAGTTCATAACCCGGTTTCAATGCCAATGCATTCTCTATATCCGATTTTGCCTGTGTTGTGTTTCCTTTTATCTCCGAACACAGTCCGCGATAATAGTATGCTTCCGCATAACGGGGTGAAACCTTAATGGCAAAATCAAAATATTTATACGCCTTGTCAATAGAATCCTGCTGTAGATAAATAAATCCTAAATTGAAATAAGCATTTTCATATTGCGGATCTTTCATAATCAACTCGCGGTAGATTTTCTTTGACATTTCAATGTCATGTGTTACAGATGAAGCATTTCCTTTTTTCTTTGTTTCCAGCGCTGCATCCTGATAATATTTTGCTTTGGCATAATAAGCTTCTGCACTGGTGCTGTCGAGGCGGATGGCATTATCGAAATATTGAGGGGCGGCCTTACTCTTTATTTGTGCGTGCAACAGTCCGAGCTGCATATACGCATCATAAAATTTTTCTTTTCGCTGAACTGCTTTCTGAAATGCAGCAATAGCTTTAACCGTGTCTTTCATCTCTTTATAATTCATTCCGAGAATGAAATAGGCCTCCGCATTATTCTCATCTTTCTTGAGAAGAGTCAATATTTGTTTTAATGAATTATTATAGTCTTTCTGGTAAAAATATATCTTACTCAATTTAGTGATTGCCTCCTGATTGTCGGGCTGTCGGCGTATTAAGGTATTCAGTGATTCTATCGCACCGTCTGCATATCCGCCATTCATATAAATATCAGTAATGGCAAGATAGTATTTCGCATTGGTTGAATCCAGCATGATGGCTCTTTGCATATCAGCATAAGCATTCTTTATAGAATTGAGTTGAAGAAATGCCAGACTACGCTGATAATAATTTTCAGGATTAGCGGGGTTAGCTATTATCTTTTCCGTTAATCCTTTGATGAGAGGACTGGTAATTGTATCAATACCCGTTGAATCTGTTACAGATGTCTTTGAATGGTTGCAACTACATCCCGAAAAGAAAAATCCCAATGCGAATAAAGTCAGGATAAAAGCAAATAATACATTTCGTGAATACATCGCAGCTAAAGTAAGTATTAATATGCTGCGAAATTATCGAATCAGTGTTACATTCCCTTTATACATTGCCTTTCTGCCATCCAGGAAGCGTACATATACCACATACACATATACACCCACATTCATCGGCTTACCTCTGAAGGTTCCATCCCATCCGCTGTTATTATCGTCAGAAACGAAAAGTATCTCTCCCCAACGGTCATAAATTTCAAGTGTGTAAGAATCAATTCCTTTACCGAACACGCGGAAGTCGTCATTCTTGCTGTCATTATTCGGTGTAAATGCATTCGGAATATAAACATCTCCTTTCGGCACTATAGTGATTGTCCCCATGTTAATGCTATCCAAGCAACCTTCATCGTTAGAAACAACAAGTGAAACCCGATACTCGCCCTCTTTAAGATAGGTATGTAAAGGATCGCGTGCTGCATCAGTAGTGCCATCGCCAAAATCCCATTTGAATCCGGTGGCATTCTTCGACAAATTGGTAAACTGGAAAGTAGCCTCCGTAATAGCTGTTACAGTATTGAAATCCGGGTTTGCAATAAAATCTGCTTTTGGCGCCGGCAATGCGGTGATCGTAGCCAGCTTCATAGTATCTATGCAACCGGTTGAACTGATTACGATGAGTGTTACATCATATCTTCCGGCATCTGCATAGGTGTGTACAGGACTTATTTCATTGCTTGATGTATTATCGCCGAAGAACCATTTAAAACTTTGTGCACCTGAGGTATTATTGATAAAGCTGACCGGCAATGGAGTACATCCGCTGTCAGGAGTAATTTCCACAATTATATCTGCATACTGCCCTATACTAATGAATGCTGTAGTGGAATCATAGCAACCATACTGAGAAGTTCCGATCAATGTATAAGTAGTGGAAGAAACAGGTGCAGCAGAAACGATTTCTCCTGAAGTTGTATTTAATCCTGCTGCCGGTTTCCATTGGTAGCTATCTGCACCAGTTGCTTTTAACACCGCATATTGTCCCGGGCAAAGGTTGGTGGCAGATGCTGTAAGAGATATTGACGGTTTTGGCTGAACTGTAATAACTGCAGTCGTAGTATTAACACAGCCGGATTGTAATATGGTACCTGTAACAGTATAAGTTGTGGTCTGAAGCGGCGCAGCAATAATTCCTGCACCTGTAGTTCCTGCTGACCCGGCAGAAGACTGCCATGTATATACATCAGACCCTGATGCACTCAATGAAACACTGCCTCCTTCGCAAATTGTTATCTTGTCGGGTGTTACAGAGATTTTAGGCAAGGCAATTGAACCAATATTTAATACAGCATTTGCATTGCATTTATTTTTATCAGTTACTGTAACAGAATAACTTCCGCCGCCTATGTTTGCAATATCCTCCGTTTCTTCCGAATTACTCCAAGCATACTTATATGGAGGAATGCCACCTGTTACCGTTATATCCGTACGACCATTTGCTTTACCACAAGTACTGGGAGAGGTTGCCGTATCAATCCGCAACGCAGAAGGCTCGCTGATTAAAGCGGAACTCATTGCCGAACAGTTCTGTCCGTCTGTAACAGTAACACTATAAGTGTTTGCTGCAAGATTGATGATGTTTGCTGTGGTTTGGCTATTACTCCAGTTATATGTGTAAGGAAGTGTTCCTCCGGTTGTCATCAATGAAACTGTTCCGGTCGCCTGTCCAGAGCACAACACATCAGTTACATTCTTATTTAAAGAGAGATCTTGTGGTTCCGTAAGAATTATCTTTACAGAATCAGCACAACCATTATTGTCTTTAACAATTACACTATAATTGCCGGCACATAATCCGGATAAATTCGATGTGACAGCGCCATTATTCCAACTGTAACTAACTGGATTTGCTGCATTAGAAACTGTAAGAGATATCTTTCCATCACAGATTCCCTGACATGTTACATTCGATGGAACAGATTTGACTGTCAACAAGCAAGGAGGTGGTGGGGCACAAGTCAGCACTATGTTTAATGTAGCAGAACATGTATTTGCATCGCTCACTGTTACAATATAAGTTCCTGCTCCTGTTCCGGTTAAATTCTGTGTATAAGCAGTATTGTTCCAGTTGTATGTATAAGGAAGTGTGCCCCCGGTTGTCGTAATATCTATACTTCCGTTACTCATTCCACAGTTAGGATTAAGGTGAGTTTCTGTAACAGAAATACTATTTACTGTAAGTGTAACATTTACTACCGAATCACAGCCGCTTGCAGTTTGATAGGTATTGGAATAAGTGTTCGCCGTTGTTACACTTCCGCCCCACGGTAAGGTGTAGGATTGTCCGTCACAAATCTGAGCGGTCAGGTTGGTGATAAATGTTGTACCGACTGTCAGAGTGATGTTGACGGTTGAATCACATCCTGTTGCGGTTTGATAGGTGTGGGAATAAACTCCGTCCGTACTTGCCGTTCCGCCCCATGGAAGATTATATGCCACGCCCTGACAGGTTTGGGCTGACAGATTCGTCGTGTATGTTGGATTAACTGTCAAAGTAATATTTACTACGCTGTCACAACCGCTTGCGGTTTGATAAGTATTGGAATAAGTATTTGCTGCTGTTACAGTTCCACCCCAGGGTAATGTGTAGGTTTGTCCATCACAGATTTGAGCGGTCAGGTTGGTGATAAAGGTTGTGCCGACGGTCAATGTGATATTGATAGTTGAATCACATCCTGTTGCTGTCTGATAAGTGTGCGAATAAACTCCGTCCGTACTCGCTGTTCCGCCCCATGGAAGATTGTATGCCACGCCCTGACAAGTCTGTGCTGAAAGATTCGTCGTGTAGGTTGGATTAACGGTTAATGCAATATTCACCACACTGTCACAGCCACTTGCAGTTTGATAGGTATTGGAATAAGTGTTTGCAACTGTCACACTTCCACCCCATGGTAAAGTATAAGATTGTCCGTCACATATCTGAGCGGTCAGGTT
>CAYRJA010000086.1:0-14274 GCA_964424455.1 uncultured Bifidobacteriaceae bacterium
TTTTTACTATATGAATAAATAATTATTGCTTAAATAAATTAAGTAGCGACTAATATAAAATAAAGTAAAAGTGGTATCTATAAATTCTAAATCTTAATGAAAAGAGGTAAATTCTGCTTGCAACATTAGGGTTAATTACTTTAATAGTGCATAAACAGGTTAAGATTTTTTTCAACAGAATAATTGTTGATACTCAATAAGTTGGAAATATTGGAAAAAGTAAGGTTAAATCTTATATAATATTGGAAAACAGGCGATCAAACTACTGACTTATCCACATTCTGATTTTTATTCAGAAGTTTTTTGACAGATGAAATAGGAGGATTAAAATACCCGTAAGTTATTGAGGGGAATTCTTTTTTAATTTCCTGCATCATATTCTTAATACTGATAACCCCCTCTGTATCTACGACTTTCATTTTGCTTAGATACCAATCCGGATCAATATTGAAGTTGCGCCACTGAATCATGTTTAAATCAGTATCAATAATAAATTTTCTCAGCGCTTCATATTCTGTTACAGTATCAGTCATACCCGGGAACACAAAGTAGTTCAGAGATGCCCACCCACCGTATTTCCGCACTGTCTTTATGCTTTCTGCAAGCGCTTCAAATGAATAATTATTAGGAAGATAATAGTTAGTATAAATTTCTTTCCGGACACTGTTCGCACTCACCCGAATGCTGTTTAATCCTGCTTTGCAGAGGGCTTCAACAGCTTTAGGCATGCTTCCATTTGTATTTAAGTTAATACTGCCTTTATCGGTTTTATTTCTTATAGCTTTTATAACGTCACGAATTGTTTCCCACATTAGCAAAGGTTCGCCCTCGCAACCTTGTCCGAAACTTACAATTGAGTCAGGCACATTTTCCAGATGAGGTATGGTATATTGAATAATCTCATCAACAGTAGGTTTAAATTCTAACCTGTCTTGTGTGCTTCTGACTTCTTCCTTTTTCGATTGGAAGGAAATGCAGCCGATACAGTTACTGTTACAGGCGGGAGAACACGGGATGGGCGCTTCCCACCGGTGAAGGAAAAAATTTCTTGCTGCAGGACAGCAATATGTGAGCGCACAATTATTCCCGATATGTGCCAGCAGGCGATTTTCAGGAAATCGTTGCAGAAGTTGAGCTACATTTTTTTGAATTGAATATTGGTCAAACCCTTTTGGCTCCTGACGAATATCGTTATCTATCCGAACAGCAGGCACATAAAATTTCCCTTTGTACCAACCGACAGCAGTGTAAGCAAACAAAGGAAGAACCGGCGCATCCTTTTCTTTCTCAAATGCAGAAAGATAATACATGGTATAGGCAGGCGCCATTTGTACACCAAGAGCAATTCCTTTTTTAGAAACAACCGGCTCACCTGTAATTTTATTAAAGCCAATAGGATAACGACCTGGCAATTCATAGAGGTCACTTCCTTCCGGCAACTCAATAAAATCATCAGGACTTAATGCAACTGCATCAAATCCTGAACGACCGCTCATAAATATTTTGGAATCATCAAGTATGTTTCCTTTGCCGTCAGAATATACAAGATTGGGAACTACCGGTAATTTCATTCGGCAAAAATAATCTAAAGAGATGACAGAGATAAGCATAATACAAAAAGAGAAAATTCTATTGTTCGATATATCTTTCGCCCTGATGAGAGCGCTGATTTTTATTCCATTATTCTTCTGCTGTATTAATTGTTTTGCTCAGTGGCAACATGATTCAATTCAAAGAAAAATAAACGGCGCTTTACTTTTTCTTCAACAATCTCAGAAGCAGGAAACAGACGGATTTAATTACTGGAAAGGGGAGTGGGGATCGGTTTTAGAGAACACTCAGATGTCTGTTTACTTCGGTAACAAGGGGAAAAATGCCTACGACTCTAATTGTTTCTCAACTGCTACTGTCCATAATATCTTGGCTGAAATTTATTTGCAACATTCTGAATATACTTCTATTCCACCTATGTTACAATTGGCAGAAGATTGTATCAGTACTTATGAAATTGAAGGTGGTTTTTCTTTCTGGCATAGTATTCCAGCTTCACCTTATTCAATCAGAAGTAAAGACAAGAGTAAACTGGTAGGAGTATTCATGCGCCGCCCGAATCACTTTATTTACGATGCTCCTTACTGTAACAGATATGCTAATGTCCCGAATGATGCAGATGATACTGCGCTGGGTTACTTAGCTTACTTTTTAGGTAATGAAGTGGCAAAAATAGATTCTACTTTTATTCCTAAGTCATTACCTACCCACTTAGATTCGCTTTTTGGAAAGTGGCGTGATATACGAAAGACACGCAGAAGTTTTTCTTATTACAATTATACAAACGGCAATGCACGGCGTACAGGGGCATTTCTTACATGGTTTTCAAAAGAGCGAGTTTATACACCGTGGGCTTTATTCTTTCCTTATCATACAAAACCAAATCTTCCTCAGCAGGCAAATGAAGTGGATTGTGTAGTAAATGCTAATATTCTACATACGCTTTCAACCTTTCAACTATATCAAACAGAAGGAGTGAAAGAAGCAGAGTTGTTTTTGTTGGATGCCATGCAGAATAAAAAAAAATGTTACACCTGTGGTGTTTATTATCCTACTGAGTTTACAGCTCATTATGCAGTTTCTAAAGCAATAGTTGGTGGCGCAGTTGCACTCAACCGGGCTGTTCCGTTTATGGTTGACCTTATTTTATCAAAGCAGGAAACGAATGGAAGGTGGAAGAGTGAGTTACCTGATAATGATGTTCAGTCTTCAGTTTATGCAATTCTTACTTTGTTGAATGTTGGTGATTTAAAAGACAATAAAACTGTTACAGCTATTCAAAAGGGCATAAAGTTTATCCATTCACAAGCTATTACAGATAATGGAATGGTTCATTGGAAAGGCGGCATCTATTTTTCAGGTGGCACTGTAGTAAGAGATACTCATGTATGGCGATCAGATGCTGTTACAACAGCGCTTTGTCTGGATGCACTGGTGAAATTTCAACAAATAGAGAAATAGCTATGGCTTTACCAATGTAACGGTATAAGTATAGCTTGCTTTTGGTGCACTCCCGATACCACTGACTGTTACTTTATAGGATACATCATTTTTATTGGAAATATCAATCCCCTGAGGATCCCATACAAGTGTATTGTCACCATAATTATTAAGAACCGGGAGGACATTTACAGGTATGTTTCCTCCGTTACTATCTTTCATTGTAACAGTTGCAGATGAAAAATCAGCGCCTGAAATTCCAAATGACCACCGTTCATACACTAATGTTTGTGGTACATAACCTGCCGGAGGATAAGCAATGTATTCAGGTATCTTCGTATTTCCTTTTGGAAAACCAATTACACCAAGCGACATAGAATAATCAGTTGAGCCAACACTGAAAACCGTTGCCTTAGAATAGAGAATCCAGCGGCGATGACCTGCCTGAGTATTGGATGATCCGGCATCCTGAATGAACCGGGTGATAGAACTTGATGTACTTGTACCTAACGCAAGATTTGAAGTTCCTGCACCGGACGCACCGTCAGCAGTATAACAAAGCCATGAAGCGGGAGGATTATGGTCAAGCGCATTATTAGCTCTCATCATTAAGGCAGTTTGCTGATACATTGGAAATTTTGTGCTGTCCCATTTGATATTATCATTCAATCCTACCATTCTCCTGAAATAGTTAATACGCTGTAATATTTTATCGCGGACGGATGCAGGAATTGTACCTGCATCACATGAAGCAGCATTTCCCGTCCATCCTGATACCGAAACGCCTGAGCCGATATAGTTGATATTGTAATCTTCTATCACACTATCTCTTTTTGATTTTATACATGCTATACATGGTCCGCCGCAGTCAATTCCCGTTTCTCCCTGGTTTTGAATCCCATCAGAACAAGTGGCTGTTGGTGTTATATCCTTCCTGGAATTATTATTCTTTTTACAACTTATAGTCGAAATTATTAAAACGGCAACTGTAATATAGATATAAATCCAGATAGCAGAAGTTCGAAATATCATTATAGGAAATACTTTAAAAAAAAGAATGAAATGAATTTAGGCAAATGTATTTGTTGAAATAAAAATTGAGAATGGAGCTTGTAACAGATTATTGTGGATAATACAGTAAAAACATCTCAACTACTTGAGTCAAAACAGGTGCTGTTAACGGTTCTATTGATAATGTAATTAATTCCATTTCGATAAACTTTTTCCTTTTCTAAAATATATCTTTGCGCTCCTTAATTTAAGAATGAAGAACATCCGCAACTTTTGCATTATCGCTCATATTGATCACGGTAAAAGCACTCTGGCAGACCGGTTATTAGAAGTGACTAAGACAGTTACCAAACGGCAAATGATGGATCAGGTATTGGATAATATGGATCTGGAACGCGAGAAAGGAATTACGATAAAGAGCCATGCGATTCAGATGAAATATTTTCAGGATAATAAGGAATATGTACTTAATCTGATAGACACACCCGGCCATGTGGATTTCAGCTATGAAGTGTCCCGTGCCATAGCATCATGCGAAGGCGCATTGTTGTTAGTGGATGCCACGCAGGGTATTCAGGCGCAGACTATTTCCAATCTATATCTTGCCATAGATAATAATCTTGAAATTATTCCGGTAGTAAATAAAATTGACATGAACGGTGCGATGGTTGAAGAAACCAAAGATCAAATTGTTGACCTTGTCGGTTGTAAACGAGAAGACATTCTTTTAGCCAGCGGTAGAACAGGGCAGGGAGTGGATGAAATTTTGCGGGAGATTGTAGAACGGATTCCTGCACCAAATGGAAACTCATCGGCTCCGTTGCAGGCATTAATTTTCGATTCTGTATTTAACTCGTATCGCGGCATCATCGCTTACTTCAGAATTTTTAATGGTGAAATAAAAAAAGGAGATAAAATACGTTTCTTCAATACCGGTGAAGATTACATTGCTGAAGAGGTGGGAGTACTGCTGTTACAAAAATCACCTCGTGATACTATTACAACAGGTGATGTGGGATATGTAATTACAGGAATAAAAGAATCAAGAGAAGTAAAGGTAGGCGACACAATTACGCTCGCCGCAAACCCTTGTTCTGAAGGCATTAAGGGTTTTGAAGAAGTGAAGCCAATGGTGTTTGCTGGTATTTATCCTGTGGACACAGATGATTACGAAGAATTGAGGGATTCATTAGAAAAGCTGAAACTGAATGATGCATCATTAACCTTTGAGCCGGAATCTTCCATTGCGCTTGGCTTTGGTTTCCGTTGCGGCTTTCTCGGTATGCTACACCTGGAAATTATTCAGGAACGTTTGGATCGGGAGTTTAATATGTCGGTAATTACCACTGTACCGAATGTCGGCTTCTATGCATACACCTCAAGAGGAGAGAAATTAGCAATTAATAATCCATCTGATTTTCCTGATCCTACCACACTTGAAAGAGTCGAAGAACCTTGGATAAGCGCTTCAACCATTTGCAAGCCGGAATATATCGGACCGATTATTAATTTGTGTATTAATAAGCGAGGAATTCTCAAAGGGCAAAACTATCTTACCCCTTCACGTGTAGAATTAGTTTTTGAATTGCCTCTTACTGAAATTGTATTTGACTTTTATGATAAATTGAAATCCATTTCACGCGGTTATGCCAGTTTTGATTATCACCCGATTGATTTTCGTGTAAGTGATTTGGTTAAATTAGATATTAAACTCAATAGTGAAAATGTAGATGCTCTTTCTGCACTGATTCACAGAGCGCGTGCAGAAGATTTCGGTAGAAAAATATGCCTAAAGTTGAAAGAATTGCTTCCACGCCAGCAGTTTGCTATTGCCATTCAGGCAGCTATCGGTTCAAAAATTATTGCGCGTGAAACGATAAGCGCCCTTCGTAAAGATGTTACAGCGAAATGCTACGGAGGTGATATTTCACGAAAGAGAAAACTATTAGAGAAACAGAAAGAAGGAAAGAAGAGAATGAAACAAGTAGGTAGTGTTGAGATTCCACAGTCGGCATTCTTAGCAGTACTGAAGATTGATAATAATTAAAGCGAAAGGATATAGGCAAAAAACGTGTTTAAAGACAATACTAACCTGATATTTGTTCCTGTTGTCGTAAATAGCGGAGCTATTATTCAATGTTAAAAAAACAGTATAGGTAATGACCATACTCGACGGAAAAAATCTTTCAGAAGAAATACAGATAAGTCTTGCTGCTAAAGTGGCAGCATTAAAAATACATGGGAAGAAAACGCCTCATCTTGCAGCTGTTCTTGTCGGACACGATGGTGCCAGTGAAACTTATGTTGCAAGCAAAGTAAAAACCTGTGAGAAAATTGGATTTCAATCTTCACTGTATCGTTATGAGGAATCTGTTACAGAAAAAGAACTGATTGATTTAATCGTAAGACTAAATGAAGATAAAAATGTGGATGGTATTCTTGTTCAGCTTCCACTACCTAAGCATATTGATGTAGAGAAAGTAACAGAAGCTATTTCGCCTCAAAAGGATGTAGATGGTTTTCATCCGGTGAATATCGGACGAATGGTAAAAAATCTTCCTTGTCATATTTCAGCTACTCCTTATGGAATTATTCTTTTGCTTGAACGATATAAAATTGAAACTTCAGGAAAAAATTGTGTAGTGATTGGAAGAAGTGATATAGTTGGAAAACCAATCAGTATTCTGCTGAGTAGAAACGGTTATCCGGGCAACTGCACTGTAACACTTTGCCATAGTAAAACTAAGGACATTGCTAAAATTTGCAGTGAAGCAGATATTATTATTGCAGCATTGGGCAACCCTGAATTTGTACGGGCAGATATGGTAAAAGAAGGAGCAGTAGTTATAGATGTAGGAATTACGCGTGTAAGCGATTCATCTAAGAAAACAGGATACAGATTAATTGGCGATGTTCATTTTGAAAGTGTTTCACCTAAATGCAGTTTCATTACTCCTGTTCCCGGTGGGGTAGGGAAGATGACCATTGCTGCACTAATGATGAACACGATGCGCGCAGCAGAATTAAAATAAAATGGAAAATAACACCCTCAATATATTCAGAGAAACTAAATCTGTAGTTCTCCAACTGCCTTTAATGGAACAATTCTATTCTATTCAGGGTGAAGGTTTCCATCAGGGGAAGCCTGCTTCTTTTATCCGGCTTGCAGGTTGTGATGTCGGCTGTGTGTGGTGCGATGTAAAAGAATCATGGGATGTAAATAAACACCCGCTGACTTCTGTGGAGCAGATGATTTCAGAGATAAAAAATTACCCTGCTGAAATCTGTATTGTAACAGGCGGCGAACCGTTGATGCACAATTTAACATTGCTGACTAAAGAACTTCACAAGCAAAAAAAGAAAACACATTTGGAAACATCAGGTACTCATCCACTATCAGGTGATTGGGACTGGATTTGCTTTTCTCCTAAAAAATTTAAAGCGCCAATACCGGAAATATTCCCTGAAGCCAGTGAATTGAAGGTAGTGATTTTCCATCCTTCCGATTTAGAATGGGCAGAATCATTTGCAGAAAAAGTTGCACCGGATTGTAAGCTGTTTTTACAGCCGGAATGGAGCAAAGCAGATAAAATGATTCCATTAGTTGCGGAATATGTAAAAGAAAATCCTAAGTGGAGAATTTCATTGCAGATACATAAGTATATGAATCTGCCATGAGTCTTTCACATAATAAAATAACTTTGCTGTTTAACTTCTCATTTGAATAGTTCTCCTTCAGTTGCGGTTATTATTTTGAGCTGGAATGGAAGCAAACTGCTTCAACAGTTTCTTCCTTCTGTAACACTTCATTCCAATTATGCTAATATAAAAGTTATAGTAGCAGATAACTGTTCATCTGATAATTCTGAAAGAACAGTAAAGCAATTTCAGGATGTACAATGGCTGCCACTTGATAAAAACTATGGTTTTGCGGAAGGATATAATCAGGTTATTCAGAAAACGGATGCAGATTATATAGTGTTACTCAATCAGGATGTGGAAGTAACAGCTAACTGGATACAGCCGGTAATTGAGCTAATGGAAAATGATAGAACAATTGCAGCAGTTCAACCGAAAATAAAATCATTTAG
Source organism: uncultured Bifidobacteriaceae bacterium (assembly GCA_964424455.1). Lineage (GTDB taxonomy): Bacteria > Bacteroidota > Bacteroidia > Chitinophagales > UBA10324 > CAYRJA01. The sequence goes on from CAYRJA010000086.1 coordinate 8,094, forward strand.
CAACCGTAAGTTGTTTGAATATGCGGGTGCGGCAGGAGGGTGGATGGATAAATATGGTTATCCATTTTGTCGTGGAAGAATATTTGATTCTATAGAAGAAGATAAAGGTCAGTATAATGATGTTACAGAAATTGCGTGGGCTTCCGGCGCATGTATGTTTGTAAGGAAAAAGAGCTACGAACAATGTGGAGGGTTGGATGCGGATCTATTTGCACACATGGAAGAAATAGATTTGTGCTGGCGAATGAAGAATGAAGGTTATAAAATTTTTTACACTTCTTCATCAACAGTATTTCACTTAGGCGGCGCAAGCTTACCGCAAGGTAATCCATTCAAAACTTATCTCAACTTCCGTAACTCTCTTATTATCCTTTACAAGAATTCTCCGAAAGGAACATTATTGAGTTTATTTATAGTCAGACTTCTTCTTGATAAGCTTGCGGCTATTCGTTTTTTGCTGAAAGGAAATTTTTCAGATTGGCTTGCTGTAATGAAAGCATGGATACATTTCATTGGAGGATTAGGTAAATCACGGATAAAAAGGAAACAGATGATGCAACGCACTCTCCATCCAAATAAAAAAGGATTTTATAACAGAAGTATTGTAATAGAGTATTTTGTGAAAAAGAGAAAAATATTCTCTCGATTACCGGAAATCAAAAAGTAGATTCAGATTATTGTCAGTGTAACACCTGACAGATTAACTACGAGATTCATCGTTGCTATTTCAAAAAACTCATTAATGCCAATCGGTAGCTGTTCAACCCGAATCCTGAAATAGTTCCTTTGCATTTTCCGGCAATAAGAGAAACATGACGGTATTCTTCCCGGGCTAAAGGATTAGAAATATGAACTTCAATCACAGGGATTTTTATTGAAGCAATCGCGTCGGCAATCGCCACAGATGTATGTGTGTAGCCACCGGCATTGAGCAATATACCATCATAATCAAAACCAACTTCGTGTAGTTTATTGATGATTTCACCTTCTACATTACTTTGGAAGTAATCAATTGTAACACCATGAAATTCTTTTCTCATTTCTTCCAGAAAAGAATCAAATGATTTACTTCCATAAATACTTTGCTCGCGAATACCGATAAGATTCAAATTCGGTCCGTTGATGATTGCAATTTTCATTCGGTAAAAATAATATTATACAGTATCACTGTGGTTTGTTGAAAGTGTAAAATTGAAATAAAAGTTCGTCGTTATATGTTTGGAAACCGATGGACTGGAACAGCACGATAAAAGGATTCTCTTCTTATCTGAAGTTAGAGCGTTCACTCTCAAAGAATACGATAGAGGGATATATTCATGATGTAACAATGCTTCAACAATATTTTGAACTGAACAAATCTTCTACAGCGCCGGAGGAGGTACAGCAAAAAGAACTGCAGCAGTTTATTGTATATATAAACAAGCTCGGACTTGCTGACTATTCACAGGCAAGAATTCTGAGCGGCATCCGTGCATTTTACAAATACATGCTGATGGAGGAAATATCTGACAATGATCCAACTTTTTTAATTGAAGGACCTAAGCTTCGCAGAAAGTTACCTGATGTTTTAAGTGTAGAAGAAGTGGATGCTGTGTTAGGCGCTATTGATTTAAGTACTCCAGACGGCATTCGCAACAAAGCAATTATAGAAACGCTTTACAGTTGTGGTTTGCGTGTGAGTGAAGCAGTGAACCTTAGAATCAGTAATCTCTTTTTTGAGGTTGGATTTATTAAGGTCATTGGTAAAGGGGATAAAGAAAGATTAGTTCCGATTGGCAGTGAAGCTATCAAGCACATCAACATTTATAAAAATACAGTTCGCGTTCATCTGGATATAAAGAAAGGCGAAGAAGATTTTTTGTTTCTGAACAGAAGAGGGAGCAGGATTTCACGAGTAATGATTTTTCTAATGATAAAGTCATTAGTAGCGAAAGCCGGAATCAAAAAAACGATAAGCCCTCATACCTTTCGCCATTCGTTTGCAACTCACCTGATTGAGCGCGGCGCTGATTTACGGGCTGTGCAGGAAATGCTTGGACATGTTTCCATTACCACTACTGAAATCTACACCCATCTGGACAGAGATTACCTTCGTCAAACCTTGCTGGAATATCATCCGCTATACAAAAGATAAATGAAATATCACTGTAACATAGTTAGCTATTGTTACAGCCGGGAGTATTTGGGGTTATTCTGTTACAATTTTATTTTTTTTAAATAAAATTTGAAGTTTCAAAAAAAATGTTGAGGTTTGTTGTAAACTAAAAACCCTAAATGTTATGGCAAAGAAAACTACCGCTAAAAAAAAGACAGGCGTAGCATCTGCTCAGGTTAAACAGTCATTCAAAAAATTAATGGCTAATCAGAAATATTATTTAAAACTGAATGCAGCCAAGCGTAACTATTTCAGACAACTCAGAGCGCGCTTTAAGGACAATGCTCTTCGTCCTGAAACTATGGAGGCAATATTAAAAAAACACAGAGCAGGCGCGCGTTGATTATTATTGTTGCTATAAACGAACAGGTTATTAGCAAGAGTTTCATGTCTTTACTTGGAAATAATGCATGCTGCCTTATTTCTGTCATCTGATAGTTTGTGGTATGATTATCTGATGACAACATTTACTTTCTTACCGGTTTCAGAATTAAACTTAATGTTACAAATCCCAGAATTGCTGCTGTGAGCGAGGAAAGCATGATAGTTAACTTGGAATCATTTATTATTGCTTCATTGTCGAATGCAAGCATCGTAATAAAGAAAGACATAGTAAATCCGATTCCTGCTAATATCCCAACTCCAAAAATCGTTTTCCAGTTAAGACTTTTCGGTAGCCGGCATATTTTAAATTTTACCATCAGATAAGTAATAAGAAAAATACCTAACGGCTTGCCTATAATTAATCCAAGAGCTATACCCATACTATTTCTTTCAGAGAAGATCTGAGCTATGTTATCGGTAAGAGGAATAGCGGTATTTGCCAATGCGAAAACCGGAAGAATGATAAATGCAACCGGCTTGTTTAGAAAATTTTCCAGTTGATAAGCGGGTGATTTTTTTTCTCCCTTTCCAAATGGTATAGCAAAAGCCAGTAATACACCTGTAATAGTTGCATGAACTCCGGAGTGAAGCATAAAATACCACATTACCACACCACCTGCCATATAAAGAATCAGACTTTTAATTTTCAACTTGTTGAACAGTAATAACAAAACAAAAATACCTGATGAAATAAGCAGGTTTTCCCAGAGTATTGTTTTTGTATAGAAGATTGCAATGACAACGATTGCACCTAAATCATCAATTACTGCCAACGCAGTAAGAAATATTTTTAAAGAGGTTGGAACTCTTTTACCTAATAATGATAACATTCCTAAGGCAAATGCAATATCTGTCGCCATCGGAATGCCTGCACCTGATTGGGTTGCACTTCCGAAGTTGAACAATAAATAGATGCTTGCAGGAACTATCATGCCTCCAATTGCTCCGAATGTCGGAAATAAAGCATCCTTTATATTCGATAGCTCTCCGGTATTAAACTCTCTGACTAATTCTAAACCAACAAGTAAAAAGAAGATGGTCATTAAACCGTCATTCACCCAAAGTTCAATAGTCAATCCTTGAAATTTAGATTGCCAAAAATCCAGATAACCTGTTCCTAAGATAGAGTTAGTAACTATTAGAGAAATAATAGTACATACAATTAATAATATCCCGCTTGATCTTTCACTTTCGAAAAAACCCTTAAATAATGTTGTCAGTCTCATCTATATGATTGTCAGTTGATTATATTCACTGTATCGTAATTATTGATTGACAGTCTGCTGTTACAGTTAATAATCTCTCAATTGCCTTTTAAAAAACGCTGCAAATTTAATTATTCCTGTCTGCAAGTTAATCCGTGTAACAATATCCTTTTGTCCGGTAGGGGTTACACGCAGTGAACCCCGCGATGAAATTATTACCTCATCAAATCACCTGTTACAGATGAATACGGAGGAATAAAATTTTTAAAATAAATGACTGCTGTGTTCAACTAATAATTTCACCGAAAAAGAGAAATCATCTGTGGTTATACGACTGTTACAGCAACCTTTAAACAAGATTCATGAGAAGTGTAACACTACCGGAAAAAAAGAGCCAGCATCTAACCTGTTTCCAGCGGATTAAACAAACTTGAGGTGGGTAAAGTAGACGAAAACTGAATGCACCAAATATCGGGTTCGTATAAAAACATAATTCTGCTGAGGCAAGTAGATAGGAATATCCTAAAAATAAAAATGAAAAGAATGAAAATCAACAATAATCACATTTGACTTCAACTATGTAGCAATGGCACCAACAGATAAACTTCTTTTACAACTTAATAATATTCGTAATAAATACGGAGCAATATTTTCTGAACAGAAAATTTCATTACTGGAAAATCTGAGAGAACAGAAAATCAGCAGTAAAAACCTGATTGACAGTTATTACAAGAATTTGCTTTTCCTGCTTGCCCATCCCGACAACAAAAATGTTTATGCGTTAGCGAAAACATCGTTGCATAAATTGGAAGAGTACATTAACTCACATTCAATCATTCAACAACGGTTATTTAATTCCGGAATTACCGGAACGGAACTTTGCGCCTCGTATAGTTTAGAAATGGTGAAGTGGTTTAGAGAAAAACATTCGTCATCCATATTTATTGCTGACATTGAGGCAGATGATGCCAAGATTCAATCAGTTCTTTCGGTTATATTAACAAAAGTGGAATCAGAAATCTTTCACGATGGAAATACTAACTGGAAGTTATGGATGGGAACCTCGCGGAATAAAGAAGACCTGCTCGATAAATTAATTTCATCCTTTTCTCAAAGCAACCTCCGCCCCGAAGTAAAAGACGAATTATGGGATTCTCTCGGTATAAATGTTCAGATTGCATTTCCTGTTCATTCGCAATTGCCGGAATCACTCGTATCGGTTTACTGTCACAAATCAATAACAAGAAGTCCGGCAAGAAGTAATAAAGAAGTACCAAAAGAAACCCCTCTAAGCTATCAGGAAGCAGAACAGATTATAGATTGCAGCCGCATGATTTTACTCCGGCATCTGAGAGAAATTGATCCAATTACTTTTTCATCGCCTGAATTGGTTTCATATTACAAACTGTCAAGAGGAATCTCAGTTGCTTTGTTCGGGATGACACCTCAGCGAAGGCATCCGGTTGACAGCTACATGGGTTATGTTGTTTTCAAAAATGGATTGCCTGTGGCGTATGCCGGTTCATGGATTTTGTTTGACAGTGCAAGAATCGGATTGAATGTTTTTCCTGCATACCGTGGCGGTGAGTCGCAATATTTATTTCAGCAGGTAATGAATCTACACGAACAAGTTTATCATTTGAATCGCTTTACTGTTGATCCGTATCAGATTGGAAAAGATAACAATGACGGAATTAAATCCGGTGCATTCTGGCTTTATTACAGATTGGGATTTCAACCCATAAAGGATGAGCAAAAAAAAGTCGCCGAAGAAGAATTTAGAAACATAAAAAAAGTTAAAGGATATAGAAGTCCATTTAAAATTTTAGAAATGTTAGCGGATTCAAGGATGGAATTAGTAATGAACAATACCGCTGTGAAATTTGATGCTACCGATATCAGCAGGGTTTATGCCGACATAGTAAAAAAGAATTTCAATAACAACCGGAAAGCAGCAGAGGAATACTCATTCAGAGAACTCAGAAAAATTCTTCAATTAAAAAACATGGATGAGGAAAATCTGAGTTATGTTTTTAAGAATTGGAGCGTAATCCTGATGGCTAATGAGAAATCGCTTCGTGGAAACAAAAAATTAATTTCAGCATTGAAAGAATTATTTCTAATCAAAGCCAACGGCAAAGAAGAATTATTTATCACTAAACTTCAGCATTCAACAGAACTTAAAAAGTTTGTTAAGATTGTAGTAAGTCAGCATATTGAACACAGTGCCGGTAACTAAAAAACAGAGAAATAAAAAATAACTCAGCTGGCGAAAGTTTTTTTCACTTGCGCTGATAAAATGTATCTAAAAATAAAATTGAAAACAGAATCAAACAGTGTTACAGCAAAGATAAGAGGGCGTTCCTCGATATTGCAGTGTTAAAGGGATAGGGTGCATACCAAATTGTCGTTAGGCAGCTATCGCGGGTGGCTGGTT
>CAYRJA010000087.1:0-13915 GCA_964424455.1 uncultured Bifidobacteriaceae bacterium
GACGCTGTCATTCCGAGCGCAGCGAGGAATCTGTTTATTATTACTGTCATCCCGAGCGCAGCGAGGGATCTCATCGTTTTACTGCACTGCTCCTTATTGGCGGATTCCTCCTTCGTCGGAATGAACAGAAAAAAAACGGAATGACAGAGAGGGCAGAGTGACACAAACCACTGAACAGTAACAGTGCGTGCATAATTTATTTATTAATTTTATTCCTATTGTGTTATATTTGTTTCATTCTTCACAATTCCTTCAAAATCTGTAAGATAATAAGGTTTTACAGCTTTAGAATCTAAACCAAATCTAATATGAGACACTCTACTCACCTCAGAAAGCTATTTGTTTTAATCCTATTTTTAACACTTAGTTACCCGACCTTTTCACAGGTTGTTGACAACAGTTCAGCAAATTTAGTAACTGTAACACCCAAAAACTACGACCCCGCCAAGGAAGTAGTTTCCCTGCGCGACTTCTACACCAAGCACTACCGCAAGGACGACGGAACTTTTACCGCCGTGATTTCCGCTGTGCCCGTTCACTATAAGTCGGGCAATCAGTTTTTGGATATCAATACCAATATTGTATCCAATCCGGTGATGATGGCTGCCGGTGTCAACTACCCGTACATCAACACCACCAACCTGATGCAGTCTTATTTTGCTGACCATTCATCAGACGGGCTGGCAAGTGTTACAGCACAGGGAACCATCAAAGAATTTCTTAATACCCGCATGTACTGGGAAAAGAACGGAAACGCCTCTGCCGAAAAATCATCTTCCGATGCAGCCGCTTTCGTAAACGGCAACACCATCACTTACGGCAATCTTTACTCAGGCATAGATGCACAGTTCAGCATTGAAGCAGGCAAAAGAGAGTTGAACTATATTATAAATGACAAAAACGCTTTGTCTGCCGCTCCTGCCGGCGCCGGCTACTTAGTGTTTGCTGAAGACATTGAATTAGAACAAGGATGGAGTTATGAAATGACTGCCAAAGGCATTCTTATTAAAGATGCCTCCGGCAAAACCGTAGGACGGTATGAAAACCCTGTAATACGCGAAGGGTTTGGTAAAAATGATGCTGCTCCCCGTGTGAACAGCAGCGAAATTTCTGAAATGAATGTGGTGAAAAACGGAAACATGCTTACCGTTTTAACAAAGGTAAAAGCAGAATGGCTGAATGACGGCTCCAGAATTTTCCCCATAGCCGTTGACCCGACATTTACTATCAGCACTCCAACAGAATTTGGTTATACAAACAGTAACGGAAGTGATGCCGGTTACGACGAAGTTGATTTTGGTCGCTACAATAGTCTATGGTACTTAGGGTATGCTTCATTTGACATCAGTACATGGAACAATGCACTGTGGACGGCTACCAAGGTGAGTATTGGCGGCATAAGCGTTACAACAGGTGGTACAATTCATAATTTAGCAACAATGTCATTACTCAGGGTTACGGTTTATCCGGGTAATTACAGCACATGGGCTTCTTTTTATACAGCCGTAAACGGCATGGCAGCTTATGCTGCCTATGCAAAAGGCAGCTGGACAGGAACAAAGGACCTTGGCGCAGCAGCCGTTACCCAGTTTGGAGTGGATTATGCTTCATCCTACAAATGGTTTACGGTAGGGTTTAAAGCTACCGGATCATGGAACAATAATAGTTATGCAGCTATTAACGGCGCACCGCTTCAGCTTTTAGTTGACTATACTGTAAACGGAAGTTGTGTTGCCGGCACTGCCTCGCCTGCTTCACAGTTTGTATTTACCAACGGCACCGCTAACATGACCTTGAGCGGATACACTGCCCCCGGCGGTATCCAGTGGGAATACTCACCTAACGGAGTAAGCGGATGGGTAAATGTATCAGGAGGAAGCGGAGCCACAACGGATAATTACACCACTGCTTCTCTTGCCAATGGCAGCTACTACTACCGCGCACGGGTAACCGATGGCGGCTCATGCACGCAATACTCGGGCAATGTGTATGTAATAGTGGCGGCTACTCCTCCTTATTGCAGCGGGGTGGGTTCGGGAAATCCGGTTCAAAATAACCATATAGATGGTATTTTGTTTCATGAATTTAACCAACAGCCCGGATGGCAAAATCTGAATTATGTTGACTATACCGATACTACCACTTACGGAAAAGCCACCGTAGTGGCAGGGCAGTATCACCACTTTGGCGCAACCATACGCGCTCAGGGTGCGGGTGTAAGCAGCACCACCGTAGCTGCATGGATTGACTTTAACTTTGATGGTGTTTTCAATAATACTCCTTTCAGTTCAGGAGGTGAAAGAATAGATATTCAGAATTTCACTTCCAATGTATCAAATACTTATGCGGCTTACCTGACTATTCCTGCCAATGCACATATAGGCGCTACACGGATGCGTGTACGGGCAGTACGCGGTTCGTTTGCAGACTTAGACCCCTGTGCGACTTATACCTATTCTCAAACCAAAGATCTTACGGTGGTGGTTCGTCCTTCCATAGGCAATCAGCCCTGTGTTACTCCTCCCAGCAATGTGAATGGCACAGTGGATGTGGTAAAAGCAAACAGCACGAGTGACAAAGTATATATCCAACGCGTGAAAGTGGATGGACCTTCAGGAACAGTGATGGATAACAACTCACAATATTTTGGTGTGCAGTCAGGCAATACCCTCACCATGTATAACTATTCCAACATGATGGGCTACTATTCCCGCGGGCTGACACTGGAAGCAGGTCAGACTTATACGGCTACAATAGAACATTCGGGCTATACCACTATCGCAGGACTCTTTATTGACTGGAACGGAGATGGAGATTTTTCTGATACAGGAGAAATTGTCGGGCGCGATGATGACCCGAATAAAAATCCTTTTGTATTCAGTTTCACTGTTCCTCAAAATGTTGTCAGTGGCAAACAGGTAGTGATGCGCGTAAGGTTGCGTTACAATGATGGCGGCAATACTTATTCTGCTGCCAACATGACCGGATGCAATAACCTTACATCAGACGGTTTGCAACAGTACAGCGAGGTGGAAGATTACCGCGCTACCCTTCTGACAGTGCCATTAGTTTGTGCGCCGGTTTCAAATATTACGGCTTCAATAGGTACTCCGGCAAACGGAACTGCCCATCACTTAAATGTAAGCTGGAATGCGATACCCGGAGCAACGGCTTACAATGTGGAATACTCTACCAATGGAGTCAGCTATATTTCCGCAGCAACCGTCAATACGCCTTCTTACGATTTTAATGCAGGCGACAATCCGAATGTATCTTACTGGTTCAGAGTCAGGGCAACAGACGGCAACCAGACCTGTGCATGGGGCACTATGGCTACGCCGAGATATACGGCTTGCGATGTTCCGGCGGTTCCGACGGTAAACAATATAAAAACCAATTCGGTAGATGTTACACTTGCTGCCGAAACACCGGTAGCCAATCCTGCCATTACCACTTATTCCATTTACTGTGCTACTACCAGCCAATATGTTCAGGCAGACGGCACACTGGGCGCTACGGAAGTATTCCGTACTAAAGCACAGTGGGGAACAATTACGGTTACCGGACTTAGCATGAACACGCAATATTGCTTTAATGCAAAAGCTAAGAATGCAGACGGCGATGAAAGAGGCGGAATAGTAGGCGTTACCTCTGTTGAACCGTTTGAGTCAGATGTAATCAACAATCAATCTTCACCACCAACAAATGTGTGGGGTTCGCCGGGTACTTGCAACAGTGGCGGCTGGTTTGATTTTGCTGCTTCAACAGGTTGCGGCGGCAGCGGCGGTGCTAAGTTTACCAAGACAACAGATAACTTTTATTTAGGATGTTTCCTGCGCACTCCTATTTTCAATGCAACAGGCATGAATTCCATCACTGTAAGTTTTGATATCACTAACCATTTAGATGCACAAGACAACATTGATTTCAGTTGCTGGTCGGTGGGTGATAACAAGTACGATGGTTCGACTACCACTATCAACGGCGTGGCGGCAACAAAACTCTATTTCAACGCAGCAAGAAATTGCACCCGCATAACTGTTGAATACAGCTTAACCGGATTCACCAATAAGTCGCAGATGATGTTCTACATCAATAACAATGGCGACAATGACAACGGGACATACAATCTGGTGATAGATAATTTCTCAGTCAATACTTTGGCTCCCACCACCTGTAACACCACACTGAACTGTGTGGATCCGAGCGCCAATGCAGGCACTGCGGTCGAGGTTTGTTCCAATGGCGGCGCTGTGAATGTTACAGCAGGCGCAACAGCAAGTAACTATGCCGATGTCAACTGGACTTCGAGTGGTACAGGAAGCTGGACAAATCAGACTTCATTAACACAAGCCAGCTACACACCGAGCGGAGCGGATATAACCGCAGGCAGTGTTACACTTACCCTTACAGCCAACAACGGCGGATGTACTCCGGCGGTTTCTACAAAAACGCTGACGATTAATCTTGCTCCTGTTCCAAGTTTTGTTACAGTAGCCAACCCTGTTTGTTTGGGCTACACCGGTAACACCTACTCTACTCAGGCAGGTTTCAACAACTATGTATGGAGTGTGGATGGAGGCAGCATCACTTCCGGCGGCGGCAGCAGCGACAATACAGCCACTGTTACCTGGAATGTGACAGGTACAAAATCCATCAGTGTAAACTATACGGATGCAAACAACTGTACTGCCTCTGCTCCTGTTGTTCAGAATGTAACCGTTAATCCGCTTCCTGTGGTGTCTGTGTCACCCACCGCAGCCGTTTGTACCGGCACCACCCACTCTACGCTTACCGCAACAGTGGACAATGGCTCCACTTATGTATGGTCGCCGAACCTGCATGTGGTTTCTACCGGCGGAGTGAGCAATGTTCCGATAACGGTAGAAATATCACAACTGACTTTCTATACTGTAACAGGTACCACTGCTCTCGGCTGTACTGCCGCCAAAGTAGTGCCGGTAGCTACCGTGCCGGTTGGCGGCGCTGTAACTCCGCGCTACAGTATTATCTGCAGCGGCGGAAGTAAAGTACTTACAGCAGACAGCACGGCGGGAAACAGTTACCATTGGCAGAAGTCAACAGACAATCTCAACTGGTCGGATATCAATGGAGCTACCAACACCAGCTATACTGCATCACCGGTTACTGATACTTATTACCGGCTGATGGCTCGCTCTAACGCTTGTTGGGATGTAACCAGTAATACGGTGTTGGTAAATATCAGCAAACCGGATATTACGCTTACTGTTACAGGCAAAACAGATAACAACATTGTTCTTAACTGGGCACCTGCAGGCGGCGCTAATTACAATATTGCTTACGACGGCACTTCCAGTGGCAACGCAAGTAATGTAACTCCTCCTTACACCCTATCAGGACTGACGGCAAGCGGCAGTTACAACATTACTGTAACACAAACCGGAGCAGGGTTGAACGGTTGCCCTGCCAGCGGAGATACTTCGGGGGTAACTACATTTTGTTCCGTTCCAACAGGTGTAACAGCCAGTTCGCCGGTAAACAAACAATTGAAAGTGGACTGGAGCGGCGATGCAGGCAACTACCGTGTTTACTACCGTGCTGTAACTATACATACTTCATATTCTTATAAGGATGTAACTACAGTCGGCAATAGCGGAACGGTAACCATAACCACCGGGTTGTATGGAGGCACTCCTTATGAAGTATATGTGGTGCGTAAAGATTGCCCTTCTCAGGGTATATTCGGTCAGAAGAGCGCTTTGGCTTACACAACAGTAATGCCTTTGTCTGCCTGCACACCGGCTCCTAATAATATAACAGTGAATAGCACCTGTCCCGGACAGATAGAAGTAAGCATGAGCGGCAGTCCGACAGGTAATTATACGGTATTAATCCAGCGGCTGACACCCACCATTGCAGGCGGTTACAAGTACAATGTAACGGGTAACACCTTCCAGGTACATGTAGGACAACCGGGACAGACCTTTATGGTTGGCGTTGCCTCCAAGTGCGTAACCGGCACGAGTGACTGGGTGATGTATCCGGGCGGAATCACCATAAAACCATTGTGCAATCCGATTGGAAATTTAGTATTGAGTAATCCGACTTGTAGTGGATTCACCGGTTCATGGAACCGGGAAATATGCTCGGAGAATACAGTGGCTACCTATCAGTTTTTTATGAAAAGGACAGGAACATTAAACTGGAATTCCTACCCTGTGAATTCTCAGCCATCTCCTTTCAGTCCTTATTTAAAAGTGAGTTGGTTAGGCAAGGGCTATGAGATGTCCTGCTATGTAAAGGCGAACTATACATGCAACGGCTATGTAATAGGCGGACCTTCTTCATCGGTTCAGACCATCACCACACTTTCGTCGGGATGCAGAGAGGAAGAACAGAATATACTGACACCTGAAACGCCCTCCACACAGATTATTTCACCTGACCAAAGTGAAGCAATCAGCATTTATCCGAACCCGAATAGCGGGCAATTCCAGCTTGACATCAGCCGCCTGAGCATTGATGCGGTACAGGTGAGAGTAGAAGTGATGAATGTGTTAGGACAAACTGTTCTGACAAGAATCAGTGAAGCAGCAGACGGACACGGGAATGAAAACATCAACCTTCCTGAATCCTGTACTGCGGGCACTTACTTTGTTCGTGTTACAGTTGGCAGCAATGTTTATACTGCTAAGGTGAATGTGAACAAATAAAATTAAGAATGAGTATAGAGAAAACAGCGGCTGCCGTAAACGGCAGCCGCTGTTTTTTTATGTACTTTCACTTTGATTGCTTCCTGCTGCTTACACCGCCTGAATTTGATACCTTTGTTCTACAATAAATAAGCTACGATTGACAACCTTTGAATGAGGATGCAATTGAAACTTGAATTTTAGAAAAGGGACACCTATGTTTAAAAAAATATTCTTTATTGTATTGTTAGTCGCAGCAGTTGCAGGTGGTTTCGGTTTATATCAATACTACAAACCGGTAAGCGGGTTGGAAAGTGTAACACCGGAATTCTCTCTGGATGCCGGCACACTCTATAATGATTTCCTCATAGATGAAAATGCCGCTAATGAGAAATATCTCGGCAAGGTTATTGAAATAACGGGGACTGTAAAAAACAGTACCATAGCGGAATCAGGAAAGTATATTGTGAACATTGATTCGGGCGATGAAATGTCCGGTATCAGTTGTGAAGTAAATGCAGAAAAAAATCCTTCTGTCAAAGATTTGAAAAACGGAGAGCAGATTAAAGTAAAAGGTGTATGTTCGGGCATATTAATGGATGTAGTTTTGGTGAATTGTTCTATTGAGAAAAATAAATAACCTGTTTATGGAAATAAAAAAAATAATTATTGCGCTAACTCTATTCATTACATCATCTGTTACAGTTGTAACGGCGCAAACAAAATTTATTGACAAAGCGGCAGAGGTTTCATTTCATTCCCGCACACCTTTTGAGAATATTGATGCTGTTTCCAATACCGGTCTGAGTAAATTGAACCAGAATACCGGTGAACTGTCTTTTGCTGTACTGATTAAGTCTTTCCTCTTTAAGCGTGCACTGATGCAGGAACATTTCAATGAAGATTATATGGAATCCGAAACATTTCCTAAATCAACTTTTAATGGTACGATTAATAACATTTCACAAGTAAATTTTAAAACCGACGGAAGCTATCCCGTAACTGTTACAGGCAAACTGACCATTCATGGAGTAACCAAAGATGTGACAGTAAACGGAACCATAAATATTACTGAAGGAAAAGTTTCTGCTGCTTCCACATTTGAAGTAGCGCCACAGGATTACAATATTTTTATTCCGGCAGTGGTTCGTGAAAAAATTGCCAAAGTGATAAAGGTGCAGGTGAAAGCTAATTTTGTACCTTTCCAAAGTTGATAGCTTTTCATCCTGAATGAAAAAACATTTCCTTCCGCTTTTTTTTCTGTTCAATATTCTTTCTTATCTCTCTTTTGCACAGACTGAAGATGCAGACAAATTGTTTTCAGAATTAAATGACACAGGAATTAAATATGCCACAGCAGGATTTAAAAGTACCCGTGTGATAAACGGTCATTCATTTGAAAACCTGAAAGGCGGTGTGCTGGATACAAGAATCTCTCACCGCTTCGGTTTTATTTCTTCCGGCGCTTATGAACTCTATGGATTAGATCAGTCAACGATTCGTCTTGGTGTGGATTATGGTATCACTGACCGGCTGATGGCAGGAATAGGCAGAAGTAATTATGAAAAAACCATAGACGGATTCGGGAAATACAAACTGCTCAGGCAAAGTACGGGAGAGAAAAAAATGCCTGTTACACTTTCACTGTTTGCAGCCGTAGCGCTAAAGACCAATCATTTTGAAAACGCTGTACGCACCAACTATTTCACCTCCCGGCTTTATTATACCTATCAGATTATTGCAGGCAGAAAATTTTCTGAACAGTTTTCATTGCAGTTCACTCCTACCCTTGTACACCGGAATCTGATTGACTCGGTTCAATTCAAAAATGATGTGTTTGCCATTGGCGCTGCCGGAAGAATAAAACTGACCAAGCGGGTTGCTTTGTGCGGTGAATATTACTATGTACTGCCCAATCAAATCTCATCCGCTTATCATAACTCGGCAGCTATTGGTTTCGATATTGAAACCGGCGGTCATGTGTTTCAGCTTCATTTTACCAACTCCACCGCCATGAATGAGAAAGGATTTGTTACAGAAACAACAGGCGATGCACTCAAAGGAGATATTCATTTTGGTTTCAATATTTCAAGAGTATTCACGCTGAGCAACAGTAAGTTTAAGAATATAATGAAACAGTAATACGGAAATAGAAATTTCCGAAATGAAATTGCTGATTGATTGGTAACTTTCATCTTTCTTTCCAATGAAAAAGGTTGCTGTTACAATTATCCTGCTTATCGTTTTCAGCATATCCATGGGCTTTATGGAATCTGCTGTGGTAGTTTACCTGCGTGAATTATTGTACCCTGGAGGATTTAAGTTTCCGCTTGCTCCTATCCCTCCGTTGTTAGCTTACACTGAGCTTTCCCGTGAAGCAGCCACTATCATCATGCTGCTTATCATTGGTATTTTATCCGGCAGAAATTTTACCGAACGGTTCAGCTATTTTCTTTTCTGCTTTGCTGTGTGGGATTTGTTCTACTACGTATTCCTCTATGTTTTGCTCGGCTGGCCCGAGTCTTTTCTTACATGGGATATTCTTTTTCTTATACCTGTTCCGTGGGCAGGACCTGTTCTTGCGCCCTGCATGGTATCTGTTACAATGATAGCGCTCTCTGCCTCCGTTGTTAGCTTACAACAGAGAAATCCGGCTGTAACACTTCAACCTGCCGAGTGGACATTATTAATAGCAGGTTCATTCATTATCATCGCTTCCTTTACTTTTGACTTCACAGAACAACTGCTGAAAAACTTTTCTATTGAAAACATGAGCATAGATTCTCATCTTATTTATAATATCATTTACACTTATATACCGAAAACCTATAACTGGTGGCTCTTCATAGCGGGTGAATTGCTGATTCTTGCAGGAATTTTTTCACTAAATTACCGGTACCGCAAAGTGGCGAATTCACTACCATAACTTACCTTCGCACCCTTATGGTTGGAATTCAGAATCTCACCGTTTCATTCGGCGGAGAATATTTATTTAAAGACATCACTTTCCTGATTAATGAAAAAGACCGTATCGGTTTGGTAGGAAAAAACGGAGCAGGAAAATCCACGCTCATGAAAATTATTGCAAAAATGCAGGAGCCGACTTCCGGTGAGATTTCTTATCCTCGTGGCTGCACCGTTGGCTATCTCGCTCAGGATTTAAAGCACAAAGGCGGCAAAACTGTTCTTGAAGAAACCGCCACTGCCTTTGATGAAATAAAAAAGTTAGAGAAAATAATTGATGAACTGACACAAAAGGTTACTGTTGATGGCAGTCACCTGCATCCTGATTACATGGACTGGCTTCAGCAGTTGCACGATGCGCAGGAACGGCATGATTTACTCGGCGGCGGCTCTATTGAAAGCGAACTGGAAAAAGTGTTACTCGGTTTAGGATTTGAGCGTACCGATTTCCCCAGACCTACCTCCGAATTCAGCGGCGGCTGGCAGATGAGGATTGAGTTGGCAAAAATTCTTTTGCGCAAACCCGATGTCATTCTTTTAGATGAACCTACCAATCACCTCGACATTGAATCCATACAGTGGTTAGAAATATTTCTGAAAAATTATCCCGGCACCATCATCCTTGTTTCGCACGATAAAAAATTTCTTGACACCATTACCACCCGCACTATTGAAATCACTAACCAGAATATTCAGGACTATAAAGCGCCCTATTCAAAATATGTGGAACTGAGAAAAGAAAGAAGAGCCACCCTTCTTGCCGCACAGAGAAACCAGCAGCGTGAAATTGAAAAGACTGAAATGCTGATTGACAAATTTCGCGCAAAGGCAAACAAGGCAAAGATGGCTCAGTCGCTTATCAAACAACTTGACCGGATAGAGATAATAGAAGTGGAAGATGAAGACAACAGCTCCATTCATTTCCGTTTTCCGGATGCGCCGCGTTCGGGTGTGTTAGTGGCAGAAGCCAAACATCTGTCGAAAAAGTATGGCGATAAAACTATTCTTAATGATTTAAACTTTCATATCAACAGAAACGACCGGGTGGCATTTGTCGGAAGAAACGGAGAAGGAAAAACCACGCTGGCAAAAATTATTGTCGGCGATACGGATGCAAACGGTATCATTCATCTCGGTCATAATGTTAAAGTCGGTTACTACGCACAGCAGCAGGCGGAAAAACTGAACGGCGACCACACCGTGTTTGAAACAGTGGACTACATTGCCAGAGGAGAAGTCCGCACGCGGCTGAGAAATTTGTTAGGCGCTTTTCTGTTCGGCGGCGATGCGATTGATAAAAAAGTAAAAGTGCTTTCCGGCGGTGAAAAATCCCGTCTGGCTCTATGCTGCCTGTTACTCGAGCCTGTCAATTTCTTAGTGCTCGATGAACCTACCAACCACCTTGATATGCGCTCGAAAGATATTCTGAAAGAAGCGCTGGCAAACTATAATGGCACTCTTGTTCTTGTTTCGCATGACAGAGATTTTCTTCAGGGGCTAACCAATCGTACTTTTTATTTCCGCAATCAAACGATTAAAGAACACATCGGCGACATCTATGAATTTTTGGAGTCGAATAAATTAGAATCGCTTCAGCAGCTTGAACTGAAGAATACTTTCAAAAAGGAAGCGGAAAAGAAAGAACCCGTTCAAAAGGAAAAAAACAACAAGACGAAGGAAGTAAAGAAAATAGAGCGGGAAATATCTGTAACAGAAAAAAACATCAGTCAGTTAGAAACCGCTATTTTACTTCTTGAAAAAAAGATGGCGGACGCTGTTACCATGCAGTCACCCGAATCAAAAGATATTTTCGCACAATATGATAAGCTGAAAAACGACTTAAATGCAGAAATGAAAAATTGGGAAACGCTGCAGGAGCAGTTAGAGAAAGGTAAATAAGTTTGGGCTGACTGAACTTTTCATAGTAGAAATATGGGACATTCAGTGAACGAGCTACTTAGCTCTTTCACTTTCGTGTTACAGATTTTTATGCTCCAATAATATATTTGCGAAGAAAGACGCACACATTTCACACTGATAAAAGTCCATCTCTAAAACCAAAATAAAATGAACACGGAACAGAACTATATAGATATAAACCGGCAATCGTGGAACAACAAAACAGATATACATCTAAAATCTGAGTTTTATGATCTTGAAGGATTTCTGAATGGAAAGATTTCTTTAAATGAAATTGAATTAAAGCTGCTTGGCGATATAAACGGAAAAGAAATTCTACATCTGCAATGTCATTTCGGACAGGATACCATTTCGCTAAACAGATATGGCGCAGAAGTTACCGGCGTTGATTTATCAGACAAAGCAATTGAATATGCAAAGAAGATTGCAGAGGAGACAAATGCAAAAGCTGATTTTATTTGTTGCGATATATATGACTTGCCTCATCATTTAGAAAAACAGTTTGATATTGTTTTTACAAGCTACGGAACAATTAACTGGTTGCCGGATTTAGATAAATGGGCAAAGATTATTTCCGGATTCTTAAAACCAAACGGACAATTTGTGTTTGTTGAATTTCATCCCGTAGTCTGGATGTTTGATGACAACTTTGAAGAAATCGGATACAGATATTTTAACTCCGGTGCGATCGTGGAATCCGAAACCGGGACTTATGCAGACAAGACCGCAGACCTAACGCAGGACACTGTGATGTGGAACCATAGCTTAAGCGAGGTGATTAACAGTCTGATAAAAAATGATCTTGAAATGATTTCTTTAGATGAATTTGATTATTCACCCTACAACTGTTTCAACAAAACTTTTGAACCTGAACCTAATAAGTTTCAAATAAAGCATCTGGGCAATAAGATTCCAATGGTATATTCAATAGTTGCTAAAAAGAAAGCAGCAGCAGAGAAAAGTAAATAAACACTGAACAGAGTTTCAACTGTAACAGAAAGAAAGAAGGCGAGTTGCCCCGCCTTAAATGTTTTCACAACGGAATAATCCTTATTGTGATTTGCTTCAAATTGTAGGACAAATGTAAAAAATAGTTTATTACTTTTAGAAAAAAAATACTCATGAAATTAGTACTTGGGTTAGACTTAGGTGTTACATCTATAGGGTGGTCGTTAATAAAAGAGGATGAAAAAGCGGCAATAATGGGAATGGGCACAAGGATCATTCTCCTCGATCCTGACAATAAAGATGATTTTGAAAAGGGAAATCCGAATGGAGTAAGTAAAAATGCATCGCGTACTTTAAAGAGAGGAATACGAAGAGGAAATTTCCGGTACAAACTCAGAAGAGAGTTTCTTACTAACGAACTGAAGAAAATGAAAATGCTTCCTGACAAGACTTACTATTCTCATAAGGGGAACACTAATTCAGGCATTTCACTCCTTTTATTTGGTTTGAGGAATGATGCTTTAAATAAAAAGTTAGACTTAAAAGAGATTGGACGAATTCTGTTACATCTGAACCAAAAGCGTGGTTATAAGAGCACAAGAAAAGAAGAAGCTGAAGAACAAGAGAATAAAACTAAAAAGAAAAAAGAGTCAGGATACTTATCAAAGATTAATAACAGGACTGATTATATAAGAGAACACAATCTGACTGTGGGACAATTTTTATTAAAGGGGTTAAAAAATGAACTTAAAGATTGGAATGAAGATGGAGATAACCTTTTCAGGACTAAAGAGAAAATATTTCCAAGAGAGGAATATATCAACGAGTTTAATCGAATATGGGATTATCAAAAACAGTTTCACCCTCAGGTTCTTGATGACAAAAACAAAGAGACCATTTTTAACATTATTTACTATCAGCGTCCACTTAAATCGCAGAAAGGATTAGTGTCTGTTTGTGAGTTTGAAGGAAAGTTTTATAAGAATAAAACAGGGAAAGAAACTTTTTCAGGACCAAAGGTTGCTCCAAGAAGTTCTCCATTATTTCAAGTTTGTAAAATATGGGAAACGATAAATAATATATCACTGAAAAAGAAAAATACGCTAACAAAAAAATATGAAGAATACATTCTAACTAAGGAGCAAAAGGAACGGATATTTCAATTTTTAGATAGTAATGAGAAGTTATCTCAAACTGATTTACTGAAGATTTTAGAATTGAAGAAAGATGAAGTTTATACAAATACTCTGATAGCAAAAAAGGGATTGCAAGGAAATCTGACGAAAACTATATTAAAGAAGAACTTGCCAGAGAATCTGCAACATCTTTTACAGTTTGATTTGAAAACAGAAGTTTATAAAACAATAGATAAAAATACAGGAGAGGTAATTGAAAGAAAAAGAATCACA